>NZ_JBFAPA010000010.1:0-370889 GCF_040675465.1 Actinocrispum sp. NPDC049592 | reverse complement strand
GCCCTGGACGCCGAGCACATCCAGGCCGGCTACGAGGCGGGTGTGCTGACGTTGCGGATCCCGGTCGCCGAGCGCGCCAAGCCCCGCAAGATCGCCATCAGCGCCAGCGACGACACCAAGCAGATCAAGGCCTGACCGGATCGGCCGGATCAGCCCGCGTCGGCCCCGGAGGACGCTCGTTCTCCGGGGCCGGAACGTCGGATAGACCGGGACATTCTGTTCAGCCCGCGCCGAAGTACGGCGCCAACCCGCAGCGGGTCGTTCACGGCCTCCGCGAGCCGGAGCCAGCACGACCGAGGCGCTCGCGGGCCTCGTCCTCCGACAGTGCGGTGATGGGCTGCCCGGCCGCGTGCTGATACTTGGCGTCGTAGGCTCTGGTCCAGACGCCAGCCGCCCACGACCGTTGGAGTTCGTCGGCGCTGAACTCGCGGCCCCGCGCAGTGCAATACGCGGCAAGGAACTGCTCCGTGTCCTCGACAGTGGCCAGCTTGTCCGCGCTGACGGTCGAATACAGCGCGGCAGCAAAACCGGCCAGGACAGCTTCGCTCTCAGCGGTCACGCTGTCCCAGTCGTGCACCACCAGCAACTCGTCTCCGCTCCAGCGCAGGTTGCCTGCGAGCCAGTCGCAATGGCCGATCACGGCATCGGACCCGCTGGCTCGCAACCGGTCACGGGCACGGCGCCCGGCCTCGTCGATCCACTCCGCGCCGGGTACCTCGTCGAGGTCGACATCCCGCTCCTCCGGACACGGCCACAGTCCCTCCCCGCCCTGGTTCCACGCCGCCCACGACGGTGGCGGGTCGAGTGTGGACAGTTCGTCCGGCCGGGGAGCGAGCCGGATCAGCCGCGCGAACGCCTCAGCGAACGCCGGGGCCGCGTGGTCCGCGCTAGGGAGTATGTCGCCGCCGGGGACATAGGCCTCCGCGGTCGCGATGCCGCCGCCGAAGGCAGCGGCGCCGGTGAGCGGCCGGGGACAGGGATAACCGGCCTGGAACAGCCGGCGCTGGACGTCGACGCATGCCGCTATCCGCGGCGAGTCCGGACGGACCTTGACCACAACCTCACGGCCATCCAACAGCCGAACCCCGATGACCGCCGACAGATACCCGGACCTGAACAGCTCCTCCGCCGGCGAGCTGCCCAGATGCTCCAAGCACCACCGGGCAAGGCTGTCAGGATCCACGACCCCCACGCGAGACACCACCTCAGCATCCTCACATGCGCTGACAGGGTCCGGAGGTGAGACGGCATGCCGATGGGCCCGGTGTCGGCGGGGACCGCCGGGCGTGTACCGGCGGTCCGCTCAACGACCTTGGCTGAGGCGGGCCGCGGGATCAGCCGCTGGAGTGCGACTCGCTCAGCGCGGGTTCCGTTGGCTCGGCCGCCGACACCGTTGACCGCCGCTTCGCCCGCCGCCGTTCCGATGCCCCTTCGACGATGGCGTACGGGGTTGGCACGAGGACGAGCGTCAGCAGCGTGGAACTGATGAGCCCGTCGATGACCACGATCGCCAGCGGCCGGGAGATGAACTCGCCGCTCCGGGTGATGCCGACGGCCATCGGGCTCAGGGCGCAGATGGTGGCGACGGCGGTCATCAGGATGGGGCGCAGCTGTCGCCGCCCGCCCTCGACCACCGCCTCGTGGACGGTCATGCCCTGGGCGCGGTACTGGTTGATCAGGTCCATGGTGAGCGAGGTGACCTCGTCGGGCACCAGTTCGACGGTCGCGACGGAGCTGAGCCGCACCGGCGCAGGTGCATCGGATCGCCCGTCCGTTCGGCTTTCTGGTGCCACGAACAGGTTGCGGACGTCGTCCACCGTGCGCAGGGCGGCACCGACCTGGATCGAGAGCGACTCGTTCCGCTGCGTCAGCGTGCCGGCGGGGGTCGCCGATCCGTTGGAGCGCACCGCGTCCGAGACGGCCGCGATGGTCACTCCGGCCGCGGCGGCCTTCGCCGGGTCGAGGGTGATCCGGACCTGATCGGTGGTGCCGCCGGCGAGGTCCACCCCGCGGACACCGGCTACGCCCTGCACCTTGGGCAGCACCTGCCGCCTGAGCCGTTCGGTGAACGCGCGCGGATCGGCGGTGCTACTCGCCGAGACCTGCATGATCGGCACGTTTTCCGAGGAACCAGCACTCACGTGTGGATCGCTGCCCTCGGGCAACTGACCGGCGATGCGGGCCACCGCGGACTGCAAGCGGCTGACCATGTCGTCGGTGGGTATGCTGTAGTCGAACGCCACCTCGACCGTCGCATACGCCTCGCGGGAGACCGAGGTGACCGAGCCGGCACCGCTGACCGACTTCGCGGCGATTTCGATCGGTGTCGTGAGCTGCTGCGCGACAATGTCCGGCGGCGCACTGGGCAGCTGTGCGGTGATCACCGCCACCGGCAGTGCGAGCGGCGGCAGGAGCTGCTGTCTGAGCTTCGGGATGGCGTAGGCGCCGAAGCCGAGCGTGATCAACGTGATCAGCGCGACCAGCCCCCGGTTTGCGAGGCTCAACCGAGCCAGTTTGGCCATGATCGTGGTTCCCTCGAATCAGTCGGATCTTGGGCGTTCACCATCGCCGGATGGGTCGTCGATGCGCGTCGTCCCGCCGCGGTCGGCTCACCGCTGCGGACGCTGTGCCTTCGCGGGCCGCGCTACCGCGTCCGGAGCGTTTCGGGTACTGCGCATGGATGACGCCGGGGGCAGCCGGGCTCCCTACGATGAAAACCATGGATCTTGCCGGTTTGCGGCGGGCGGCCGGGCTTCGTCCACACTGGACTGACCTGGCGATCGGGCTCGGCCTGGCCGCGACGTCGATCGTCACGGCACACTTCTCCCCGCTCGGGGAGCCGCAGCAGGACGTCACCGGATACCACTTCGTCGTCGCGGCGGTGGCGTTCGCCGCCGTCATGTGCCGTCGCCGCGCACCGTGGTGGGTCCTGACCGGCACGACAGTCGTGTCGGTTCCGCTTACCATCCTCCTGGGCAGCCGGCCACTGGCGGTGACCGCCGCGCTCATGGTCGCCATCTACACGATCGCGCAGACTGCCGGCCGCCGCACCGTATGGCTGACCACCATCGGCGTGTTCCTCATCGGATGGCTCGCCCATTTCGCCGCCGGCACCGACTCCTGGTGGGATCCCGGCACCAGCGTGGACCTCGGGTTCCTCGGGATGGCCGCCGCCTACGGGGACGCGGCCCGCAGCAGGCGGGCCTACATCGCGGCCGTGGAAGACCGCGCGACGCGTGCGGAGCAGACCCGCGAGGAGGAGGCCCGCCGCCGGGTCGCCCAGGAGCGGCTCCGGATCGCCAGGGAACTTCACGACGTTGCCGCCCACCACATCGCCGTCGTCAAGGTGCAGGCCACCGGTGCCCGGCACGTTGGGCCGGGCCGTCCCGACCAGGTCGCTCAGGCACTGGACGCGATCAGCCGGTTCGCCGACGCGGCGCTGCGGGAGATGGCCTTCGTCGTCGGTCTGCTGCGCGATTCCGGCGATCCCGCGGCACCCACGCGGCCGCCGTGTGGGCTCGCGCAGGTGACGGATCTGCTTGAGGACATCGCGGACCACCTCACCGTCGAGCACCGCGAGTCCGGCGACGCGCGGCAACTGCCCTCCGTCGTCGACGTCGCGGCCTACCGGATCGTGCTGGAGGCGCTCACCAACGCCCGGAAGTACGGCGACGGGACCGCGGACCTGACTGTCACCTACACCCCTCAGGCGGTCACGCTCGACATCACCAACCCCGTCAGCCACGCCCAGTCCGGCCAGGGATCCGGATACGGCATCCTCGGCATGTGTGAGCGCGCCGCGGCGATCGGCGGCAGCGTCACCGCCGGGATGGACGGACCCGGCCGGTTCGCGGTGCACGCGTGCCTCCCCACTCACGCGGTGACGGCGTGAGCGTCCGGGTGCTGCTCGTCGACGACCAACCGCTGATCCGCGCCGGCTTCCGGATGTTCCTCGCCGCCGAGCCCGGCATCGAGATCGTCGGCGAGGCCGGCAACGGGCGGGAGGCCGTGCGGCTGGCCAGGACCTGCTGTGCGGACGTCGTCCTGATGGACATCCGGATGCCGGAGTGCGACGGCATCGAGGCGACCCGCGAGATCGCCGCCTCGGAGGACCTCGCGGGGGTGCGGATCCTCGTGCTTACCACCTTCGAGAACGACGAGAACGTCGTACGCGCGCTGCGTGCCGGTGCCAGCGGCTTCCTGGGCAAGAACGTCGAGCCCGCCGAGCTGCTGCGCGCCATCCGGGTGGTCGCCGCCGGCGAGGCACTGCTGTCCCCGGCCGCCACCCGCGGTCTGGTCAGCCAGTTCCTGAGCCAGGCCCAGCCGGTACCGCTGCCCGCGCCGGTCGGGCTGGACCGGCTGACCGAACGCGAACGCGAGGTGCTGGTGCTCGTCGCCCACGGGTTGAGCAACGACGAGATCGGCGAGCGCCTTTTCCTGTCCCCGCTGACGGTCAAGACCCATGCCAACCGCGCCATGGCCAAACTCGGCGCCCGCGACCGGGCCCAACTGGTCGTCATCGCCTATCAGAGCGGCCTGGTCCGGGCGGGTGATCCCGGGCCGTGACGGGGCGTGTCACCGGCGACCCCTGCACGTGGTTGTCCACAGTGGAATCCGGAGCCGGGCGGCGGTTCTCGGTACGGGCCGGGTGGTTGAGCACACGCGGCAGTCGTGGACCGATCCCAACCCGAGTGCGTGGCAGAAGCTGGACCAGCAGGCGGCCGGTTCCGAGACCGGCGGTCTGTCCACAAGGGACGACGTCCTTCCGTTGGGCGTGGTCCGGGGCCGGGCCGGTCATTGGACGTAGCAGGCTTTTGCTGTGCCGGGGATCGGGTCACCGAAGACGTCGTTGGTGCACGGCGTGCCGCCGGTGAACGGGCGATAGGTGAACCGGCCGGCGGCGCCGAAGGCGACCTGGTGGGCGCCGGTGAATGTGCACGTTCGGGTTTCGTCGGCGCACGGGGTCCACGTTGTTGTGCCGGGTGGTGGGGCGGTGGTGTAGCAGGCTTTTGGTGTGCCGGGGATGGGGTCGCCGAAGACGCCGTTCGTACATGCCGTGCCGCCGGTGAGGGTGGCGTACCGGAACTGGCCCGCAGCGCCGAAGGCGACTGTCTGCGTGCCGTTGAATGTGCATGTGCCGGTCTCCGTCGCGCACTGCGTCCAGCTGTCCGCTGCCGGTGGGGGCGGCGTTACGTAGCAGGCCTTTGAGACGTTGGGGGCAGGGTCTCCGAAGACATCGTTGCCGCACGCGGTGCCGCCGGTGAGGGTGGCGTACGCGAACTTTCCCGCCGCTCCGTAGGCGACCGTCTGGGTACCGGTGAACGTGCACGTGCCGGTCTCTACCGCGCATCGCGGCCAGGTACCCGGCGGCGTTGTCGTTGCGGCCGGTGCGACAGCGCCGGTGAAGTGCCAGGCCCCGGAGCCGACGGTGTAGACCGTCTCAAAGCCGGTCGCCGATGTCTGGGTGGCGCCCGCCGACGGGGTCACTGTGGCGTCGCTGCGGCCGAAGTTGGGCACGTGCACGGTCGCCGTGGCCCCGACGGGGACGGTGACGTCCAGGGTGATCTGGGTGCCGGAGACCGTCCAGGAACTGGCGACGGTGCCGCGGACGGTGTCGATCGACGCGGCGACGTGGGCCAGACCGGTGGGCACCTTCGGGTCGACGGACAGCGTCGCGTAACCTGGGCCGGCCGGCTGGATGCCGGCCAGCTGGGTGTAGAGCGAGGCGTTGATCCCGGCGAACATGGCGTGGTCGTGCGTCTCCATCGACGAGGCGTAAGTCCACTGCTCCCACGGTGTCGTCGCCCCGCGAGCGATCTCGTAGCCGAACCCGGGGTACGACGTCTGGTCCAGCACGGTCGCCGCGACGTCGGCACGGCCGATCCGGGCGAGGGCGTCGAAGAGGAAGCGGGTGCCGAAGATGCCCGTGTCGAGGTGGCCGCCGTTGCGGTTGGTGATGGTGTCGACGAGCCGTGCGCCGACCGCGGTGACGTTCGCGTCCGGAACCATGCCGAACGCCAGCGGCAGGACACTCGTCGTCTGACGCCCGCTGCCGTAGCTTGCCCCGTCGGCGTTGAGGAACCGCGAGTTGAACGCCGCCCTGATGTTGTCGGCCAACAGGTTGTAGCGGGTCGCGTCAGCCGGCTGGCCCAGAGCCGTGGCTGCCTTGGCGACCGCCCGCGCTTGGCGGTACGACAACGCGGTGTTCACGATGGCCGCCTCGCTGAAGCAGTCGCCCGCGCTGGAGTTGCCCTGCCCGCCGTTGGCGTTGGGGCCGAGGTCGGGCGGGCACCAGTCGCCGAACCCGGTCGTCCAGACATAGCCCGGCACGTTGGCGGCGTTGGTGTCGACGAACCGCTTCATGGCGGGGTAGTGGGCGGCGAGGGTGTCGCGGTCGCCGTACTGCTCGTACAACGCCCAGGCGAGCACCACCTGGTTGCCGCCCATGTCCGGCTGCTGGGCGTTGCCGGCGTCGTTGGGCAGTGCGGTGCCCGGCGGCATGTCGGCGAGGTAGTTGGCGTAGAAGCCGTCCATCCCGAACTCGCGGATCGACGCGTCGTGGTAGGCCTGCACGTCCATGCCCGGCGGAGTCCGCTCGTCGCGCACCGGGTTGTCGGTCGGGATGCTCATCGAGTTGTTCAGGATCGCCCAGCGGTTGTTCTGCCAGATCTGGTTGAGCAGTCCGTTGGAGGAGTTTAACGTCGCGGTGGACCGGACGTCGGCGTGCACGACGCGGGCGTCGAGGCTGCCGATCGTTGGCGTGCCAGGGAATCCGGTGACTTCGACGTAGCGGAAGCCGTGGTAGGTGAACCGCGGCTCGTAGGTTTCCATCGACCCGGTCCCGGCCAGCGTGAAGGAGTCGGTCGATGCGGCGGCGCGGTTCGTCGCGGTGTCGAGCATGCCGCTCGCCTGCACCTCCTCAGCGGTGCGCAACCGCACGGTGGTCCCGGCGGCGCCTTGGACCCGCAGCCTGGCCCAGCCGGCGATGTTCTGCCCGAAGTCGTACACCCACACGCCGGGCTGCGGCTGGCTGAGCCGCACGGCGGGGCGCGTGGCGACGACCCGGATCGGCGGCAGCGTGGCGTCGGCGGTCAGCGTCGCCGACGGGGCGGCGACGGCCTGGACCGCCCGCCAGCCGATGTCGGCGTAGCCGGGCTGGTCCCAGCCAGGCCGCTCCTGGCGCGCGTCGTAGCTCTCGCCGGCGTAGAGATCGTTGGCGGTGATCGGGCCGGTCTGCCACTTCCACGACGGCGTAGTGGTGACGGTCTGGTGGGTGCCGTCGGCGAAGGTGACGTCGAGGAGCAGGATCGCCTGCCGCGGGCCGCTCCAGCGGAAGCCGTACGGGCTGAACCGTGGGCCGTAGCCGTCGCCGAGCCACAGCCCGATCGCGTTGCCGCCGGCGCGCAGAGCCGAAGTGACGTCGTATGTGGTGTAGAGATTGCGTTGCGCGTAAGGAGTGTTGGCCGGGGCCAGGACCCGGTCGCCGACTTTGGCGCCGTTGAGCCGCAACTCGTAGAAGCCGAGCCCGTCGACGTAGGCGCGGGCGGACGCGATTGGCTTGGACGGCAACGTGAACGCGGTCCGCAGCATCGGCGCCGCGCCGGTGGCGGTGTCGGGGCTGACCCACTGGGCGCCCTTCCAGTCCTGCGCGGTGAACAGGCCGGTCTCCCAGCGCGCGATCGCGCTCCAAGCGGATGCCTGGTCGTTGGCGTCCCAAGCCTGCGCGGCCCAGAAGTACGTGCGGGCGGGCTGCAGTGCGGGGCCGCCGTACGGCACGGCGACCGAGTCGGGAGACGCTACTTTGCCGCTGTCCCAGACATCAGCGCTGCCTGGGGTGAGACGGCTCGGGGTGCTGGCGACGAGGATGCGGTACGCCGTCTGCCGTTCGCCGTTGACCGACGAGGTCAGGCGCCAGCTGAGACTGGGACGCACGTTGTCGATGCCGAGCGGGTTGGTGACGTTGTTGACGCGCAAGTCGGTGACGGCGACCTCCGCTGCCGCCGCGTCGGCGGACGGGGTGACCACGACGGCAGAAGAGAGCACAACGGCCGCGGCGGCCAGGCGCCACAGCGCCTTTCGGGTGTGCACCAACATGGCGGTGTCCTTCACAGGTGCTCGTGACTCATGACAGGCGGAGGTTCGGCCGAGTCCAGCGCTGGTTCCCGCCACCGTTGCAGGTCCACAGCGTCAAGGCGGTCCCATTGGCGGTGCCGTGTCCAAAGGCGTCGAGGCACTTGCCGGACTGCACGCCGATGATCGTGCCGTCGGAGCGCAGGGTCCACTGCTGGTTGTCGCCGCCATTGCAGTCGTAGATCTGCACCTTGGTCCCGTCGGCGGTGTTGCGGGCGTAGGCGTCGAGGCACTTGCTGCCGTACACACGCAGCTCCTTGGCCGGGGTGGGCGTCCACTGCTGGTTCAGACCACTGTTGCAGTCCCACAGGTTCACGGCCGTACCGTTGGCCTGGCTGAACGCTGGCACATCGACGCAACGGCCGGACTCCTCGCCGACGACCGGGTGGGCGCCGACGGTCACCGGGTTGGCGACCCAGCCCGCGCCGAGGACCGTCTGCACGCCGGCGGCGAAGTTGGCGGCCATCTTGCGGTAGCCGGTGTCGTTGGGGTGGATGCCGTCGCCGTCGAGGTCCGCGGTCGTCACGTTGCCCATGTCCACGAACGCGACGTGCTTGCCGGCGTCGCGGCGAGTCTGTACGAGGCCGGGGATCTGCCGGTTGTAGTCGGCGATCTGCGCTTGGATCGACGGGTTGGCCGCCGGGACGATCGAGGCGACCAGGACCGTGGTTTCCGGGCCGGCGGCGAGAATCTGGTCGATCAGCGAACCCAGCCGTGCCGGCGCGGCCGGGAACTGGTAGCCCTGCAGCACATCGTTGGTGCCCAGGTGCAGCGTCACGATGTTCGGCCGGTACGTGGCGATCCGCTCGGTGGCGATCCCGGCGATCTGGTCGATCCGCCAGCCGCGGTGGCCCTCGTTGTCGGGGTCGGGCAGGGTGCCCGAGTCTTCGCCGCCGACGAAGTCCACGTGGTTTCCGGCTCCCGTAAGGGTGTTCCACAGATCGCCGCGGAAACCGGACCCGGTTGAACTCTTCTCGCCCCACGTGATCGAGTCGCCCAACGGCAGGACCCTGAGCTCGGGTGCCGAGACCGCCGCGGCGCGGGCGACCGGGGCGGCGACGCAGACCAGCGTGGCGATGACCGTGATCGAGGTTCTCAGCACGATGTCCTCCCTCGGGTCGGGCCCAACGGATGGTCGTGAGTGCGCTGTGCGATGACCGAGGGCGACAGCGGCGGAATGTCGTACCCGGTGATTGAAACGTTTCAACAAAGCGTGGAACGATGTTAGCACCGGCGATGGGCGCCGGGCTAGGGGCCGTATGGCGGCCATCGACGACGATGAGATCCTTGCAAGGCAACGAAGTTGGCCAACCGCAGCGCCGCCGCCCGGTATCACCGGCCTCTGTGGGCGATCAACAGGCGTGAGGCCTTGACAGAACCCAGCCGCAGCCCACAAGCTGCCAACCGATACTCACCGTGTTCGTGCCGACGCTCCATCAGGTCGAGCGCGGTGCCGGTCCGGCCGGCGGTGCCGGGGCGGCTGTCCCACGTGCCGCACGCCGGACGGACGTGCTCCGGGTCCGCCAACGTCAAGGAGTGGCGCCACATGCGCGTCTTGTCCATGGCCGCGGTCGTCGCGGCCCTCAGCACCGTCATCGCGACGGCGGGTGTGCTGGCCACTCCGGCGCCCGCGGCTGCGGCAACGACAACCGTCGCCGTCAACGGCGGCATCGTCGGGCGGACGTTCGACGGCGTCGGCGCGATCAGCGGCGGGGGCGGCAATTCCCGTCTGCTGGTCGACTACCCGGAGCCGCAGCGCAGCCAGATCCTCGACTACCTGTTCAAGCCCGGCTACGGCGCCGCCGTGCAGTTGCTCAAGCTCGAGATCGGCGGTGACGCCAACTCCACCGACGGGTCCGAACCCAGTCACGAGCACGTCCGCGGGGACATCAACTGCACCGCCGGCTACGAGTTCTGGCTCGGCGAACAGGCTTTGGCCCGCAACCCGGACATCCGCGTCGTCGCCCTGCCGTGGGCGGCCCCCGGCTGGATCGGCGGCGGCAGCTTCTGGTCGCAGGAGATGATCGACTACGACATCGCGTGGCTCAACTGCGCCAAGGGCCACGGCATCCGCGTGAGCTACATCGGCGGGTGGAACGAGCGCGGCCACGACTCCGGCTGGTACAAGAACCTGCGGACCGGCCTGAACAACGCGGGGTTCGGCAGCGTGCGGATCGTCGGCGACGACTCCGGCTGGGGCATGGCCGACGAGTTCGCCGCCGACCCAGCGCTCAAGAGCGCGGTCGGGGTGCTGGGCAACCACTACGTGTGCGGCTACCTGTCGCAGGCGGAGTCGTGCAATACGACATCGAACGCACGCACCAGCGGAAAGCCGTTGTGGGCCTCGGAGTTCGGGTCCCAGGACGACATGACCGGGGTCGTGCCGTACATCCGCACGGTCAACCGCGGCTATCTCGACGCGGAGATCACCGGCTACATGAACTGGCCGCTGGTCGCCGCGATCACACCGAATCTTCCTTACGCCACCGTGGGTCTGATGGACGCGGGCTCGCCGTGGTCGGGCGCCTACCGGGTCGGGAAGAACCTGTGGGCCAACGCTCACTACGGGCAGTTCACCCAGCCCGGCTGGCAGTACCTCAATTCCTCGGCGAGCGGGTATCTGGGCGGGAACCGGGCCAATGGCAGCTATGTGTCGCTGAAGTCGCCGAACAACGCCGACTATTCGACGATCTACGAGACCAGCGGCAGCACTACCGCGCAGACGGTGAACGTCACCGTCTCGGGCGGGCTGAGCACCGGGACCGTGCGGGTCTGGGCGACGGACATGGGGTCGAGCAATCCCGCGGACTGGTTCGTGCGGCAGGCCGACGTGGTTCCGGTCAATGGCGCCTACAGCCTGACGCTGCAACCGAACCGGATCTACACCGTGACGACCACGGCCGGGCAGGGCAAGGGCACGGCGGCGGGTCCGGCCGCGTCGGCGCTGGGCCTGCCGTACTCGGACAACTTCGACGGCTACGCCGCTCGTATGTCGCCGCGGTATTTCGAGGACATGCAAGGCTCCTACGAGACCCGGCCGTGCGCGGCCGGCCACAGTGGACAGTGCCTGCAGCAGGTCGCTCCGGTCCGGCCGATCAACTGGCAGGACGACAGCGACGCCTACACCCTCATCGGCGACCCTGCCTGGAGCAACTACACGGTCAGCCTTGACGTCAACATGCAGCAGGCCGGCACCGTCACCATCCTGGGCCGCGCCAACGTCCAGAAACGGCCGCAGCGCAACCAGGCCGCGTACCAGTTGCACATCGCCGACACCGGCGCCTGGTCGATCGCCAGGAACTCCAGCAGCGGCATCCTGACCGTGCTCGCGTCCGGCACCCGCGCCGCGCTGGGCCTCAACACGTGGCACACCGTGAAGCTCGGGTTCTCCGGCAACCAGATCACCGCCACCGCCGACGGCGCCACCCTGGGCACCGTCAACGACCGGTCGTACACCAGCGGCCAGGCCGGTGTCGGTGTCGTCGGCTACCAGACCGACCAGTTCGACAACCTCACCGTCACCGCCAACCCGGCCGGCAACCTCGGCGGCATCCTCAAGGGCCGGGAGTCCGGCATCTGCGCCGACGTGCCCGGCGGCAGCACGACTAACGGCACCGCGGTCACCCTGTGGAGCTGCAACGGCGGCAGCAACCAGAGCTGGACGCTCACTCCGGCCAAGCAGCTGCAGGTGTACGGCACCAAATGCCTGGAGGTCAGGGGGAATTCGACCGCGGACGGGACGCCGGTCCAAATCAACGACTGCAACAACACCGCCGCGCAGTCGTGGAACGTCAACGCCGACGGCACCGTGATCACCACGGGCTCCGGCAAATGCCTCGACGCGACCGGGCATGGCACGGCCAACGGCACCGCCCTGATCATCTGGGCCTGCAACGGCGGCGCCAACCAGCAGTGGGCTCGCACCGACATCGACGGCATCCTCAAGGGCGCCGGGTCCGGCAAGTGCGTCGACGTGCCCGGGGGCAACTCCGCCAACGGCGTCCGGCCCGCGCTGTGGGACTGCAACAACGGCGACAACCAAGCCTGGACGTCGACCGACATCAACGCACTGAAGGTGTTCGACAGCAAGTGCCTTGAGGTCACCAGCACCGCCGACAACACCCCGGTTCAGATCTGGGACTGCAACGGCTCCACCGCCCAGCAGTGGCAAGTCCGGGCCGACGGCGCTGTCATCAACGTCGGCTCCGGCAAATGCCTCGACGCCGTGGGCAACGGCACCGCAAACGGCACCCAGTTCGTCATCTGGCCCTGCACCGGCGCCGACAACCAGCGATGGTCCCGAAGTTGACCGTCCGAAGCGCGAAGTGATGATGTCCGAGCCTTCGTCATGGAGTTTCTGGTGTAGCCGGGCCGGATCGGCCGCGGCCGTCGTCGCGACGCAGGCGACGAATCGGTGGTGTAGGGCGTACCCAGGCAGCGCAGCCAGCCTGCGAACGGACGCTGTTCTGTTGCGCCACGGTGGTTTCGTATAAGTGTGTTCGGGTCCCTACGATGGAGGTGTGGCGGACGAGTCGAGCTGATCGCGGCATGCGGGCGGCACGAACGAACCGGTTGGCCCGGCGGACGGACCAACGGAGCCCGGACGGCGTGCTCACCAAGCGCGCGCAGCGAGCATGGACGATCCTCATCACAGCCGCCGAATCCGGGGACAGGACCGCGATCGAGGCGCTGTGGGCGGCGTGGCTCCGCGACCCGCGATACGACACCTGGGAGCACGTGAGCCGTTGGTGCACAACGGCAGACGTGTTGGCAGCGGCCGTCGATGCGGGCAGGGACGCCGGTTCCAGGGCCGCGATCGGTGCGTACTGCGTCCGGAACGACCTGCTCCCGGTCAAGGCGGTGGACCGGGCGTCGTTCTTCGCGTTGACCGGGCAGCAGAAGCGGTACCAGGCACTGGACCCGGACGGGAAGCTGCTGGCCCGGGCGTACCGGGGCGCCGCCGAGGAGACCCGGGAAGCGTTGCGGCGCACGGTGATCGGTGTCGGCCGGCAGCATCTGGTGCGGGTGATCACCGAACGCTCCGACCGCATCGTGACCAGCGCCGAGGCCGGCTACCTCGCTGACGCGGGGGAGTGGGAGCGGCTGTGGCGGCTGATGCCCGCCATGCCGCTGGCCGGCGCTGTGCGAGCCGCTCGGCTGATCCCGGACTGGCGGCCGGCCGGCGATGCCGCACGGGGGTTGTTCGAGCGGCTCGCCGCCGCCGACCCCGACCGCGTCACCGAACCGGTGAACGGCCTGGTGGCCAGGTTCAAGGTGTGGGGGCACCACTGTGTCTCGTTCGCCCCGGACAACTCGGAACTCGCGATCAGGAGCGACAAGGGCATAGCGATCCATTCACTGCCCGACGGCCGCCGCCGCCACCGCTACCCTGGAACGGGCTACCACAACCCGCTGGCCATGGGCGGCGGCGGCGTCGTGCACTGTGGTGGCGGATCACAGCAGTGGCTGGTCAGCCGGTGCGCTCCCGGCCAGCTGGCGACCGTCCTGCCGCCCGGGGTGTACTACCGGACGCTTGGCAGGGTGCCGGGTGGGTTCGTCGTCGGGTCAGGCAAGCGCCTGCGGTTCGGCACGACCGACGGCCGGTGGTCGCGGGCGGAGCGCTACCGGGAGCTGCCCGGGAAGTGGTCCCACGGAGCACTGCTGGAGGCGGCGGATCCCGTACGCGGGCACCTGGCGCTGCGCTCCTACTCCAGCCATGGGCAGCAGGACATGGTGATCCTCGACGCCGAGCTCCGGCCGGTCGCTCGTGGCTGGCTACCGGCCGGCGGCGACTGGGCCTTCTGCGGCCCGGACCGGCTGCTTGGCTGGTGGTGGGGCTACCAGGAGGGCGACGGTCGCATCGAGATGTGGCGGCGGGACGGCACGCGGCTCGAGCGGGTGGCCAGCAGGACGCTCGACGTGTACGGCAGACCGACCCCGGTGCCGGCGCACCGCCAGGTGGTCATCTGCCGCCCCGGCAGGCTCGTGTGGCTCGACGCCGACACCCTCACCGAGATCGACCGGCCGGCCGGGCTGGACATGATGCGCGGCTGGTTCCTGGAGTACTCAGTGGACGGTGCGCTGGTCGCTACCTGGACCGGCCGCCGCACAGAGGTACACGACCTGCGTCTGCACCAGCTCGCCGCACTGGCCGCCCAGCCGCTGCGCGAACTGCCTTCCACAGCACTGGAAACCGTTGCCGGGCTGGCGAACCACGAACTCGCCCCCCACGTCCGGGAAGTGGTGGAGCTGCTGCGCTCGGGCCTGGAGTACCGGTTCGGCCCGGACACCACCGCGTAGCGGGATGTCACATGCTGGCGTCGTCCCTTGGACGTCCTCAAGTCGTTGCCGCGATGAGGGTTGAGGAGATGTGCGCCCGCGCGGGGTGGGCCGAGACGAAGAACGTTTCGATGCCGCTGAGGTGCCGGTTCAGGTGAGCCATCGGCAGTTCGTGCTCAAGGTCGGCTGGGGTGCGCAGGCCTCGCACGATCACGCCGATGCCCGCCCCGCGGCAGTAGTCGGCGAGGAGCCGGCCGGTACTGGAGTCCACCGTGACATTGGCCAGGTCGCTGGTCAGGTCGGCCAGCCGGGCCAGTCGTTCGGCGAGGGGGAGCCGGCCGGTCTTCGCCGGGTTGGTCAGCACGCAGATGACGAGCTCGTCGAAGATGCCCGCGGCCCGGCGTGCCACGTCGAGGTGTCCTTGCGTGGCCGGGTCGAAGGAGCCGGGAAACAGAGCGCGCATGGCTTGTCATGCTATGGCCGCGGGTCAATCGGGAACCGCTCGGCCAGGGGTCTGGCGCCAGGACCGATGTCCACGCCCGAGCGGGTCGCCGGATCGATGCGGCAATCCAAGTCGCGCACGCACAACGTCGGCGACCCTCTCGCCGTCACGGGCGCCCTGGTTGTGGCCGAACGAATTCCCGTGGCGTGGATAACGGACGTGTCGACGCCATCACTGCCGTCGCGGCGCGATTCGCTGACGATGGACGGCACGACCAAGCGGAAGCCGTGTGAACGGTCCCCCCGGCTTTGTCATCGGCACCGGTCATCGCAGCTGGCCCCATTTGGGGAACGGCACGGATTGCCGCCCAGACGGCCGATGCGATCCGCTGCGCCGAGCCCGGCACTGACCACTCCCACCTCGTGAAACGCGCCCTCGGATTGGCGACGAATATGTCTGTTTCCGATCGTCGGCCGGTTGTCTGTGGCGCGGGGTGACGGCCGGATGAACTTGATCATTGAGTGGTCCTTGCCCCGCGGTGATCTTCGGGCGTCGACACGCAAGATCAAATTACGGCCTATGGCGCCCCGGATCGCCGTGGTGGCGATAACGGCGTTGCGGCCGGCAAGGGTTCTCGCCGGAGTGGCGGACCCCGCGCGGCGGACCGATCCGGTGGGCGCGTGCGGTTTCGGTGAATTACGCCGTTTTTAAATGACGGCCGGTTCTTCATTGAAACATGTTCGCGTCCGTGTTGCAGGTTTCCGGGTCCGGTAAACGGGTTACCTCAACGGTGTCCGGCTGATGTTCCGCTGTGTGTTCATCAATTGCTGTGGGTGAATTCACCCACCGGCCGGATGGCAGGGGGCGGGGTCGGCCCGGGCGGCTCGGCCGCAGGTCGCCAGGCGCTTGACGGGCAGTTGGGGAGGTGGCTAGGGTCGGTTTCAAGGGTGTCGAGCGTGCTCGCCGGTCCGGGGAATGGGCCCGGCCCACGCTCATTTGGGGGTGTCCGGTCAGCACGTTCACAGTGTCGTCCGCGCTTTGTGGAATGCAATTCTCTTGCCCTTTGGGGAACGATTGTTCCCGGATTCCCCGACTTTCGGTACGTTGGGGGCGGGGCCTGGGGGCGCAGTCGCGGTCTGGGGCTTTGTTGAATGGCGAATGACCAATGACGAGGGTGATGAGAGGGACCTTCATGTGTCAGGTGTTTCTGCCCGCGGTGCCGGTTCCCGGCCAGCGGGAGGCCGCGGACCCGGACTTCGAGACCGTGCTGCGCGACCAGCTGGGCGGGCCCGCCCACCGGCTGGCCGAGCTGAACTGCGAACTGGCCAGGATCGGCATCCGGGCTCCGGCCGCGTTGCCGCTGCTGCTCGAGGCGAGTCAGTGCTATCTGGCCAAACACGACTACCTCATGCAGAAACGCTACGCGGCCCAGGCCTACGACTGCGCCTGCGCGTGGGGGGATCCGGTCGCCAAGGTCCGGGCCGGGATGGCGCTGGCCGTCGCCAGCTGCTGGACCGGTGACCTGGGTGTGGTGCGGGCCCATGCAGACCGGGCGGCGGCGTACCTCGACGGCCTCGACGACGCCGCGATCGGCGGGCTGTTACCCGAGCTGGCCGACCTGTCGTGGGTGGAGGCCCAGCTGCAACGCCTCCGGCACGCCGAGGTACGCCAGCGCCGAGGTCTGGCCGTGGCCGAGGCTTACGAGGCCGAGGACCACTGGATCCTGCTGCAGGTCCTGCTCGGTTCGACGCTGCGGGAACGCGGCGAGCTGGACGAGGCCGAGGCGCACGCCGAGCAGGCACTGGAAGCCGCCGACCTGCGCGACAGCGCCGTGCACCGCGAGCTGGCCCTGGTCGCGCTCGGTGAGATCTCGTTGGAGGCGGGCGACACCGAGCGCACGCACCGGCTGGCCGAACAGGCGGGCGCCGCCGCGGACTGCGACACCCGGTTCGGCCGGGCCGGCGCGATGCTCATCGGGATGACGCTGATCCAGAGCGGGCTGCCGCGCGATGGGCGGGACGTGGTCCTGGAGGCGGCAGGCGGCCGGATGCTGCCGCTGATCCCGGTCGCCTCGCGCGCCCGGGTGCACGCCGCGCTGGCCGCCGCCGACGCCGCGCTCGGCCACCACGCCGAGGCCATGCGCTGGAGCCAGCTGGCGATGTGCACGACCTGGACCTGCGACCAGGACCGGACTCTGGGGTATGCGCAGCTCGCGCGGGCCGAGGCGTTGCTCGGCACCGAACCCGGCGCGGCCCTGCGCGCCGCGGAGGCGTCGCGCCACGCGTTCGAACGAGCGGGCGTGCGCCTTGGGCTGGCCGCGGCGAACAGGATAGTAGGGGCGGCGCAAGGACGGCTGGACCAGCCGGACGCGTCGGCGTCGGCGCTGGCTCGCGCGGAGGAGCTGTACCGGCGCAGCGCGGCTCCGCTCGCGGCGGAGAACGTCCGGCTGATGCGGGCGGCGGCACCGGCGCCCGCGGCGGAGGCGCTCGACGACGACCCGGCGGCGATCGAATGCCTCTCGCCGCGGGAGACGCAAGTGGCGCGGCTGGTCGCGCAGGGCTGTTCGAACCAGCAGATCGCCGGCGTGCTCGACATCAAGCTGAACACGGTCCAGGTCCACGTCGGACGGATCCTGCGCAAGCTGCGGGTACCGTCCCGCACCGCCGTGGCCCGGCTGGTCACCCTGGCCGAGGCCGGGGAGTCCGTCGCGGCCGGTTGGCACAGCAGTAACTAGTTTCCGCTATTTCAGGCCCGGATCCGCGCTCATAGGCTGGTGGAAGATTCACGCGGACAGGAGAGGTGTGTGCGAATGACGACCATTGCCGGCGCCGGCCGCGACGTACTCGACATGTCGTTCTTCCAGGATCCGTACGCCGTCTACGAGCGACTCCGCAACGCCGGCCCCGTCCATCCCATGCGGACACCCGACGGCATCGACGTCTGGGTGATCACCCGGTACGAGGAGGCCAAAGAGGCCCTGTCGGACGCCAGGTTCACCAAGGACTTCGCCGGTGTCCCGGAGATCTTCGCGCAGCAGAGCACCGGGATCTCGGCGCACGAGGGCTATACCGACATCCTGACCAAGCACATGCTGTTCGCCGACCCGCCGGACCACACCCGGTTGCGCGAGCTGTCGGCGAAGGCGTTCACCCGCAGGCGGGTCGAGGCGCTGCGGCCGGAGATCCAGCAGATCGTCGACGGCCTGCTGGACCGGATGGCCGGCCAGCGCGAGGTGGACCTGCTGCGCGCCCTGTCGTTCCCGATGTCGATGGCGGTGACCTGCCGGCTGCTGGGCATCCCGCCCGCCGACGAGGACGCGTTCCGCCGCTGGACTGAGACGATCTTCACCACCAACGACCCGGCCCGGATGAACGAGGCGGTGCGCGCGGTCGACGAGTACCTGGTCGGGGTGGTCGAGGCCAAGCGGGCCGACCCGGCCGACGACCTGATCACGTCGCTGATCAACGCGCGGGAGAACGGTGACCGGCTCAGCGACCGGGAACTGGTGTCGACCTGCGCGCTGATGTTCGTCGCGGGCTACGAGACCACCGCGAGCATGGTCGGCAACGCCGTGCTGGCGCTGCTGCAGAACCCGGCCAAGCTGGCCGAGCTGAAGCAAGACCCGTCGCTCATGCCCAACGCGGTCGACGAGCTGCTGCGCTTCGACGGCCCGGTGAACGTGGCCACCCTGCGGTCCACCGCGACCGAGGTGCGCATCGGCGACGTCACCATCCCCCAGGGGCAGTTCGTCCTGGTGTCGCTGATCTCGGCGAACCGGGACGGCGAGAAGTTCCCGGACCCCGACCGGCTGGACTTCACCCGCCCGCTGGGCGGCAGCCTCGCCTTCGGGCACGGCATCCACTACTGCCTCGGCGCGCCGCTGTCGCGGGTGGAGATCGAGGTGGCGCTGAGCAGGCTGCTCGCCCGCTACCCGAACCTGAGCCTGGCCCGGCAGCCGAGCACGCTGCGATGGCGCAACAGCCTGCTGGTGCGCGGCCTGTCCGCGTTGCCGATCCTGTTGAACTGACCGTCGCGACCGATCTGGTGCAGGGGGAGTATTGCTCAGCGCGAGTCTTCTTCGCCGTGCCGCCGAACGATCCGCCGGCGTCGCCCAGACGTCCACAGTGGAGGGACAGGGGAAGGGTGACCCGGACGTGGTCGCCGGGCAGGCACGCGAGTTCATCGACCTGTTCTACGACGAGGGCAACGGGCCGGGCGGATCGGCGGCCCGGCGGATGGCGGAGATCCGGGCCGAGCTGGCGAGCACCGGGACCTACACCCACACCGCCGACGAGCTGACCTTCGGCGCGCGGGTGGCGTGGCGCAACAGCAACCGGTGCATCGGCCGGCTCTACTGGCGCAGCCTGCGGGTGCGCGACCGGCGCGGCACTTCGGACGCCGCGGAGATCGCCGCCGAGTCGGTCAAGCACCTGGTGGAGGCCGGGGGTGGCGGCCGGATCCGGCCGACGATCACGGTGTTCGCGCCGGACCGGCCGGGTGCGCCGGGGCCGCGGATCCACAACGAACAGCTGATCCGGTACGCGGGGTACCGGCAGCCGGACGGGACCGTCGTCGGTGACCCGCTCAACGTCCGCATCACCGAACTGGCCCAGCGGCACGGCTGGCGGGGCGGCGCCGGGACACGGTTCGACGTGCTGCCGTTGGTGATCGAGACGGCGCGTGACGGGATCGAGCTGTTCGACCTCCCACCCGAGGCGGTGCTGGAGGTGGAGCTGACCCACCCCCGGTACCCGTGGTTCGCCGGACTGGGGCTGCGCTGGCATGCCGTGCCGGTGATCTCGGCCATGGACCTGGAGATCGGCGGGATCCGCTACCCGGCGGCGCCGTTCAACGGTTGGTACATGGGCACTGAGATCGGCGCACGCAACCTGGGGGACACCGACCGGTACAACATGCTGCCGGTGGTGGCCGCGAAGATGGCCCTGGACACCAGTTCGGACGCCACGCTGTGGCGCGATCGGGCCCTCGTCGAGCTGAACGTGGCGGTGCTGCACTCGTTCGAGCGGGCCGGCGTGAAGATCACCGATCACCACACCGAGTCCAACCGGTTCCTCACCCACGTCGAACGCGAGCGGGAGGCCGGCCGGATCTGCCCGGCCGACTGGACGTGGATCGTGCCGCCGCTGTCCGGTTCGGCCACCCTGGTGTTCCACCGCTACTACGACGACGCCGACCTGCGGCCGAACTACCTGCGCCGGCGGTGCCCCGCGGAATAACCGCATCCACACGACGCGAGGGCGGCCCTGTGCCCGCTCCCGCGGTGATGGCGCACGTCCACGGAAGTCCACATTGGAGAGATGTCCCGAACAGGAGGTGGGCGCTGGATGACCCGCATCGAACCGATCGCGATCGTCGGCATGGCATGCCGTCTGCCCGGCGCCGCTGACCCCGGGACGTTGTGGCGCAACCTTTCCGCGGGCGTGGACAGCGTCGCCGCGCCGTCGGCCCGCCGGCGCGGCGCGGCCGTGCCGAGCGGCCCGGGACTGCCCGCGGAAGGCGGGTTCCTGGACTCGGTGGACGGGTTCGACGCGGACTTCTTCGAGGTGTCCGCCCGCGAGGCCGTCGCCATGGACCCGCAGCAGCGGCTTGCGCTCGAACTGGCCTGGGAGGCCATGGAGGACGCCGGGGTGCTGCCCGGTGACCTGTGCGCCCAACCGGTCGGGGTGTTCGTCGGGTCCCTTTCGGACGACTACGCGATGCTGGTGTCCCGCGCGCCGGGCTCACTGTCGCACCACGCGATGACGGGCCTGCAGCGGGGCGTGATCGCCAACCGGGTCTCGCACCACCTCGGCGTGCGCGGACCCAGCCTGGTTGTCGACACTGGACAGTCGTCGTCGCTCGTCGCCGTTCACCTGGCCTCGTCCAGCCTGCGCGCGGGGGAGTGCGCGCTGGCCTTCGCCGGTGGCGTGAACATGGCTCTGGTGGCCGATTCGCAGCTGGCCGCGGCGAAGATGGGCGTGCTCTCCCCACGGGGCCGCTGCCGGGTGTTCGACCGGGACGCCGACGGGTTCGTCCGCGGCGAGGGCGGCGGCATGGTCGTGCTGAAGCCGTTGGCCGCGGCACTGGCCGATGGGAACCGGGTGTATGGCGTGATCCGGTCCAGTGTGACCAACCATGACGGCGCGGGTGCGCAGATGGCGGCTCCCGACCGCCAGGCGCAGGTGGAACTGCTCAGGTCCGCCCACGAGGCGGCCGGCGTGACGCCCGCGGACGTGCAGTACGTCGAACTGCACGGCACGGGCACCCCGGCGGGTGACGAGACCGAGGGCCATGCGCTCGGTGAGGTCTTCGCCGGCGGACGGCTGACGGTGGGGTCGGTGAAGACGAACATCGGCCACCTGGAAGGTGCCGCCGGGATCGCCGGGCTGATCAAGACGGTGCTTGCCGTGTACCACCGGGAACTGCCGCCGAGCCTGCACTTCACCGCGCCGCCGGACCACCTGCCGCTCACCGAGCTGGGACTGCGGGTGCAGACGGCGGCATCGGCGTGGCCGCGGCCGGACGCGCCGCTCGTGGCCGGGGTCAGCTCCTTCGGCATGGGCGGCACCAACTGCCACGTGGTGCTTGCCGCGCATGAACAATCCCAGGCCGGTCCGGACAGCACCGAGCCGCTCCCGTACGTGTTGTCCGCGCGGACACACGCCGCACTCGTTGAGGCGGCTGGGAATCTGCGGTCGTATCTGGCCGGCCGGCCGGACTTACGCGGTGTGGATGTGGCGTTCACCTTGGCCACAGCACGAACCGCGCATCAACACCGGGCGGTGGTGATCGCCCGTGATCGCGCCGAGCTGCTGACCGGTCTCCATGAACTGTCCGAACCAGACGTTCCGGAGTCGTTGCGGGATGAGGTCACCGCGTTCCTGGCTGGTGAAGCAGTGGACTGGGCGGACGTCTTCGCCCGGCACGACGCCAGGCTCGTCTCCTTGCCCGCCTATCCGTTCCAGCGCCGGCCGCACTGGCCCGCCGCCCTCGAGACCAGCACCGTCGAGACCGCCCCGCCGAGCAGGCCGAAACCCGCTGCCCGCAATGGTGCCCCGGCGTTGGCCGCGGTGCTCGCCCTGGCCACCAAAGTCCTGGGCGAGCCGGTGGCGGCCGATGTGCCGTTCCGCGAGCAGGGCTTCGACTCGATGATGGGCCTGGAACTGCGGGACCTCGTCGAACAGGACACCGGCGCGGACCTGCCGGTGTCGCTGATCTACGACCACCCCACGCCCGCCGCCCTCGCCGAACACCTGGGCGGAGCCAACGACGAACCGCAGCAGGCGGCGCCGTTGCAAGACACCGAGACCGACCCGGTGGTGATCGTCGGGATGGGCTGCCGGTATCCCGGCGGCGTCGAGACACCGGAAGACCTGTGGCGGCTCGTCGACGGGCGGGTCGATGCCATCAGCGATCCGCCCGCGCAGCGCGGCTGGCACCGGATGAACGTGACCGGCCTGCGGCCCGGTGGGTTCCTCGGCGACATCGACCACTTCGACGCGGAGTTCTTCGGCATCTCCCCGCGCGAGGCCGCCGCCATGGACCCGCAGCAGCGGATCTTCCTCGAAGTGGTGTGGGAGGCCATCGAACGCGCCGGCATCGTGCCGGGATCGCTGCGCGGCACCCGGACCGCGGTCTTCGCCGGCGCGACCGCCCAGGACTACGGCGCACGGCTGCACGAACAGGCCGACACCGCGGGCGGGTTCCTGCTCACCGGCGGGACGCCGAGCGTGCTGTCCGGCCGGGTCGCCTATGTCCTCGGCCTGGGCGGACCGGCGATCACGGTGGACACCGCCTGCTCGTCCTCGCTCGCCGCCGTGCACCTGGCCTGCCGATCGCTGCGGACGGGCGAGAGCACGCTGGCGATCGCGGGCGGCGTCACCGTGATGCCGTTGCCTGGCATGTTCGCCGAGTTCGCCCGTCAGGGCGGGCTGTCCGAAGACGGCCGTTGCCGGGCATTCGCCGCGGCCGCGAGCGGGACCGGGTGGGCCGAGGGTGCCGGTGTCGTCGTGCTGGAAAGGCTTTCCGACGCGCGGCGCAACGGGCACCGGGTGCTGGCTGTTCTGCGGGGCTCGGCCCTGAACTCGGACGGCGCCAGCAACGGCTTGACCGCGCCGAGCGGGCTGGCGCAGCGCCAGGTGATCGCCGACGCGCTGGCCGACGCTGGGCTTGAGCCCGACGAGGTCGACGCGGTCGAGGCGCACGGCACCGGCACCACCCTGGGCGACCCGATCGAGGCGACCGCGCTGCTGGCCGCGTACGGCCAGGACCGGGAGACGCCGCTGTGGCTTGGTTCGGTGAAGTCGAACATCGGGCACACCCAGGCCGCCGCCGGCCTGGCCGGGGTGATCAAGATGGTTCAGGCCCTGCGGCACGGCCGGCTGCCCGCGACCCTGCACGCCGGCGAACCCAGCCCGCACATCGACTGGGCGAGCGGCCGTCTGGCGCTGCTGACCGAGGCCAGGCCGTGGCCGGACACCGCCCGGCCCCGCCGGGCCGGGGTGTCGTCCTTCGGTATCAGCGGAACGAACGCGCACGTCATCCTCGAACAGGCGCCACCTGCCGAGGATGCCGCACCGGCCAGTGACGGCCTGGTCGTGCTCGCCCTGTCCGGACGCACCGAACCCGCGCTCAGGGAGCAGGCGGTCCGGTTGCGCACCCAGCTGGCCGAAACGGACTGGAGCACGGCAGACGTCGCCTACTCCCTGCTCACCACGCGCACCCGGTTCCGGCGTCGCGCCGCGGTCATCGGCACCGCCAAGGACGACCTGCTGCGTGGGCTGGCCGCGGTCGCCGATGGCACCGCCGATCCTGCTGTGGTCACGGGCAAAGCGGTCGACGCGCACCGCCCGGTCTTCGTGTTCGGCGGTCAGGGGGCGCAGTGGACCGGGATGGCCCGGGAGTTGCTCGACGCGTCACCTGACTTCGCCGACGCGATAGCCAGCTGCGAGCGCGCGCTGTCGCCGCATGTGGACTGGAGCCTGACCGGGGTCCTGCGGGGAGCCGTGGACCAGCCCGGCCTGGACCGCGTGGACGTCGTGCAGCCGGTCCTGTTCGCCACCATGGTCGCGCTCGCCGAACTGTGGCGGGCACATGGCGTGGAACCGGCCGCGGTGGTCGGGCACAGCCAGGGCGAGATCGCCGCCGCCTGCCTCGCCGGGGCGTTGACGCTGGACGAGGCCGCACTCGTGGTGGCCCGCCGGTCGTTGGCGCTGCGGGTGCTGGCCGGCCAGGGTGGGATGGCCTCGATCGGCCTGCCGGCCGGCCGGGTGCGGACCATGACGTCCACAATGGACGGACGGGTGTCCATCGCCGCGCACAACGGCCCGAATGCCACCACGGTCTCCGGTGAGCCGGACGCCGTCGCCGAGCTCGTGCGTCGGTGTGTCGCCATGAACGCGAGGGCGAAGGTCATCGCGGTGGACTACGCGTCGCACTCCGCTCAGGTCGAGCGGCTGCGAGAGCGGTTGCTCGCCGATCTCGCCGACGTCCGGCCAGCCGCGCCGAAGATCCCGCTGATGTCCACAGTGGACGTCAAGGAGGTGGCGTCCGCGGACCTCGATGCCACCTACTGGTACCGCAACCTGCGGGAGGTGGTGCGGTTCGATGACGCGGCCAGTGCGCTCATCTCGGCCGGGCACCGCACTTTCGTCGAAGTCAGCCCGCATCCGGTGCTGCTGTCCGGGATCGCCGAACGTGCCGACGAACTGGGCGCGGACGTGCTCCTGCTGGAGTCGCTGACCCGGGACGAAGGCGGGCCGGAGCGGTTCCTGCGCTCCTTGGCCAAAGCCGATGTGCACGGCCTGCCGGTCGACTGGCGGTTCGACGGCCAGGTGGTGCCATTGCCCACGTACCCGTTCCAGCGGGAGCCGTACTGGCTGACGATCCCCGCCGGCGCCGGTGACCTCTCGGCCGTGGGACTGGCGACCGCCGCCCACCCCTTCCTCGGCGCCGCGGTGGAGAACGCCGGAACCGGTGCGGTCCTGCTGACCGGGAACCTGTCTCTCGCGGGCACGCCTTGGCTGGCTGACCACGCCGTGCTCGACACCGTGGTCCTGCCTGGGACCGCGTGCCTGGACATGGTGTTGTGGGCGGGGCGTTCGGTAGGCCGCCCGGTGGTCACCGAGCTGATCCTCGATGCCCCGATCGTGCTGCCCGCGGACGGTGCACTGCGGATCCAGCTGGTGGTGGACGACGGCACGGTCACCCTGCACTCCCAGCTGGACGGCGCGTGGACCCAGCACGCCACGGCCGTCCTCGAACCGGACTCCGGCCGTGACCCCGGCTCGCTGGGCGAGTGGCCGCCGCCGGGCGCCCGGCCGGTCTCCGTGACCGGGCACTACGAGCGGCTGCGTTCGATCGGTTTGGACTACGGCCCGGTGTTCCGTGGTCTGCGGGCCGCCTGGTCGCTCGGCGAGGAGCTGTGGCTCGACGTCGTCATGCCCGAAGGCGAGCCGGGCGGGTTCGGCGTGCACCCGGCGTTGCTGGACGCGGCGCTGCACGGGATCTGGTTGCGCTCGCAGGACGACGGCTCGTGCCGGCTGCCGTTCTCCTGGGCGGGCGTCCGGCTGTCGGGCACGTCTGCGAGCGCATTGCGGGTCCGGCTTTCCCCGGCTGGGGACGGCGTGGCGTTGTGCGCGTGGGACGAGCAGGGCACGCCGGTGATCTCGGTGGACCACCTCGCGTTGCGTCCGGTGTCACCAGACGCGCTGACCGGCCCGGCCGGACTGTTCTCCTTGACGTGGCAGGAGGTCACGGCCGGGACTGCTGAGCAGATTCCGGAGCCGGTGCTGCTCGGCGAGCACCTGCCCAGCGATGCGCCCGCCGTCGCTGTTCTTGCTTGCCCGGCAGGGCAAGAGCCCACTGCCGCGGCAGCGCGGGTGCTGGCCGTGCTCCGTGAGTGGGTCCGTGCGGAACGGTTCGCCGAGTCCCGGCTGGTGGTCCGGACCACCGGTGGTGACGGCGAACTGTCCGACCCTGGGCACGCGGCCGTGTGGGGTCTCGTCCGCTCGGCGCAGACCGAGAATCCCGGCCGGTTTCTCCTGCTGGACGGCGCCGAGGACACCGGGCGAGTCCGGGAAGCTCTGGCGACCGGCGAAACACAGGTCCGGGACCGGGACGGCCGGTTCGCCACGCCGATGGTGCGGCGGATGTCCCAGGTCGCGGGACCGTCCCCGCAGTTCGGTGGAACAGCGCTGATCACCGGTGGGACCGGCGAGCTGGGTGCGTTGATCGCCCGGACGCTGGTCACGGACCACGGTGTGCGGCGAGTGCTGCTGCTCAGCAGGCGTGGCCCGGCCGCGCCCGGCGCGGACGAACTGCTCGCTTCGTTGACCGCACTCGGCGCCGATGCGGAGGCGATCGCCTGCGACGCCGCCGATCGCACCGCGCTGGGCAAGGTGCTGGCCGACATCCCGGCGGCGCAGCCGTTGACGACGGTGGTGCACGCGGCCGGTGTCCTCGACGACGGCCTTGTGTCTGCAATGGACGAACAGTCGCTCGGGAAAGTCATGCGGCCCAAGGCTGACGCCGCACTCGTACTGCACGAGCTGACCGCCGAGATCCCCTCAGTGGCCGTTTTCGTGTTGTTCTCCTCGGTCGCCGGACTTCTGGGCACCGCGGGACAGGCGAACTACGCCGCGGCCAACGGCGTGCTCGACGCACTGGCCCGCCGCAGGCGCGCCGCGGGCCTGCCGGCCATCTCCATCGACTGGGGCCTGTGGGCGCAGCGCAGCGGAATGACCGGCGGGCTGGACGAGACCGCGATTCGCAGGCTGGCCGCCGCCGGTATCGGCGAACTGGACACCGGCACCGGGCTCCGCCTGTTCGGCGCCGCCCTGCGCGCCTCGGCGCCGGTCGTCGTCGCTGCCCGCCTGCACGGTACTTCCGGTTTGTTGCGCGGAATCGCGGCACCCGCCCGGGCCCGTGCGGCGGCCCGGCAGGAGACCGGGCATTCGGTGCTCGAGGAGCTGTCCGGGTTGGCCACCGGGCAGCAGCGGGTGCGGATGACGGAGCTCGTCCGCGAGCACACCGCGGCGGCGCTCGGATACAGCACACCGGACGCGGTCGACGTGTCCACGTCGTTCAAGGCCCTGGGCTGCGACTCGCTGATCGCCGTCGAGATCCGCAACCGGATGGCCGCGCTGACCGGGCTGAAGCTGCCCGCCACCGTGGTCTTCAGCCATCCCACGCCGACCCAGCTCGCGGCCTGGCTGCTCGACCGGCTCGGCCTGTCCGCGCAGCCCCGGCCCGAGCCTGCGTTGCCGGAGCAGCCGGGCCGCTCCGACGCCGAGGAGATCGAGCACATCCTGACCGACGCGGACGTCTCCGAGCTGTTCGACCTGATCGACGCCGACCTCGATCCGACGGTCGCCGGGGGACGAGGTGCGGCCGATGCCTGAGCACGACGAGCTGGTCACGTACCTCCGCAAGGCGACGGCCAAGCTGCAGCTCGCGCGCCAGCAGCTTCGTGAGGTCACCGAGGCGGCACCGGAACCCATCGCCATCGTGGCCATGGGCTGCCGGTTCCCCGGCGGTGTGCGCACTCCGGAAGACCTCTGGCGGCTCGTGACCGACGAGACCGACGCCGTCGGCGACCTGCCCGGCGACCGCGGCTGGGACCTGGCGGCACTCGTCGACCCGGAACCGGGCGTGCCGGGCCGCACCTACGCCGCCGCGGGCGGGTTCCTCGACGACCCGTACCAGTTCGACCCGGTGTTCTTCGGGATCAGCCCGCGTGAGGCGGCGGCGATGGACCCGCAGCAGCGGCTGCTGCTGGAAGTGTCGTGGGAGGTGTTCGAACGCGCCGGGATCGACCCGGACTCGTTGCGGGGCAGCGCCACCGCGGTGTTCGTCGGGGCGATGGGCGGCGAGTACGGGCCGCGGCTGGCCGACGCGGACGAGGAGGCCGCCGGGTATCTGCTGACCGGTACCTCGCTGAGCGTCGCGTCCGGCCGGCTGGCGTTCCGGTACGGCCTGCACGGTCCGGCGGTCACTGTGGACACCGCGTGTTCGTCCTCGCTGGTCGCCATCCTCCAGGCGGTGCGTTCGTTGCGGCAGCGGGAATGCGACCTCGCCATGGCGGGCGGTGCGACAGTGATGACGTCGCCCGGTGTGTTCGTCGAGTTCGCCCAGCAACGTGGGTTGTCCCGGGACGGCCGGTGCAAGTCCTACGCGGCGGCCGCGGACGGCACGGGGTGGGCGGAGGGCGCCGGCCTGCTGTTGCTCGAACGGCTGTCGGACGCGCAGCGCAACGGACACCCTGTGCTGGCAGTCGTGCGCGGCGGCGCGGTCAACTCCGATGGCGCGAGCAACGGGCTCACCGCGCCGAGTGGCCCGGCCCAGCAGCGGCTCATCGCCGCCGCACTGGCCGACGCCCGCCTGACCGCCGCCGATGTGGACCTGGTCGAAGGCCACGGCACCGGCACCACCCTCGGCGACCCGATCGAGGTGGAAGCCCTGCGCGTGGGCTATGCCGACCGCCCCGCGGACCGTCCACTGTGGCTCGGATCGGTGAAGTCCAACCTCGGCCACGCCCAGGCGGCGGCCGGTGTCGGCGGTGTGATCAAGGCTGTGCTGGCGTTGCGGCACGGCGTTCTGCCGCGCACGTTGCACGTCGACCGGCCCACGCCGGAGGCGGACTGGGACGGCCCGGTGAGCCTGCTCACCGAGGCCAGGCCATGGCCGGACACCGGCGCGCCCCGGCGGGCCGCGGTGTCGGCGTTCGGCATCAGCGGCACCAACGCCCACCTGATCCTCGAACAGGTTCCGGACACCGCCGCAGTGTCCACTGTGGATGGTCCGGCGGTCGTGGTGTTGTCCGCGGCGAGCCCCGGCGCGCTGCAGCGGACCGCCGCGGACTTGGCTGCGCACCTGCGGGCCCATCCGGAGATCGGACTGGGCGATGTGGCCTTCACCCTGGCCGTCGGCCGGGCCGCGCACCGCTACCGCCGGGCGTTCGTCGTCGCCGACTGCGAAGACCTCCTGGCGCGACTGGCGTCGGTGCGACCCGCCGAGGCGGGACCGGTGGTGTTCGCTCTGGATGCCGGGATTGCCGATGCCGCACAGCGTCTGGCGGAACTGCTTGCGGCGGAACCGGCCGCGGCGGTGTTCGCGGACGAATGCGGCGACGCCGCGCCGGAGTTCACGCTGCTGTACACGATGGCCCGGCTCCGGCTGAGCTGGGGCCTTGTGCCGCAGGCGGTGTACGCCTGCCCCAAGTCGCTCGGGATCGCCTACGCCATCGCCGGGGGATGCGATGTCGCCGACGCTCGGCGTACCTGGACCGGATCCGCGGTCGAACCCGCGGGACTGACGTTCCCGGTGCGGCCGTTGCCCGAGCTGCCGGACTCGCCGGTCGCGCTGGCGGACGAGTCCATGGCGGAGTCGTTGTGCCGCGCGTGGAACGCGGGCGCCCGCCCGGACTGGGCTGCGGTGTACGCGGGCAAGCCTGCCCGTCGCGTGCTGCTGCCCACCTATCCCTTCGAGACCGCCTCCTACCGGCTCGAGCCCGCCGCGAAGCCGTCCGCCGTGCTGGGCGAGGTGGCCGCGCAGACTCGTTCGCTGTCGCTGACCGGCACCGAGCCGTTCCTCGCCGACCACGTGGTCCGGGGCGTGCCGACGTTGTCGGCCGCGGCGGGTGTGCTGCTGGGACTGTCGGCCTTGCGGGCCTTGAAGTCTGGCGTCACCGGGCTGCGGCGGGTCGCGTTCGACCGGCCGTGCGAGGTACCCGGTCCGCGAACGCTGTCCGTGTCCGCCCAGGCTTCGGACGGCCGGTTCGAGATCGCCGACGAAGACGGTGCCGCGTACTGCTCCGGGCTCGCCCTCAGCGGTCCGGTCAGCACGGACTCGATCAGCGTCAGCGGCGGGACCACGATCGACCGGGACCGCTGCTACGCGTTGCTCGGCGCGGGCGGCTTGGACTACGGCCCTGGGCTGCGCGGCCTGCGTGCCGTCATCGTGGGCGACCAGGTGGCCTCGGCCGAACTCGCCCTGCCCGCCGGCAGTGAGTTCGAACGTGCGGCCGCCGCAATCGATGTGGCCATCCAGGCCGCTGCCGTCTCCGTGCTGAACACCCTTGATGCTGGCACATTGCTGCTGCCCGTCTCGATCGAGACGCTGGTGGTCGACGGTCCACTTGAGACCGCTGCCGGTGCGGTGCTGCGCACAACGGCTGCTGCCGGGGTGATCCGGGCGGACATCCGTGTTCTCGACGCACGGGGGACGGTCGTGGCTCGTCTCGACGGAGTCGCCCTGCGGACCGTTGCGGATCGAGGTGCCGCGCTGGTCTCCCGGCACTGGGTCCCCAGCGCCGCCCTTTCCGGGACATTCACCGGCACGTGCCTTGTCCTCGGTGATGCTGTGGTCTCCCGCGATCAGGTCACTGTTGTCGCGGGTGCGGGGTTCCGCCGGGTGGACCGGCTGCGGTACGAGATCTCGCCCGGCCGGGCCGAGGACTACCCCCGGCTGCTGGCCGCGCTCGCCGAGGACGGGCTTCGACCCGGTCACGTTGTGCACGCCTGGCTGCGCGGCGCCGACCCGGAAACGGTCACCGGCCACGACATCGACCGGGGTGTGCGGTCGCTGGTGCACCTGTGCCGCGCGTTGCCCAAGCCGGTCCGGATCCTGGTCGCGTACGACGGGGCGCCCGCCGCGCTCGGGCTCGACGGGTTCGCCCGTGCCGTGGCCGCGGAGGATCCCCGGATACGGATCAGCCTGGTCGACGGACCGGACGAGGTCCTGCCGGCCGAGTTCACCGCGACCGACCCGGTGGTGCGCTACCGGGACGGTGTCCGTGAAGTCCGCCGGTACCAAGACGTCCCGGACGGCACCGCGTGGGCGCCGCGGGACGGCGGGGTGTACCTGATCACCGGCGGTGCGGGCGGTGTCGGGCTTCGGATCGCGGCCGGTCTTGCCGAGCAGGCCCAGGTGCACCTGGTTCTGGCCGGCCGGTCCGCCGCGCCGCCGGTGACGCTGGACTCGTTGGCCGCCAACGCATTGTCGGTGACCTATCGTTCGGTCGACGTCGCCGACCAGACGCAGGTCGAGGCTCTGGTCGCCGAGGTGCGTACCACGCATGGCGGGCTCAACGGCGTTGTGCACGCCGCCGGGGTGCTGCGCGACGCGCTGCTGACCGACATCACCGACGCCGACCTCGATACCGTTCTGGCCCCCAAGATCCAGGGGGCGGCCGCCCTGCACGCGGCCACTCTTGGTGAGCCGCTTGAGTTCTTCGCGTTGTTCACCTCGATCGCGGGCGTCGTCGGGAATGCCGGGCAGGCTGGCTACGCGTACGCCAACGCTGTGCTCGACGCCATGGCGGAGCGGCGCGCCGAGTCGGACGCGCCGGGGCACACTGTCGCCCTCGCGTGGCCGCGCTGGCGTGAAGGCGGCATGCAGCAGGGTGACCGGTCAGCCGCCGATCTGCTGGCCCGGTTCGGTCTCACCGATCTGTCCACTCGCGACGCGACCGCCGCGTTCGCGGCCGCGCTTGGCCGCGCGCAGGGCGCCCTGCTTGTCGTCCCGGGTGACTCACGGGTGACCATCGCCGCGCTCGACGCCGCTTCCGTCGCGGTGGACCAGCCGGCCGCGGTCGCGGTTTCCGGACCGGACCCGGCGACGCGGGTCCGGCAGCTGCTCCGCGACCTGGTGGCCGAACAGACGCGGCTCGCCCCCGAGAGCGTCGAGGACACCGTCCCGCTGGAGCGTTACGGCCTCGACTCGCTGATGATCACCCGGCTCACCGGCGAGCTGGAGACCCGGTTCGCGACCGGCATCGACAAGACGCTGTTCTACGAGTTCCCCACCATCGCCGAGCTGGCCGGCCACCTCGCCGCCGAGCACGCGGATGCCCTGGCGGCCACTCAGCCTGCCGACTCCGTGGCGGAGGTCGAGCCGGACCGGCGGGTGACCGGACCGATCGCGATCATCGGTCTGGCCGGTCGTTACCCGATGGCCGAGGATCTCGATGAGTTCTGGGACAACCTGGTGTCCGGCCGGGACTGCGTCACCGAGATCCCGGCCGAGCGGTGGGACGCCGACCGCGACTTCGACCCGGTGCCGGGCCGTCCGGGGGCGAGCTACTCGCGGTGGGGCGCGTTCATGGCCGGTGCCGACCAGTTCGACCCGCTGTTCTTCGGGATCTCGCCGCGCGAAGCCGAGCTGATGGACCCGCAAGAGCGGCTGTTCCTGCAGACGTCCTGGCACGCCATCGAGGAAGCGGGCTATCGCGCGGGCGACCTGGCGGGCAAGCCGGTCGGGGTCTACGTCGGCGTGATGCACAGCCACTACCAGCTGTACGGCGTGGACGCGATGCGCGCGGGCAAGCCGGTGCCGGGGTCCTCGCACGCGGCGATCGCCAACCGCGTATCGTACACGCTGGACCTGCGCGGTCCCAGTATCGCCGTCGACACCATGTGCTCGTCGTCGCTGACCGCGATTCACCTGGCCTGCCAGGCATTGCGGTCGGGCGAGGCCGAGCTGGTCATCGCCGGTGGCGTGAACCTCTCGCCGCACCCGTACAAGTACGTCTTCCTCAGCCAGGGCCGGTTCCTGTCGACCGACGGCCGGTGCCGGGCGTTCGGCGCGGGCGGCGACGGCTACGTGCCCGGCGAAGGGGTCGGCGCGGTCGTGCTGAAGCCCTTGGACCGTGCGCTCGCCGACGGGGACCACATCCACGGCGTGATCACCGGCCACGCCGCCGCGCACGGCGGCCGCACCAACGGCTACACCGTGCCCAATCCGGAGGCCCAACGGCGGGTCATCGCCGCCGCCCTCGAGGCCGCAGGTGTCGAGCCGGCCGATGTGTCCTATGTGGAGGCTCACGGGACCGGAACCGGGCTGGGCGACCCGATCGAGATCTCCGGGCTGGCCAAGGCCTACGCGGGCGCCGGCACGATCGCCATCGGGTCGGTGAAGTCCAACATCGGACACCTGGAGTCGGCTGCGGGGATCGCGGGCCTGACCAAGGTACTGCTCCAGTTGCGGCACCGCCGCCTGGTGCCATCGCTGCACGCGGACACGGTCAACCCCGACATCGACCTCAGCCGCACGCCGTTCGTATTGCAGCGCAACGAAAGCGCGTGGCCCGCGGCCGGACTCCGGCGGGTGGGACTGAGCAGCTTCGGTGCCGGCGGCGTCAACGGGCACCTCCTCGTCGAGGAGGCCGAACCGGCTCCCGTCACCGCGACGACCGCCGCCGAACAGCGCATGGAGCCCACGTTTTTCGTGCTGTCGGCCCGTGAAGACGACCGGTTGCGTGCTTATGCGGCCCGGCTGGCCGAGTTCCTGCGGACGGCCCGGGTCGATCTCGCCGACGTCGCCCACACCCTGCGCACCGGCCGGGAGCCGATGGAACACCGCCTGGCGGTGGTCACCGGGAGCGGTGCGGATCTGGTGCGGGCCCTGTCCGAGTTCGCCGCGGGCCGCGTGGCCGACGGCCTGGTCAACGGCGTTGCCCGCGCTGGGGAACGAGCGGACGAGACCAGCCTCGACGCCCTGGCGCGATCGTGGGTCCGTGGCGCCGAGCTGCCCGCTGTGGGCGGACGCCGGATCTCGCTGCCGGTGTACCCGTTCGCGCAGGAGCGCTACTGGGTCGACCTGCCCGAAGAGGACATTGTCATTCGCCCGGACGACCCTGTCCTGCGTGATCACGTCATCCACGGCACGAGGCTGCTGCCTGCCACCGCGTGCATCGAGCTTGTGCGCGCAGCCGCCGGACCGGCCGCGCGCGGGTTGTCCGGAGTGACGTGGGGCAGCCCGATCACGGCCGATGACGGGCCCAGGCGCGTGCGTGTGGTCATCGATTCCGGTGCGCGGGCGGCGTTCGAGGTCGTCGGCGCGGACGGTACGAGCCATGTCCGCGGCACCGTCGACTTCGGTGCCCCGTCGCCAATCACCCGAGTGGACCTGGACGCGGTGCGCCGCCGATGCACCGAGCACCGCAACGGCGCTGAGGTGCACGCCTGGTACCACGAGGCCGGATTTGCTTACGGGCCGGCGTTCGACGTGATCGAGGATGTCTACAGTGGACCAATCGAGGCGCTGCTGCGCGTCGGCGTTCCCGCGGCCGCCATCGATGGCCTGCTGCACCCGACGAGGCTGGACGGCGCCCTGCGGGTGTGTCACTGGGTCGGCGGCCGACCGGCGGGTGAGCCCGCCATTCCGTTCAGCCTCGGTGCCGTGCGGTTCGGCGGTCCGCTGCCCGAGGTCTGCTGGGCACATGCGGTTGTGCGCCCCGGGACCGATCCGGCGCGGTTGCGCTACGACGTCACGCTGACGGACGCCGACGGCAACGGGGTTCTCCGGGTTGAGGACTTCGCGTTGCGTGCCCCGGCACGGTCCGGCGTCGCCTGGTACCGGCCTGCGTGGCAGCCCGCCCGGACCGCGCCCGCGGCACCGCCTGCCCCGACTTTGTTGTTGTGCACCAACGATCCTGGCTTCACGGTCAACCGGCCGAACGTGCTCCGGGTGACGGAACCCTCGGGGATCGCGGACGCGGTGCGGCAGACCGAAGGCGACCTGGACGTCGTGCTCGCCTTCGACGTCCCCGATGCCCAGCATGGTGTCCTTGCCGCGCTGACCCTGGCCCAGGCCAGTGCCGGCCGCCACGTGCGATGCCTGGCCGTGTGGCCGGACACGGGTGAACCCGCGCACGAGGCGATCGCCGGCTTCGCCCGGTCGACGGCCCGGCACTTCCCGTCGTTCCACCTCGCCACCTTGCGCGTCGGCCCCGGCGTCGACCTGGCGCAGGCGGTCGTCGAGGAACTTGGTGCGCAGCGCGGGCTTGAGGTGCTGCGCCGGGCGGACGGCCGGTTCGTCCGACGGGTCGAGCGCCTGGCACAGGTGCCCGCCACCCAGCCCATGCCGCTGCGGCGTGGCGGCGTCTACCTGATCACCGGCGCCACCGGCGGGCTCGGCCGTTGGCTGACCCGTGAGCTCGCCCGCCGGTACGCGGCCCGGCTCGTGCTGGTGTCCCGCAACGCAAGCCGCCACACGGACCTGGCCGACGAGGTGCGCACGCTCGGCGGCGACGCACTGCTGGTCTCGGCGGACGTCGGCGAGGCCACCGAGACCCGCCGCGCCATCGACGAGGGCACAGTCCACTTCGGTCGGCTGGACGGGGTCTTCCACCTCGCGGCCGTTTCCGACGACGTCCCGCCCACGCAGGTGGATCACGGGCGTTTCCTGGCCGCAATGGCGGCGAAGGCCCAGGGGACCGTTCACCTCGACGCGGCCGAGGCGCCGCTGTTCGTGGTGTTCTCCTCGCTGGCCTCGCTGCTCGGCGACTTCGGTGGCGCGAGCTACGGCACGGCCAACCGGTTCGCCGACGCCCACGCGCTGCGCCGGCCCGGGGCACGAACCCTGGTGTGGCCACTGTGGACGATCGGTGGTCTCGACGAGCGGCTGGACGAAGGGCAGTGGGCCGCCTACCGGTCGCTCGGGTTCACCCCGTTCGACGCCGAGACCGGCTGGGCCGCGTTCGAACAGGCGCTCACCTCGGCCGAACCGTGGCTGATCCCGGCAGTGGGCGACCAGGCCCGGATCGCCGCGGCCTGGCGGTCCTTCGAACCCGAGCCTTCCCCGGCCGAACCGTCCACGACCGAGCCGCCCGCGGCGACCGGCACCGACCTGCGTTCGGTCGCGGTCTCCTTGCTGCGGACCCACCTGTCGAAGGTGCTGAAGGTCCCGGCCGGGCGCATCGGCGAGACGGACACCCTCGACCGGTTCGGCATCGACTCGGTGATGATCATGGAGCTGAACGCGGACCTCGCCGGGCCACTGGCGGACCTGCCGCAGACGCTCTTCTTCGACCACCGGACCCTCGGCGCGCTCGCCGACTACGTCACCGCCAACCACGCCGACGCCCTGGCCCGGCTCGCTCCGGCTGCCGTCCCGGCCCGGAAGCCATCCACTGTGGACACTGTCCGGCCGGAGCCGTTGCCTGCCGGGGGCGACATCGCGATCATCGGGATCAGCGGCCGGTACCCGGGAGCCGACACCCTCGACGAGTTCTGGGAACGGCTGCGGGCCGGGGCCGACCTGATCACCGAGGTGCCCGCCGACCGCTGGGACGCCCAAGCCACCTACGATCCGCACGGCCGGGCACCGGACTCCACCACCGGCCGGTGGGGCGGCTTCCTGTCCGCTGTGGACACGTTCGACTCGCGGTTCTTCCGGCTGTCCCCGCCCCAGGCGCGGGCGATGGACCCGCAGGAACGGCTGTTCCTGGAGACGGCGTGGGCCGCGCTCGAGGACGCCGGGTACCCGCCGGGCCGGCTGCCCGCCGCGCACCACGCCGACTCGGGTCTGGATGTCGGGGTGTTCGCCGGTGTGATGTGGGGCGACTACGCCACTCTGGCCGCCGAGGAGTCGTTCCGGGGCAACCCGGCGTCGGTTCCGGCCAACCGGGCCTCGATCGCCAACCAGGTGTCCTACTTCGGCGACTTCCGCGGCCCGAGTGTCACTGTGGACACTGCTTGCTCGTCGTCGCTGGTCGCCGTCCACCTCGCGGTCGAGAGCCTGCGCCGCGGCGAGTGCTCCTACGCGATCGCCGGTGGCGTGAACGTCATGGCGCATCCGTTGAAGTACGTGAACCTGAGCCGGATGAACATGCTCGCCGCCGACGGCCGCTGCCGGTCGTTCGGCGCGGGCGGCACCGGATACGTGCCCGGCGAGGGCGTGGGCGCCGTCCTGCTCAAACCGTTGGCGGCCGCGCAGGCCGACGGCGACCGCATCCACGCGGTCATCAAAGCCACCGCGGTCAACCACGGCGGCCGCACCAACGGCTACACAGTCCCCAACCCGGCCGCTCAGCAGGCGTTGATCGAGCGGGCGATGGCGGGTCTCGACCCTGCGAGCATCGGCTACGTCGAGGCGCACGGCACCGGCACCGCGCTGGGTGACCCGATCGAGCACACGGCTCTGGAGCGCGCCTTCGGCGGACGCGGGCTGGAGATTGGCAGCCGCGCCCTCGGGTCGGTCAAGTCGAACATCGGTCACCTCGAAGGCGCCGCGGGCATCGCCGCGCTCACCAAGGTGGTCCTGCAGCTGCGTCACCGCACATTGGTGCCGTCCCTGCACTCCGCCGAGACCAACCCGAACATCGACTTCACCCGCTCGGTCTTCGCCGTCCAGCAGGATGTCTCCCCTTGGCCGGAGCCACAACCGGGGCAGCCCAGGCGGGCCGGCATCAGTTCGTTCGGTGCGGGCGGCACCAATGCCCACCTCGTCGTCGAGGAGTACGTCCAGCACCGGATCGCGCCCCAACCCGCCCACCCCGAACTGCTCGTGCTGTCCGCGCTCACCGAGGACAGGTTGCGGGAGCAGGCCAGGCGGCTGGCCGGTGCGCTGCCCGGGACTCCACTCGCCGACGTCGCACACACACTGCGCGTGGGGCGGATGCCGATGCGCCACCGGCTCGCTCTGTCCACTCAGGACACTGATGAAGCCGCGGAGCTGTTGCGCCGGTTCGCGGCCGGAGAACAGCCCGAAGGGGTTTTCGTCGGTGATGCGAACGCATCCAACGCCCTGGGCGACTTGTTCACCGGGACTGAGCCGGGCGCCGAGTTCGTTCGCGGTCTGTTGCGCGAAGGGCACGCCGACCGGTTGGCGCGGCTGTGGGTGGCCGGAGTGGACCTGGACTGGTCCGTCCTGCCCACCGGTCCGGTGCCGCCACAAGTGGTTTCGCTGCCGACGTATCCCTTCGAGCCCGAGCGGCACTGGCTGACGACCACCGCACGGGAAGCGCCTGCCACGACGGCGGCCCTGGTCGTCCAGCCGACCGACCAGGTGGTCACCGACCACGAGGTCGCGGGGGAGCGAGTGCTGCCCGGTGTCGCCCACCTCGCCCTGGCAGTAGGCACACTCGCACCCGGTCAGACGGTTTTCGCGGTGCACGATGTGCGCTGGCTCGCGCCTGTTGTCGTTGGCACGCAACCTGTTGGCCTCGACGTGGTGACCGAGCCCGCGCCGGACGGCATCGGCTATCAGTTGCGCGCCAAGGATGGCGAGCGGTCGCGCGGAATCCTGCGCACGGGAACCGTGTCCGAGGCGGCGCCGGTCGACCGGGCGTCCATCGCGCAGCGGTGCCGTACCGAAGTCGACGCGGCGGCGATGTACGCGCGGCTACGGCAGCGTGGATTGCGCTATGGGCCGCTGTTCCAGGTTGCCGAATCGGTGTGGACAGGCGACCGGGAGGTGCTTGCCCGGCTGCGCACGGACCGTCCCACCCCGCCCGGATACGCACTGCACCCCGGCCTTGCCGATGCGGCGCTGCACATCCTGGCCGCCGTGCTCGACGACGGCGAGCCGGTGCTGCCGTTCGCGGCGGACCGGATCACTCAGCACAGGCCTCTGCCGCAGGCTTGCTACGCGCATGCCGTGGAGCGTGATGGCCGTTGTGACGTGACCGTGTTCGACGACTCCGGGAACGTGTGCCTGACCGTGGCCGGCCTGGTGCTGCGCTCCCGCCCGTCCGCCGAACCGGACTTCCTTTACGTTCCATCGTGGACGGTCGCACCCACGCCACCGCACACCACGCCCGACGCCGGTCCCGTGTTGCTGGTCGCCCGGCCCGCCGAGTCGGCGCTCGCCGACCGGATCGCCGCCGCGCACCCTGAGGTGGTCCGGATCGCGCCGGGTGAGTCCGCCGCGCGATTCGCCGCGCTGCCCGGGGCGCGGCAGGGCCTGGTCTACTTCCTCGGGTCCGTGACCGGCGCCGACGACGAGCAGGACGAGTCGGTGCTGGCGCTCTACCGGTTGCTCGCCGACCTGCGGGACCGCGGCGTGCTGCCGGGACCGTTGCGGCTCAAGGTGATCACCGGCGACGCGTGCCCGCTTGGCGACCGCGACGCGGCCCGCCCTGGTGCCGCCGGGCTGGCCGGGCTGGCCATGACGGTCGACAGCGAACTCGGCGAGCTGGGTACCGCGTTGCTGGACGTGCGTGGGGCGGACGTCGCCGCAGACCCGGCCGCGGTCGCCGCCGCGATCGTCGCCGAGCCGTGCGCACCGCGGGTCCGGCAGGTGTTGCTGCGCGCCGGGGTTCGCTACACACGTCGGTTGCGGCGGCTCTCGCCGGTCCGGCCGCAGCCGTCCGCGTTCCGCGAGAACGGGGTGTACCTGCTGGTCGGCGGGCTTGGCACGATCGGCTTCGACACCGCCATGCACCTCGCCGGGCGCTACTCGGCCCGGCTGGTCCTGGTCGGCCGCGGTGCGCTCGACGGCCGCAGGCGTGCTCAGCTGGACCGGATCGAAGCCGCGGGTGGGCAGGCGGTGTACCTGGCCGCCGACGTCACCGATCCCGGCCAGATCGCGGGCGCGGTGCGGGAGGCCAAGCGCCGGTTCGGGGTGCTGCACGGCGTGATCGACGCCGCCATGGTCCTGGTCACCACGCCGTTCGCCGAGCTGTCCGCCGAAGGCTTCGCCGCCGCGCTGCGGGTCAAGGCCGCCGGCACCCGCGCGTTGTGCGCGGCCGTCGCGGGGGAACCGCTCGACCTGCTGATGTTCTACTCGTCCGGGATCTCCTTCGGCGGCAACCAGGGACAGGCCGGTTACGCGGCGGGCAGCGTCTACCAGGACGCGTACGCGTTGTCCCTCGGCCGCACGGCGCGGTTCCCGGTACGGGTGGTCAACTGGGGCTTCTGGCACTCCGGCGGCGACCGGGACCGGGAGCGGGTGCTCCAGCGGCTGTCCGCGTCCGGCGTCACGCCGATCGGTGCCGCCGAGGGCATGCGGGCGATGGAACTCGTTGCCGCGCAACCGGTCGGCCAGGTGATCGCGACCAAGGCGGACCAGCGGGTGCTGGCCGGCATCGGCGTCGACCCATCGTCTACAGTGGACTGTCGCGGTCCCGCTGACACCGCTTCGCTGCCGGTACCGTACGTTGCGCCCGATACCGAGCGGGCTGCCACGGCCGCGGCGCAGCTGCGGGCGAACCAGGCCCTCGACGCGCTCGCCGCCGGGCTGCTGGCCGGTGTGCTGCGCGATGTCGAGGCCAGCCAGGTCATTCCAGAGCATCACGCGCTGTACGAGGCCGCGCTCGCCTTGGCGGCCCGTGGCACCGAGGTGGCCGACCCTGGCCGTGCCATGGCAGCGCTCGTCGCCGAACACCCGGGCGCCGCCGCCGCGGCCGAACTGCTGGTGCGGTGCGTGCGAGCGCTGCCGGACGTGCTCACCGGGCGGCGGGACGGGGTCGACGTGCTGTTCCCGGAAGGCTCCGCGGACCTGGTTTCCAGGTTCTACCAGTCGGATCCGGTGATGGAACAGTACAACGCCCTGCTCGGCGAGGTGTTGCGGACGGCCAGGCCCGCGCGTGTGCTGGAAGTGGGTGCTGGCACCGGTGCGACCAGTCGCGTTGCGCTCGCCGCGCTGGGCGATGGGGTGCACTACACGTACACGGACCTGTCGTCGACGTTCGTCCGGCACGGCCGCCGGGAGTTCGGCTCGCGGCCGGACACCGGCTTCCGGGTCCTGGACATCGAACGCCCGCCCGCCGGGCAGGGGTTCACCGAGCCGTTCGACGTCGTGCTGGCCACGAACGTGCTGCACGCGACCCGCCGGATCGAGACGACCCTCGGCCACATCAAGGACCTGCTGGTGCCCGGCGGCCTGCTCATCGTGAACGAGGGCATCCGGCCCGCGGCCTACCTGACCTTCGTGTTCGGCCTGGCCCGCGGCTGGTGGATCGCCGAGGACACCGCGCTGCGGCTGCCCACCGCACCGGTGCTGAGCGCACCCCGGTGGCTGGACGCGCTGACCGCGGCCGGGTTCACCTCGGCGACCGAGCTGGCGCTGCCGGACGAACCGGCCGACCAGCGCCTCATCCTGGGCCGGGCGGACGGCCTGCGCGTCCGCCGCGCCGAACTCGCCGCACCGGTCCCGGCGAAGCCGCCCGCCGTGACCGGGCAGCACACGACCGGACAGCACGCGACCGAGCAGTACGTGACGCGGGTGTTCGCCGAAGTTCTGGAGCTGCCCGCCGACCGCCTCGCCCCGGACACCACCTTCGGCGACTACGGCGTGGACTCCTTGGTGGCCCTGGAACTGACCCGGGCACTGGAGGCCGAGTACGGCCCGCTGCCCGCGACGCTGCTGTTCGAACACGCCACCATCGCGCAGCTGGCCGTCCACCTGCACAGGCTGCGCCCGGCCGAGCAGCCGCCCCCACCGGTGCCGTCTCCGATCGAGCCAACGACTGAGCCTGCTATTCCGGCTCCCCCTGCGGCCAGGGACCCGATCCGGGCGGTGGTGGACCGGCTGTCCGACTCCGAGGTCGACCGGGTGCTCGGCCTCCTGGCCGGGCTCACCTCCGCGAAAAGCACCGCCGCCGCAACCGACATGACCGACGCGAAGGGCGATACCGCATGACTGTGCCGTCCACGCCTGGGCCGGCCGAGCCCGGGCAGACCCCGGCCGATCGCCGCGAGCTGCTCGCGCGGATCCTCGCCGACCTGGGTGTGGCCGCCGCGCGGGACACCGAGATCGCGATCATCGGCGTCGCCGGCCGGTACCCGCTGGCCGGGACCGTGGGCCAGTTCTGGGACAACCTGCGCACGGGCCGGGACTGCGTGCGCGAGGTGCCGACCGAGCGGTGGCCGGCGGCCGACCACTACGACCCCGCGGGCCGGTCCGGGCGCAGTTACAGCAAGTGGGCCGGTTTCCTCGACGACGTCGACAAGTTCGACCCCCTGCTGTTCCAGATCTCGCCGAGCGACGCCGAGGACATGGACCCGCAGGAGCGGCTGTTCCTGGAGATCGCGTGGGCGGCGGTCGAGGACGCGGGCTACGCGCCCCGGTCCCTCGGCGGCAACGACCCGGTCGGCGTGTTCGCCGGTGTCATGAACAACGACTACGAGTGGATCGGCGGCGCCGCCGAGGCACGTGGGGTGGCCAACCACGCCCGGTCCAACCACTGGTCGGTGGCCAACCGCGTGTCGTACACGCTGGATCTGCACGGCCCCAGCCTGACCGTCGACACGGCCTGTTCGTCGTCGCTGACCGCGATCCATCTCGCGGTGCGGAGCCTGGCGAGCGGCGAGTCGGCGATGGCCATCGCGGGCGGCGTGAACCTGATCCTGCACCCGGCCCACCTGTGGCACCTGTCCGACCGCCAGATGATCTCGCCGGGACGGCAGAACAAGGCGTTCGGCGCGGGCGCGGACGGGTTCGTCGACGGTGAGGGCGTGGGCGCGGTCGTGCTCAAGCCGCTCGCCGCCGCGGTCGCCGACGGGGACCGCGTGCTCGGCGTGATCCGCGGCTCCGCGCTGAACGCGGGCGGCCGCACCAGCGGCTACACCGTGCCGAACCCAGGCAGCCAGGCTGACGTGATCGCCGGGGCGCTGCGCCGTGCGGGGGTCGATCCGGCGGAGGTCAGCTACCTGGAGGCGCACGGCACCGGCACGCCGCTCGGCGACCCGCTCGAGATCGCCGGACTGCGCCGGGTCTTCGGCGGACTGCCCGCGGGCAGCTGCGCGCTGGGCTCGGTGAAGTCGACGATCGGTCACCTGGAGTCGGCTGCGGGCATCGCGGCGCTCACCAAGGTGCTGCTGCAGTTCCAGCACGGCATGATCGCGCCCTCTCCGCACGCGGAGCCGCTCAACCCCGAGATCACCTTGAGCGACACGCCGTTCCGGATCCCGAAGGACGCGCAACCGTGGCCCGCACGCGTGATCGGCGGCGTCCCCCAGCCGCGCGTGGCGGGGATCAGTTCGTTCGGCGGCGGCGGTGCCAACGCGCATCTCGTCGTGGCCGAGTACGTCGACCAGCATGCCGCCGCCAGTCCGGCCCGCACCCCGCAGCTCGTGGTGTTGTCGGCGCGGACCGAGGAACGCCTCCGGGTCGCCGCGGGCGAACTCGCAGCGTTCCTGACCGAGCCGCACACCCCGGCGGTCGCCGCCACCGCGGAAAGCCACTGTGTCGACGCGGTCGCCGAAGTGCTCGGCGTCGACCCCGACGACGTCGACCCGGACGTCGAACTGCGTGACTACGGCCTGGGTGCCGCGGAGTGGCCGCGACTACGTCACCTGCTGGCCGAACACCTGTCCCTGCCCGCGACACTGCCCGCCGGCACGACCGCCGCGACGCTGGCCGGGCACGCCGCCCGCAACGGGAACGCCGTGCCGCGCACCGGCCTCGAACTCGCCGACATCGCGCACACCCTGCGCGTCGGCCGTTCTCCCATGGACTTCCGGCTCGCCCTTGTCGTCGCCGACGTCACCGAGCTGCACCAGGCACTGCGCGCGATCGCCGGCAACCGCCAGCCCGGTTGTCCACATTGGATCGGGGATGCCACCGAACGGCGCCCCGGCGCGGCTCTGCCGGGCGGCGACCTGCACGCTTTGGGCGAACTCTGGGTCCATGGCGGCACTGTGGACTGGTCACCTCTGTCCGAGCCGCCCGCGGGCTGCCGTGCGCCGCGCAGGATCGCGTTGCCCACGTACCCGTTCGCGCGCAGGCGGTTCTGGGTTCCCGAGCCGGAGAAACGCGACGAGGCAGGCCGTTTCGCGCCGCGCTGGCAACCCGCGGGCGCGGTGCGTGCAGCGGCCCGGCCGGCGGGCTCAGTACTCATCTTGGCCAGTGCGGTCGCGCGCGACCTGGCCGACGCCATCGCCGCAGCCGTCGGCGACGCCCGGGTGGTCTCGCTGGATGAAGCCTCGCCTGAGCTGCCCGGTGAGGTGGACACCCTGATCCACCTCGGCGGCACGGACCTGGCCACCGGTGCCGCCTCGCTGTTCGACGTCCTCACCCGCGTCCGGATCCGCGCACTGCGCGTCGTCACCTCCGACGTGCATGCCGTCGCGGGCAGCCCTGGTGACAACCCGGTTGCCGCCGCGTTGCACGGACTGGCCCAGGTGGCGTCCGCCGAGTTCACCGGCACGCAAGTGTCCTGTGTGGACATCAGCAGGCAGGATCCGCGGGCCGACCGCGTGGCCGCGATCCTTGGCGAACCCGCGCACCCCAAGGGTCGCGTGGTGGTCGTGCGGGGCGGCCAGCGATATGTGCGCACCCTTGCGCCGGTACGCGCTGCGGCCGCGGTCCCTTACCGCCAAGGCGGCGTCTACGTGATCGTCGGTGGCACCGGCGGTGTCGGGCTCGCCCTCACCCGCCACCTCACCGAGCGGTACCAGGCCAAGGTGATCTGGCTCAGCCGCAACGAACCGGACGCCACCCACCGGGCCGAGATCGAGCGCGCGCACAACGCCGGCGGTGAAGTGGTGCACGAGCGGGCCGACGTCGCCGACGCGGCCGCGGTCCGTGCGGTGATCACCCGGTCCGTGCGGCGATTCGGTGCGGTGCACGGCGTCTTCCACTCCGCGATGACCTTCGACGACCGGCCGATCGGCCGGCTGAGCACCGCCGAGTTCCGGTCCGCCCTGGCCGCCAAGGTGGACGGCACCCTCGCGCTCGACGCGGCGGTCAGCGAACACCGCCCGGACTTCGTCGCGCTGTTCTCCTCGGCGGGCTCGTTCGGGTCCAGCTCCGGCAACAGCGCCTACACCGCGGCTTCGGCGTGCCAGGACGCGCTGGGCCGGCACCTCGACTCGGTGCGCCCGTACCCCGTGCGAGTCGTCAACTGGGGCTACTGGGGCGCGGTGGGGTCCGGCGCGCGACCCGGCCTGCCCGCCATTTTCCGCGCACTGGGCATCGGTGAACTGACTCCGGCGGAAGCACTCGCCGAACTGCCCGGTGTGCTCGCCGGGGACGAGCCGCAGGTGATGGTGATCCGCGCGGAACGGGCGGCGCTGGCGGCACTGGCCGACACACCCGGCGACAAGGACGACAACGAGCCTGTCGGCAAAAGCCTTGCCGCGGTACGGGACCGGCTCGACACGACGCCGCGCGACCGCGTGGGCACCGACCGCGTGCTTGCCGCGTACGGCAAACTGGAGCCGCTGGTGGCCCGTGGCCTCGTCGTTGCGCTGCACCGGATGGGCGCGTTCGCCAGTGCCGAGCGGATCGACCGGGCGCACATCGCCGGCGAACTAGGTGTTGTCGCGGCCCACACCAGGCAGTTCGCCGCGCTGGTCGCCATCCTGGTGCAGGCCGGGTACCTGGCCGAGGACGATGGATCGCTGCGGGCGACGCCCGCCTTCACGACCACGGCCCGGGACTGGGACCACGCCCGGATCGACACGGAACTCGACCGGCTGCGCGCCGGCTACCCCGAGGTCGCGTCCACCATCCTGCCGGTCCAGCGGTTCCTGGCCGCTTATCCGGAAGTGTTGCGCGGCAAGGTGAACGCCACCGAGATCCTGTTCCCGAACGCCTCGCTGGACCTGGCGGCCGGTTTCTACCAGGGCAACCCGGTCACCGACCACTACAACGACCTGGTCCGCGCCGCGATCACCGAACGGGTGCGCCTGGCGGCGGGGGACCGGGTCGCCATCATCGAACTGGGTGCGGGGACCGGGGCGACCACCGAGCGTGTGCTGCCCGCCCTCGACGCCGACGCGGCCATGATCGACTACGCGTACACCGACGTGTCCCCACGGTTCCTGGACCACGGCCGGTCCCGGTTCGGCGCGACCCACCCGTACGTCCGGTTCCAGCTGCTCGACCTGCGGTCCGACCCCGCCGCCCAGGGCTTCCCACCCGGCGGGCACGACGTGGTGATCGCGACCAACGTCGTGCACGCGACCCCGGACCTGGCCGAGACGCTGCGGTCCATCCGGTCGCTGCTGCGGCCGGGCGGGTGGTTCGTGCTCAACGAGCTGACCACCGTGCGTGCCTCGGTCACGGTCGCGGGCGGCGTGCTCGACGGCTGGTGGTCCTTGCGCGATGCCCACCTGAGGATCCCGGACTCGCCGCTGGCCGAGCCGGGCACCTGGACGCGGCTGCTGCGGGCGGCCGGGTTCGGCGAAGTGGCCGTGCTGTCCGGCGGCGCCGACCTCGGGCAGACCGTCCTGGTCGCCGAGGCGGGCACCGAACAGGTCCGTGCGGCCGTACCGGTCCGGCAGGCCCGGGCCACCGTTTCCGCTCGCACCGATGACGTGCACGGCGAGCTGCGGGAACTTCTCGAGCGCACACTCAAACTGGACGAGCCGATCAACCCGGACCGGCCGCTGGCCGAGTACGGCTTCGACTCGCTGACCGGGATGCAGGTCGTGACCGGCATCGCCGAGACCTTCGGCGCGGACGTGCGGCTGGTGGACATCCTCGAACACGCCACCCTGCGCGGCCTGGCCGCGCATCTCGCCACGGCGGGCGTGCTGCGGGAAGCCCCGGCCGCGCCGATCGCGCCGGTCGAGCGCCGCCCGGCGTCCGAAGGCCAGCGGGCGCTGTGGGTGATCGAGCAGACCGCGCCGGGCAACCCCGCCTACAACCTCCCGGTGGCCGTGTGGCTGGCCGCGGACACCGACATCACCGCGCTGCGGACGGCGTTGGAAGCACTGGTGGCCCGGCATCCGGCGCTGCGCACGACTTTCGCCGACGAGGACGGCACCCTCGTGCAGGTCGTGCACGCCCAGCTGGACCTCGAGTTCCGCCACGAACACGTGCCCGCCACCGAGGCCGGCGAACTGGCCGAACGCCTGCGGACCCGCGTCCGCCTGCCGTTCGACCTGACGGCCGGGCCCCTGGTGCGGGCCGAGGTGCACACCGTGCCGGACGGCCGGCACGCGCTGCTGGTCACCCTCCACCACGCGATCTTCGACGGCACGTCCATCGCGGTCTTCCTCGACGAGCTCGCCGATGCCTACCTGGCCGTGCGGGACGGTCGCCCGGTCCCGCAACCGCCGCCCGCGGCCGGTTTCGCGGACTTCGCCGACTGGCAGCGGGCCATGCTGGACGGTCCGCGCGGCGCCCGGCTGCGGGAGTTCTGGCTCGAGCGGCTCGCGGACGTCGAGCCGGTCCGGCTGCCCACCGACCGCCCGCGCCCGGAGGTCCGGTCCCTCGACGGCGCCAGCACCGAACACCTCCTGGACGCCGAGCTGGTCGCGGCGGCCAAGCAGTACGCCACCAACGCCGGGGTCTCGCTGTTCACGGTCATGGTCACCGCGTACATCGCGATGCTGGACCGGCACTGTGACCAGCGGCCGATCACCGTCGGCACCCCCGTCGCCGGGCGGCCCGAGAGCCGGTTCGCCGGCACCGTGGGCTACTTCGTCAACCTCGTGCCGGTCACCGTCGAGCCACACCCCGGGGACACGTTCGGCACGCTGCTCGGCCAGGTCCGGGCCGAGGTCCTGGACGCGGTCGAGCACGGTGACTACCCGTACATCCGCTCCGCCCAGGAGCTGGGCCGGCCGCTGACCGGCACCGCTTTCTACTTCCAGAACTGGGTCGCCCGGCGATCCGGGCCGACCCCGGTGCTCGGCCTGGTCGACGGCGTGCACCAGGAGGGCGAGTTCGAGCTGACCGCCGATCTGGTCGAGCTGGCCGAGGGCTGCAAGCTGACCATGAAGTACGACCCGCAGCTGTTCGACAAGTCCACAGTGGACGGTTTCGCCGAGCGGTTCCGGCTGCTGCTCGGGCAGGCGCTGGCCGAACCGGATCGCCCGCTCGCCGAGCTGGACCCCCGTACCGCGGCCGAACGGCGGCTGCTGGCCGACGAGCAGGCGGCGTCCCGGCGTGACTACCCGCGCGAGTCCACTGTGGTCGATCTGGTCGCGGCACAGGATCCGCAGCGAGTCGCCGTGGTCTGCCAGGGCGAGGAACTCACCTATGGGCAGCTGACCGCACGGGTGAACGCGCTGGCCTCGTTGCTGCGTGCCCGTGGCGTTGGCCGTGGCGGGAGCGTCGCCGTACTCGTCGACCGGTCGGCCGATCTGGTCGTCGCGCTGCTCGGCGTGCTCGCCTCCGGTGCCGCGTATGTGCCGCTGGATCCGACGTACCCAGCCGAGCGCATCCGGTACATGACCGCCGACGCGGGCGTCGCGCTGGCCGTCACCCATCGGGAGCTGAGCGAGGCGGCGAGCGCGGTCGACGCACCCGCGCTGTGGCTGGACCCCGGCTGGGCTGATGAGGTCACCACGACACCCGGCGCCGGTCCGGCGCCCGCCGATGACGCCTACGTGATCTACACCTCCGGATCGACCGGGCGTCCCAAGGGCGTGCGTGTCGGTCATCGCGCGCTGGTCAACCTGCTGTGGTCGATGGCCCGGGAACCTGGCTGCACCGAACGGGACCGCGTTCTCGCGGTCACCACGGTGTCGTTCGACATCGCCGGTCTCGAACTGTTCCTGCCATTGGTCACCGGTGGCAGTGTCGAGGTCGTGCCGTCGGCGGCCACACGGGACGGCATCGCGCTGCGCCGGATCCTGGAGGCCAGCGCGGCCACCATCATGCAGGCGACCCCGGCGACCTGGCGGATGCTGGTGGCCGCGGGCTGGTCCGGCGGCCGCGGGCTGCGGGTGTTCTGCGGCGGTGAGGCGCTCGACCGGGACACCGCTCGTGCCTTGCTTTCCCGCGCCGGTGAGGTCTGGAACCTTTACGGGCCAACGGAGACCACCATCTGGTCGTCGGTGGCACGGGTCCGCGACGGCGAACCGGTCACCCTCGGCCGGCCGATCGCCAACACCGTCTTCCACCTGCTCGACAGCGACGGCCGGCCGGTACCTGCCGGTGTGCCCGCCGAACTGCACATCGGCGGCGACGGGCTCGCCAACGGCTACCACGGCCAGCCCGAGCTGACCGCCTCCCGGTTCGTCCCGAACCCGGTCGACCCGGACGTCTCGCCGTTGCTCTACCGCACCGGCGACCTGGTGCGCCGCACCGCTTCCGGTGCGCTGGAGTACCTCGGCCGGATCGACGCCCAGGTCAAGATCCGGGGCCATCGCGTCGAACCCGGCGAGATCGAGCAGGCCGCCCGTGAGCTGCCGGGTGTGGCCGATGCCGCGGTCGTGCTGGCACAGACCGGTTCCGGCGCCGCGGTACTGCGGTGTTTCTACACCGCGGTCCCGGGCGGCCCCCGGCCCGACCGGGCCGGCTTCGGCCGTCTGCTGCCGGACTACATGATCCCGGACGAGCTGGTCGAACTGGCCGAGCTGCCCAAGACCCCCAACGACAAGATCGACCGCGGCCGTCTCGCCACCCTCCGCCCGCAGCGTGGAAAACGCCCGCCGGGCACCAGGATCGCCGACTCCGCGGACCGGGTGGCGGACGAGCTGGTGGGCATGGTCGCCGAGCTGCTCGGCGTGGACCCCGGCGAGGTCGACGAGACCGACCGGTTCGGCGCGCTCGGCGTCGACTCCGTCCGCCTCACCGAACTCAGCGTGCGCATCCGGCGGAGGTGGGGCGTGCAAGTCGCGCCGCCGGTCTTCTTCAAGCATCCGACCGCGCGGGCCGTCGCCGGGCACCTGCTCGACACCCATCCCGCGCTCTTCGCGAGCGAGCCCGCCGCCCGGCCTGCCGAACCGGTCGCGGCCGCGCCCAGGACGGGCGACACGGCCGTGATCGGGATGGCGGGCCGGCTGCCCGGCTCGCCCGGCCTGGACGCGTTCTGGCGGCACCTGGTGGCCGGGGACGACCTGGTCACCGAGACCCCGGCGGAGCGGTGGGACTGGCGCGCCCTGGGCCGTGAGCACGGCGAACGGGCCGGCCGGGTCGCGCGCTGGGGTGGCTACCTCGAGGACGTGGACGCCTTCGACGCGGCGTTCTTCGGCATCTCGCCACGCGAGGCCGAGCTGATGGACCCGCAGCAACGGCTGGTCCTGGAAGCGGTCTGGACCGCGCTGGAGGACGCCGGGCTGCGGCCGTCGGACCTGGCCGGCTCGCGCGTCGGCGTGTTCCTCGGTGTGTCCAATGTGGAGTACGCGCAGCTGCAGAAGGACAGCGGCCGCCACCGCGAGGGGCACGCCGGGACCGGTGCGGCGCAGTCCATCGTGCCCAACCGCGTGTCCTACTTCTTCGACTTCCGCGGCCCGAGCGTGGCCATGGACACCGCGTGCTCGAGCTCCCTGACCGCGGTCGCGCAGGCCATCGCGGCACTGCGCACCGGGGCGTGCGACCTGGCGATCGCGGGCGGCGTGAACCTGTTGCTGTCGCCGGATGTGTACCTCGCGATGGCCGACGGGCACGTGCTCAGCGAGCAGGGGCGGTGCAAGACCTTCGACAGCTCGGCCGACGGCTACGTCCGCGGTGAGGGCGTCGGTGTGGTCGTGCTGCGTGACCGGGCCGAGGCCGAGCGGGCCGGGGACGTGATCCACGGGGTCATCAGGGGCGTCGCGATCAACCACGGCGGCCTCAGCTCGTCGCTGACCGCGCCGAACCCGGACGCCCAGGCCGAGCTGATGGTCGAGGCGTTCACCGCCGCGGGTGTCGATCCGTCCGATGTGGACTACCTGGAGGCGCACGGCACCGGGACCGAGCTGGGCGACCCGGTCGAGGTCTCCGGGATGCGGGCGGCGTTCGAGGAACTGGCCAGGCGCCGTGGCGTGCCGCTGCCCGCGGAGCCGTTCTGCGGGATCGGGTCGGTGAAGTCGAACATCGGCCACCTGGAGACCGCGGCCGGCGTCGCCGGGCTGTTCAAGATCCTGCTGGCGATGCGGCACGGCCTGCTGCCGGCGAACCTGCACTACCACGACCAGAACCCGTACCTGGAGCTGGACGGCGGGCCGTTCCGGGTGCTCGGCGAGGCGACCGCGTGGCCCCGCCGGTCCGGCCGGCCGCGGATCGCCGGGCTCAGCTCGTTCGGGGTCGGCGGGGCCAACGCGCACCTGGTCATCGAGGAACCGGCCGAGCGGGCCGAACAGCCGGCCACCGCGCCGGGACCGCTGGCATTCCCGCTGTCCGCAAGGAATGCGGGCACGCTGGCCGAGCGGGCGAAGGCGCTCGCCGCCCATCTGGCGCAGTCCGACGCGCAGCTTGCCGATGTCGCACACACCCTGATCACCGGACGTGCGGAGCTGGCCGAGCGCGCGGTCGTCATCGCCGAGGATCGCGCGGAGCTGCTCAGGATCCTGCGCGTGCTCGCCGCGGGCGGCGAGACCGATGGCCTGGTGCGTGGCCGGGCTCGTAAGCGCGGCAAGCGTTCCGCTGACGTCCCGGCCCAGACCGACGCCGGCGCGGGCACTCTGCTCGACCGCGCCCGGCGCTGGGTGACCGGCGAGGCCGCGGATCTGCGTTGTGTGGCCGGCCGGCGGGTGTCGCTGCCGACCTATCCCTTCGAGCGCACCAGGTACTGGGTCGGTCCTAAGGTGGCCGCACCGGGTCGGGCGCGGCTGCACCCGACCCTGCTCGACGCCAATGTGTCCACATTGGACGGTGTGGCGTTCGAGAAGAACCTCACCCCGGCGGAGTTCTACCTCGCCGACCACGTTGTCGGCGGCGAACCGGTGCTGCCGGGTGTCGTGCACCTCGAACTGGCCAGGCTGGCGGGTGAGCTCGCCGGTCAACGGCCGGTGCGCGTGGTCACCGGCCTGGTCTGGGGCCTGCCCGTACGTCCTGGAGACGGCCTGCGGCTGCGTGTGCGGCTGACCCCGCAAGACGATGGCGCCCGCTTCGAGGTCGTGTCCGATGCCGTCAGCCACGCGAGCGGGGTGCTGCGCTTCGCTGACCCCGCACCGGTTGCCCGCCTTGACATCGACGCGGTGCGGGCGCGGTGCGAAACCGTGCGGACCCGCGAAGAGTGCTACGAGCGGATGACCGCGCTCGGCTTCGACTACGGCCCGAGCCTGCGCGCGGTCGAGGAGGTCCGGCACTCGTCCGACGAGGCCCTGGCAACGTTGGTGCTGCCTGAGACCCGGCGTGCGGACACCGCCGGCTACCGGTTCGAGCCGTCGCTGCTGGACGGCGCGCTTCAGGTCGTCGGCTGGATCGCCGACACGGCCGCGGCCAAGGACGCCGATGGTCGGCCGGTGCCGTACCTGCCGTTCTCGATCGACGAGATCCGCCTGCTCGCCGACCTGCCGGAGACCTGCCTGGTGCACGCCGTCCGGGTCCGCGCGGCCGCGGGCCTGCAGGTGTTCGACCTGACCATGACCGGCCAGGACGGCTCCGTGGTGTGCCGGATCGATGGGTTCGCCTTGCGCGCCACGGCATCCGCCGATACCGGCGAGCCGGTGGCGTTCGTGCCCACCTGGCGTGCGGCGACCGATGAGCCCGCACCGGCACCGGCGACGGTCGTGTTCCTCGGCGACGCCGCCCCCGAACTCGTCGCGGCAGCGGCTCCTGCCGCGGCGGTCACCCGTGGACCGGGCGAACCCATCGCCGATCTGGTCGCACGCCTGGCTGACGCACCGGCGCCGATCGTGTTCGTGCAGACCCCGCCGGCCCGGTCCGACCTGGAAGGCGCGCTGGACGACGGCTTCCACCTCGCCCGGGAACTCGCCGCCGCCTGGGTGGCCGCGAGCCGGGGGAGCGCGCGCTGGCTGTACCTGTACGACACGACCGGCGACCACCCCGAGCTGCACGGCGCCATGGCCGGGTTCGCGCGGTCACTGAGCTGGGAGTACCCCGGCCTCGCGATGCGCGTCACCGGTCACGCGGGCCTGGATCCGGCGAAGGTCCTGGCCGGTGAGCTGGTGACCGGCGGCACCGCGGAGGTCCTGGTGACGGCCGGGGGACGGCTGGCCCGGGCGTGGGACCGCACCGAGTTGCCCACCGGCCCTGAGACCGTCACCGGCGGCCCGGGCGTGCACCTGGTGACCGGCGGTGCGGGTGCCCTCGGTCTGGCCTTCGCGTCCTGGCTGCTGGACCGCAATCCGGACGCCACTGTTGTGCTGGCCGGGCGCACCGAGCCCGAGCCCGCAGTGCTCGACCTGGTGCGCCACCGGGGCGACGTCCGGTTCGTCCGCGCCGATCTCGGCACCCGCGACGGTGTCCGCCTCGCCGTCGAGCAGGCCAGGCAGGCCGGTCCGCTGGTGGGCGTCGCGCACCTGGCCGGGACGCTGCGTGACTCGTTCCTGCTGCGCAAGAGCCGCGCGGACGCCGATGCCGTGCTGCGGCCCAAGGTCCTCGGCGCGGCCTGGCTGGATCAGGCCACGCGGCACGATCCGCTGCGGTACTTCGTGGCGTACTCCTCGACCGCGGCCGCGTTCGGCAACGTCGGCCAGGCCGACCACGCGACCGCCAGCGGCTACCTGGACCGGCTGATGACCCGCCGCGCCGAGCAGGCGGCGTCGGGTGAACGGTCCGGGGTGAGCCTGTCCGTGCAGTGGCCACTGTGGACGGACGGTGGCGTGGCGGCCGATCCCTCCGTGGTCGCCAAGATGGCCGAGCTGTTCGGCATGCGGCCGGTCCGGACCCAGCCGGCCATGGCCGCGCTGGCCCGTGCCCTCGCCGGGGATGCGCCGTCGGTGTTGCTGGCTCCGGGCGATGCCGGCCGGATCGCGGCGGCCCTGGGCGGCACCGACGTCACGCAGCCGGTCACGCACCAGGCCGCACAGCCGGAAGTGCCCGGGGCCGAGCCGGTGGGTGACGTGCGCCCGGATCAGCGCCTCCGGCACGACGCCCCCGGCCGAAGCGAAGCCCGCCTCGCGCCGGACGAGGACGCCGTGCGGGAGCGAGCCGTGGAGTTCCTGGCCGGGGTTCTGTCCGAGCAGCTCAAGCTGCCGGCCGCGGAGATCGACCCCGATGAGGAGTTCGACAGCTACGGCGTCGACTCACTGATCGTGATGAGCGCGACCTCGGCGCTGGAGCAGCACTTCGGCCCGTTGTCGAAGACGCTTTTCTTCGAGTACCTGACTTTGCGCCAGCTGGCCGAGCACCTCGCCGCGGAGCATCCCGGCGTCTTCGAGCCGACTGTGCCGACAGTGCCGATAGTGTCCAAAGAGGACAATGCGGCGGAGTCGGCCCCTGCGGTCGTCACCGTCCGGGAACCTGAGCCGACGCAGGCAGAGGAGGACATCGCGATCATCGGTGTGGCCGGTCGCTACCCCCAGGCCGACGACCTGTGGGAGTTCTGGGAGAACCTGCGCGCCGGACGGGACTGTGTGCAGGACGTGCCCGCCGACCGCTGGGACCACGACCGCTGGTACGACCCGGAACCCGGCGTACCCGGCCGGACCGCGACCCGCACCGGCGGGTTCATGCGGGACGTCGACAAGTTCGACCCGATGTTCTTCCGGATGTCGCCGGTCGAGGCCCGGCACCTGGACCCGCAGGAACGGATCTTCCTGGAGACCGTGTGGCACCTGCTGGAGGACGCGGGCCGCACCCGGGCGGACCTCGCCGCGGTGCGGACCGGTGTGTTCGTCGGGATGATGTATGGGCACTACCAGCTGTACGGCGTGGACGCGGCCCTGCATCGCGGTGGTGCGGCGACCTCGTCGTCGTACGCGGCCGTGGCCAACCGGGTCTCGTACTTCTACGGGCTCACCGGGCCGAGCATCGCGCTGGACACCATGTGCTCGTCGTCGCTGGCCGCGATCCACCTTGCATGCCAGGCGATCCGCACCGGTGACTGCGAGGTGGCGATCGCCGGTGGCGTGAACGTCACCAGCCATCCGGTGAAGTACCTTCAGTTGTCCCGCAGTGGTTTCCTCGCTCCGTCCGGTGCCTGCCGCAGCTTCGGCGCGGCGGGTGACGGGTTCGTGCCCGCCGACGGATCGGGTGCGGTGCTGTTGAAGCGCCTGTCGCAGGCTGAGGCCGACGGCGACCGGATTCTGGCTGTAGTGCGTGGTTCGGCGGTGAACCACGGCGGTGCCAGCAAGGGCTACAGCGTGCCCAACCCGCGCGCTCAGGGTGTGCTCGTCGCCGACGCCCTCGCCCGGGCCGGTGTCCAGCCTTCGGAGATCGGCTACATCGAGGCCCACGGCACCGGGACGGCACTCGGCGACCCCGTGGAGATCAGCGGGCTGACCCGTGCCTTCGGTGACCTGGCCGGGCGGACGGTCCCGATCGGCTCGGTCAAGTCCAACATCGGGCACGCCGAGTCGGCGGCGGGCATCGCCGGGGTCACCAAGGTGCTGCTTCAGCTGCGGCACCAGGAACTCGTGCCCTCGCTGCACGCCGAGGAGCTCAACAGCAACATCGACTTCTCGTCGAGCCCGTTCCAGGTTCAGCGCTCGCTGACCGAGTGGACGGCCCGGACCGGGCCGGATGGCCGGCCCGCGCCCCGGCTGGCCGGGATCAGCGCTTTCGGTGCCGGTGGCAGCAATGCGCACCTGATCCTGCAGGAGTACGTGCCGGCCGAACGGCCCGTGCCCGCCCCTCGCCAGTCCTACTTGGCCGTGCTGTCGGGCAAGAGCGCGTCGCGGCTCGCAGCCGTCACGCAACGGCTGGCGGACTTCCTGGACGGCCCCGGCCGCGACACCGACCCAGCGGCGTTGGCCTACACGTTGCAGGCCGGCCGGGAGCACATGCCGCACCGGCTCGCCGTCGAGTTCACCGACATCGCCGGGCTGGTCCGGGCGCTTCGGGACGGCGCCGGAGTCACTGGTGTCGCCGACCGCAAGCGGTCCGGCGAGACCGATCCGGCCGCGTGGGTGCATGGCGCGACCGTCGACTGGCGAGCCGCATGGGGTGACACCCCGCCTGTTCCCGTTTCGCTGCCTGGGTATCCGTTCGAGCGGGACCACTGCTGGCTGCCCGAAGCCGCCGAGGACCTGGCGGGCACCAGGCACACGCCGCCAACCGTTTCGGGGCAGGCCGACAGCGTGATCCGGGGCGAGACCATCCTGTCCATGGACACGCCCCACGTTGCGGGACACCGGGTGGACGGCCGGGCGTTGATGCCCGCGCTGGCCTACATCGACCTCGTCTACGACGTCTTCGCCGAGCACGGTCATGCCGCCGACACCCTGCGGATGACGGATCTGACGGCGGTCCGCCCGCTCCAGGTCACCGACGACAGTCCGGTCCGGCTGTCCATCCGGGCCACGCCAACGGAATCCGGCTGGGCGGTCACCGTCTCGGATGACGCGGGTCCCTACGCCACCGCCGAAGTCGCGACCGAGCAGGTGCGGCTCTCGGGTGTGCTCGACGTCGCGACGGCTCGCGCCGCGGCCACGCGTCGAGTGGCGCTGGCCGACATCTACGCCGCCGACGAGAACGCCGGGCAGACCTACACCGGAGCGGCGCGGGCGGACGGCGTGGTCTGGGAGTGCCCCGGCACGGTCGTGGCGGAGCTGATCGCACCCAACGCCAACCGCGGCACCAGGTTCGACCCGGCGTTGCTGATGGCCGGTGCGGTGGCGCCCGGCCTGCTGATGACCGAAGGTCCCGAGCCGTTCCTGCCGGTGCATGTGGCTTCGTTCCGGGCCGCTGGGCCGGTGACGAGCCGGTGCTTCGTCCGTGTTGACACCACGGCGATCCGCCGCGGCCCGGGCCTGGTCACGCTGGATGTGGAGTTCTACAACGAAAGCGGCGGCCTGATCGCCACGGTGGCAGGCCTGTCCAGCAAGCGCGTCGACAGCCCGGCTCCTGCGCGGCAGGAAGTCCGCACCACGCCCACAGGGGTGAGCGTGCAGGAGGCGTTGCTGCGTGAGGTGATCGCGCGACGACTGGGCCGCGACCCCGCGGAGCTGGACGTCCGGGCGGGCTACTTCGAGCTGGGCATCGAGTCCGCACAGGTGCTTGAGCTGGTGCAGGCGGTCGAGGAGCTGGTCGGCGAGAAACAGCCGCCGACACTGCTGTTCGAGCGCACCACCATCCGCGATCTGGCCGCGTACCTGGTCCCGCAGTACCCGCAGGCGTTCGAGGCGGCATCAGGCTGGGCCGAGGGACTGACGCCCGAGGACGCCGACCGGTGGGTCGCCCGCGAGACGCTGGTGCGGCTGCGCCGGCTCGGCATGTTCGCGAACGGACCGGAGGCCAGGGCGGGGCTGGCGGCTCGCTACGGCGTGGCCGAGAAGTACCGCCGCTGGGTCGATGAGGCCCTGCGCCTGCTCGCCGCCGCCGGGTTCACCGACGATGCCGACCCGGTGACCCTGCTGCCGGCCGGGCAGCGGGCCGCCGACCCGGCCGATGACCCGGCCTGGGCGGACCTGCGTGCGCGGTTGGCCGCCAACCCGTACTGGCACGCCCAGTTGTCGCTCGTCGAGGACTGCGTGGCAGCGCTGCCCGAGGTCCTCACCGGCTCGCGGCCGGTGACCGAGATCCTGTTCCCCGGCGGGTCGCTGGACCGGATGATGGCCGCCTACCAAGGCAACGCCATCGCCGACGGGCTCAACCAGACCGTCGCCGAGACCGTGGCCGACTTCGTCCGAACCAGCCAGGGCCCGGTCCGGATCGGCGAGATCGGCGCCGGAACCGGTGGCACGACAGCGGTCGTGCTGCCCGCGCTGGACGCCGTCGGCGGCCCGGCCGAGTACTGGTTCACCGACCTTTCGCCCGCGTTCCTGGCCAAGGCCGAGGACCGGTTCGGCCCGGGCCGCGACTACCTGCGCTACGGCCGGTGGGACGTGGAGCGGCCCGGCGTGGCCGAGGAGCTGGCCGGCGGGCGGTTCGACGTGCTGATCGCGTCGAACGTCCTGCACGCCACCCGCGATCTGCACCGGGTCATGGCCAACCTGGCCGATGCGTTGCGGCCGGGCGGACTGCTGGTGATCAACGAGGTGACCCGCAAGTCGGCGCTGCTCACCCTCACGTTCGGCCTGCTCGACGGCTGGTGGCTCTACACCGACGAGCACCTGCGGATCCCCGGCGCCCCGCTGCTCACCGCGGCGGGCTGGCAACGGCTCCTGCGCGAGCACGGGTTCGGCGCCATCACCCGCCCGACGGCCGCGGAGGGCGCGTTCGCTGAGGTGATTGTCGGCGCTGCGGGTACTCCCGACGTGAACCCGGTCCGGCTGCTGACCGAGGAATGGCGGCCCGCACCGATACCGGAGGGCGGGGAAGCCGGTCGCGTCGGTGTGCTGGCGACACCGGCGACGGCTGCCTTGGCAGACCAGCTTACGCGCCTGATCCCGGGTGCGACTGTCCTCACGGAGCAGTCCACTGTGGACACGATCGTCGATCTGACCGGGTGCGATGCCGCGGCCGACAACCTCGACACCTGGTTGCCGTGGCTGCAGAAGGCCTGCACGAAGGCGACGCGTGTGCTGGGCGTGACCCGTGGTCTCGATGGTCCGCACGCCTCTCGTGTGGCGGGCCTGTACGCGATGCTCGGCAACGAACTGAGCCGGGTGCACACCACGCACATCGACCTCGACCCGAGTGAGCCGGACACCACGGCCGCGCAACGGCTGGCGGCGGAACTCCGGTCGGCCGACGCGCTGAACCGCGTGCGCATCCGCGGTGGCGACCGGCTGCGGCCCGTGCTGTCCGAGCAGACTCCGGGCGATGCACCGGTTCCGGTGTTCGGACCGGACGAGGTGCTGGTGGTGACCGGTGGCACCCGCGGTGTCGGACTGGCCGCCGCGCGGCACGCCGTCACGGCATGGGGCGTGCGGAAGCTGTTGCTGATCGGCCGCGAGACGTTGCCAGAGCGGGCAGTGTGGGCCGAACGTGCTCGGCACGATGACGCACTGGGCCGCAAACTCCGTGGCCTGCTTGACCTCGCCACCACCGGTGCCCGGATCCAGGTCGCGTCCGTGCCGTTGGACGGTCCGGGCACTGCGGACGCGTTGACGGCGCTGTTGCGGGACAGCGGCCCGGTCGGTGGCGTGCTGCACGCCGCTGGAGTGGTCGATGAGCAGACGCTTTCCTTCAGCCGCAAGACTCCGGCGAGCGTCCGCCGGGTGCTCGCGCCCAAAGTGGACGGTGCCGAGGCGTTGTTGCGTGCCGTCGCCGGGCATCCGGTGCGGTTCGTCGTGCTGTTCTCATCCGTGGCCTCCGCGTTGCCCGCGCTTGCCGTGGGACAGAGCGACTACGCCATGGCCAACACCCACCTCGACCACCTCGCGGTGAAGTCGCCGCGGGTGGTCAGCGTGCAGTGGCCGAGCTGGGCGGGCATCGGCATGGGCGCGGCCGGAACCGGGCCCGCCTACCGGGCCGCGGGGCTGGCCGCCCTGCGCGAAGAGGACGGGCTGCGGGTGCTCGATCTCGCCGTGTCCGGTGCGGCCGGGCCGGTCGTGTTGCCCGTGGTGCCCGCCGACGACCGGCCGCTCGACCAGATCGGCGTGCCGCGCAAGGAAAACAAGCCAGTCGCTCCCGCCGTTGCCGCCGCGGGCCCGTCCGCCGCCGCGGACTGGTTGCTCGACCTGATCGCCGAACGCCTGGAGTTCGACCGGGACCGGCTCGACGCCCAGACCCCGATCCACGACTACGGCACGGACTCGATCACGCTCGTCGAGCTGACCCGTACGGCCGGTGAACGGCTTGGCGTGGAGCTGGATCCGTCCGTGCTGATCGAGCACCCGACCGCGGCCGGGTTCGCGGAATGGCTCGCGGCAACGCATCCGGACGTGCAGCGGTCGAAGTTCGGCGCCCCCACCGGGCAGACCGCCGCCGGAGCACCCACCCCGGCCGCCGCGACACCGGCCACTGTGGACGGACGCGACCACGACCTTGCTGTCGAGCCGGTCGTCGCAGCGACACCGGCCGCCGGGATACCGGCTGCCGTGGACGGGCGTGACGGGGATCTCGCTGTCGAGCCGGTTGCCGCCGCGACTCGGGCCGCCGGGATACCGGCGGCTGCGGATGGGCGTGACGGCGACCTTGCTGTGATTGGCCTGTCCTGTCGGTTCCCGGGGGCACCGGACCCGGAGGCGTACTGGCGGCTGCTGGCCGGTGGCCGGTCGGCGATCGCGCCGGTGCCCGCCGGGCGCTGGCCCGGTGAAGGCGGCGGCTTCAACGCCGGTCTGCTCACCGAGACCGACCGGCGGTTCGACCCGGGGCACTTCCACATCAACGCCGCCGACGCCGCCGCGATGGACCCGCAGGCGTTGCTGCTGCTGGAAGAGACCCTGTTCGCCTGGCACGACGCCGGGTACCGCCCGGATGAGGTCAAGGGCCGCGAGATCGGTGTCTACATCGGTGGCCGCACCGCCCGGCTGCCCGCCCGCGACAGCGTGCTGGCCAGCCGCAACCCGGTGGTCCTCGGCCAGAACTACCTGGCCGCCAACATCTCCCGGCACTTCGACCTGCGCGGGCCGAGCGTGGTCGTGGACACCGCGTGCTCGTCGGCCCTGGTGGCGTTGAACCTCGCCGCGCAGGCGGTCCGCGCTGGCGAGGTCGAGGCCGCGGTGGTCGGCGGCGTCACCCTGATCGAGGGGGCGGCCGCGCACCAGGTGTTCGACCTGCGCGGGCTGCTGGCCGCGGCGCCCGAGTTCCACGCCTTCGACCGTCGCGCCGGTGGGTTCGTGCCGGCCGAAGGCGCGGGTGTCGTCGTGGTGAAGCCGCTGGCCGCGGCACGCGCCGATGGCGACCGGATCATCGCCGTGGTCAAGGGGATCGCGGTCAACAACGACGGCCGCACGGCCGGGCCGGCCACCCCCAACCTCGTCACCCAGCAGGCCGTGCTCGCCCGTGCCCTGGCCGCGAGCGGTCACCGGCCGGACGAGATCGGCTACCTGGAAGCCAACGCGTCCGGCTCGCCGGTCACCGACCTGATCGAGCTGAAAGCCGTCCAGTCGGTCTACCGGGCGGACTCCGCCACGGAGTGCGCGCTCGGCTCGGTCAAGCCCAACATCGGCCACCCGCAGTGCGCCGAGGGCATCGCCGGGCTGATCAAGGTCGCGCTGATGCTCCAGCGCGGGCGCCGCGTGCCGTACCTGAGCGGCCAGCAGCCGCCGGAGCACTTCGACCTGGCCGCCTCGCCGTTCCGGTTCGACCGGGCGGAGACCGCGTGGGACGGGCCTCGCGTCGCCGCGATCAACAGCTTCGGTGACGGCGGCACCAACGCGCACGTGGTCATGTCCGCGTGGACCGGCGAGCAGGGGACCCGCAAGGCGCTGCCGAGGCCCGTGCTGAGGCGGGAGCGGATCGAGTTCACAGGTGTCCCGATCGGACCCGCCCCGGCCCCGGCCGGTGACCAGCCCATCGCGGTGATCGGCATGGCGGGCCGGTACCCCGGCGCCGAGGACCTGGCTGAGTTGTGGACGAACCTGCTCGGTGGTGTGGACAGCATCGTCGAGATCCCGCGGGATCGCTGGGACCACGAGCGGTTCGGCCACATCCGCAGCGCTTCCGGCCGGCCGCTGTCGTCCTGGGGCGGGTTCCTCGACGACGTGGCCGCCTTCGACGCGTCGTTCTTCCGGATCTCGGCCGGTGAGGCCAATGTCCTCGACCCGCAGGAACGGCTGTTCCTGCAGGCGTGCTGGGCGGCGATCGAGGACGCCGGGCACACCCCGGAGTCACTGTGCCCGCCGTCAGGTCCGTCGGGCAGGCGGCTGGGGGGTGTGTTCGCGGGCGTGATGCACAAGGACTACCCGCTGCTGGGCGTGGAGCACCTGGCGCGCGGCGGTGACCCGGTGCCGTTGGGGCTCAGCCAGGGCCAGATCGCCAACCGGGTGTCGTTCTGCTGCGACTTCCACGGGCCGAGCGTCGCGGTGGACACGTTGTGCTCGTCCTCGCTGACGGCGGTGCACCTCGCGGTGCGCAGCCTGCGGGCCGGGGAGTGCACGGTCGCGATCGCGGGTGGTGTCAACCTGTCGCTGCACCCGGCCAAGTACATCGGCTACGGCCTGGTCAACATGCACTCGACCGACGGGCGCTGCCGCTCGTTCGGTGCCGGTGGCGACGGCTATGTCTCGGCTGACGGGGTGGGCGCGGTCGTGCTCAAGCCGCTCGCCGCGGCGGAGCGCGATGGCGACCACATCTACGCGGTCATCCGCGGCAGTGCGGTCAACCATGGCGGTGCGGCCGGTGGGTTCAGTGTGCCCAACCCGGTGGCCCAGGCCGCGGTCGTCCAGGCCGCGTTCGAGGACGCGGGCACCGAACCGGCGACCATCGGCGTGCTGGAGGCGCACGGCACCGGCACTTCGCTCGGCGACCCGATCGAACTGCGCGCGTTGGTCACGGCGTTCGGTGACGCTGCCAGGCCCGGCTCGGTCTCGCTGGGGTCGGTGAAGTCCAACATCGGCCACGCGGAAGGCGCCGCGGGCATTTCGGGCCTGACCAAGGCGGTACTGCAACTGCACCACCGCACGCTTGTCCCGACGCTGCACGCGGACGATGTCAACCCGTTGCTGGATCTGGACAACACGCCGTTCCGGCTGCAGCGGACCGCCTCGGCCTGGCCCGCGAACGGCGGCCCACGGCGTGCCGGCGTGAGCTCCTTCGGTGCCACGGGCGCCAACGCCCACGTGATCCTCGAGGAGTACACGGGCGCTACCCGGACCGTTGCGGCGGCCGGGCCGGTCGTGGTTCCCCTTTCGGCGCGCACGGTTCCCGCGCTGCGGACCATGGCGTCCCGGCTGCGGGACCGCGTGCACGGCGGCGCGGCCGATCCCGTCGCCGAAGTGACAACCCGGCTCGCTCAGGTCCTCGGCACCGACCCGGCCGACATCGACCCGGTGCTGCCGTGGCACGAGTTCGGCATCACGCCTACCGAGGTCGCGGAGCTGGCCAACGACCTGGCTTCGCTCATGCCGTCGGGGCAGCCGCCTCGGTTGACCGCCGCGCACAGCACCGCCGAGGTCGCGGCAATCGTGCCGTACCGGGCAGGCGGGCCCTCGCTCGGCGATATCGCGTACACGCTCCAGACCGGCCGCGTGGAACTGGCCGAGCGGGCAGCGTTCGTCGTCGCCGACGTGGCCGAACTGGCCAGGGTGCTCGGCGAGTTCCTGGCGGACGACAGGATCCGGGTGCACGGCACCGATGGGGCGCTGCGGGCGCTCGCCGAGCGGTGGGTCGCTGGTGCGGCTGTGGACTGGCCTGCCGCGGTCGCCGGGGCCCGGCGGGTCAGCCTGCCGACGTACCCGTTCGAGCGGGAGCGCTACTGGTTCGCCGACCGGACCGCTGTCACCAACGGCCACTCTGCTATCCACAATGGACATACGCAGGCTGTCAACGGTCACAGCACCAACGATCACGGCACCAACGGCCACAGCACGAATGGCCATGGCGTGAACGGTCATGGCGCGAACGGCAAGGCGCAGCCCGCGTTGACCGAGTCGGCGTTGACCGAGCCCGCGCGGGGCATGCTTCGCGTGCCGGGCTGGGCGGCCCGTTCGCCCGCGACCGGTACCGGGACCTCTGGCGGCCGCGTGCTGATCGTCGAGTCCGGTGCGGCAACGCTGGCCGAGGCCATCGCGGCGCACTATCGCCAGGCGGGAGCCACCGTCGTACCGGTGACCACCGGCCCGAGCACCGTCGCCACCGGCTCGGCCAAGGTCGTCTCGGCCGCCGATCCCGACGCCTTCCGCGCCGTTCTGGCCGACGTCGGTGCGGTCGGCCGGGTACACCTGGTCGCCGGCCCCGAGGACCCGCACGCCCGGGTGGACGCCGACGTGCAACTGCTTGCCCTGCACCTGATCCGCGCCCTGGCCGGACTCGGTCAGCGGATCGACCTGCACCTGACCACCCACGACACCCATGGCCTCGATGGCCGTGCCGCCAACGCCAGGGGAGCGGGCCTGACCGGTCTGGCGTACTTCCTGGCCGGCCGGCAGCGGCAGTTCGCGGTGCGCAATGTGGACGTGTCCACACGCGACACCGACCTCACCCGGCTGGCCGCGGCCATCGCCGCCGAACCGGCCAGCCCGGTGGCGGAACTGACGTTGCTCCGCGACGGCGTGCGGTACCGCCAGCGGTTCGACGAGGCCGAGCCGCCCACCGCGGGAACGGGGTTGCGAACCGGCGGCGCGTACCTGGTGATCGGCGGTGCCGGCGTGGTCGGCCAGGCGGTCACCCGCCACCTGCACCGGCACTACGGCGCCCGCGTGGCCTGGATGGGCCGCAGGCCGCAGAGTCACCCGGCGGTCCAGGCCGCGATGGTGGCCGCGACCTCCGGTGATCGCGTTCCGTTCTACGTCAGCGCGGATGTGACCGACGCGGAACGGTTCCGGGCCGCGGTCGCCGAGGCCAAGGCCGCGCTCGGCGGCCTGAACGGGGTCGTGTTCGCGGGCGCCACCACGATCACCGAGCAGGCGCGTGCCGTGACCGAACTGGACGACGCCGAGTTCCGCCACCACTACCAGGTGAAGGCCAGCGGCGCGGTGCACGTCGCGGTCGCGGTGGCCGACGAGCCGCTGGACTTCCTGTGCTTCTTCTCCTCGGCGCAGGCCTTCTCCTTCGGCGGTGCGGGAACGCATCCCGCCTACGCGGCGGGCATCACCTTCGCCGACGCGTTCGCCAGGACCATCGCGGGCACCGCACCGTTCCCCGTCGGCGTGCTCAACTGGGGCGCGTGGGCCGCGTCGTTCGGCGAGTCGGCCGCGGACCACCCCGGGGTCGGCTTCCTCACTGACGAACAGGGCGCCGCCTGCTTCGACGCCGCTGTCCGGCTGCTGATGTCCGGCGGTCCCGCGCAGACCATCGGCCTGCGTCCCGCCTCAGCGGCACCCACCAGGCCACCGGCGCCCGCGGCCGAACCTGCCGCCGGACCCACTGCCGGACCCGTGGCCGGATCGGCGGCCGAACCCGCCGCCGGACCCGCGGCGGACCAGCCCGGGACCGGGATCACCACACCGGACCGCGACCGGATCAAGGCGCTCACCACGCGGCGGCTGGCCCGGGCGCTGCGGGTGCCCGCCGAGAAGCTGTCGCCGCGCCAGGCGTTCGCGGAGCTCGGCGTGGACTCGATCACCGGGATGTCGTTCGTCGCCGAGCTCGGTGAGGACCTGGGCCTGGAGCTGGACGCCGCGCTCCTCTACGACCACACCACCATCGACCGGCTGACCGACCACCTGGCCGGCCTGGTCGGCACCACCACCACCGGAGGGCAGCGATGACGAGTACCGAGTTCCGATCCGTCGTGGACCGCTACCTCACCGGCGACGAGGGCGCCGCCGCGCCGCCACCGGCCCGCACGTCCACATTGGACATCGCGGTCGTCGGCATGGCCGGCCGGTTCCCCGGCGCCGGTGACGTGCGCGAGTTCTGGGACAACCTGGTCGCCGGGCGCAAGTGCGTTGGCGAGCTGCCCGCCGAGATCCTCGGCGAGAACGCCCGCGGCTACCGGTGGGGCGGCGTGATCACCGACCGGGACTGCTTCGACCCGGAGTTCTTCGGCATCGACGCCCGCGAGGCCGACTCGATGAACCTGCACCAGCGGCTGCTGCTGCAGGAGGCCTGGCACGCGCTGGAGGACGCGGGCATCGACCCGGTCTCGCTGACCGGCTCGGACACCGGCATGTTCGTGGGCGCGGAGCCGGCCGGCTACCTGCACGAGTCGTTCACCGGTGCCTCCGACGCCCTGGTGGCGGCGCGGCTGTCGTACATGCTCGACTGGCACGGCCCGGCCATGGTGGTGAACACCGCGTGCTCATCGTCCATTGTGGCCATTCACCTGGCCTGCCAGAGCCTGCTGAGCGGGGAGTGCGGGGTCGCGATCGCCGCGGGCGCCAACGTCGGGCTGAGCCAGGACCCACTGAACCTGTTGGGCGACATGGGCGTGCTGTCGCCGTCGGGTGAGTGCCGCACGTTCGACAACTCCGCCAACGGCACGGTGTTCGCCGAAGGGGTCGCGGTCGTCGTGCTCAAGCGCCTCGCCGACGCCGAGGCCGCGGGTGACGACATCCGGGGCGTCATCCGGGCGACCGGCGTCAACCACGACGGCGCCAGCAACGGCATCACCGCGCCGAACGGGCTCGCGCAGGAGAAGCTGATCGACTCGGTGTACCGGCGGTACGGCATCGACGCGTCCCGCATCGGGTACGTGGAGGCGCACGGCACCGGTACGACGCTCGGCGACCCGGTCGAGGCGGGCGCGCTGGTCCGCGCCTTCGCCAAGCACCGGCCGAACCCGGCCGGCTGCGTGCTGGGCAGCGCCAAGGCCGGCATCGGCCACACCGGCGCCGCCGCGGGCGTGATCGGCCTGGTCAAAGTGCTGCTCAGCATGCGCAACGAGCGGCTCACCGGCATGCCGACGTTCCGGACGCTGAACCCGATGATCAAGCTCGACGGGTCGGGCCTGACCATCGACGCCGTCGGCCGCCCGTGGCCGGCCACGCCGGGTGCGCCGCGGCTGGCCGCCGTGAACTCGATGGGGCACAGCGGCACCAACGCCCACCTCGTGGTGGAGGAGTACCCGCCGCGGCCGCGCACGTCGTCGTCCCACTTCCCCGGCCCGGTCGCGATCCCGTTGTCCGCGCGCAACAAAGAACGACTCGGCGTGCTAGCAAGTCAGCTGGCCGACCACCTCGACACCGTGTGCTCCGCGCGGACCGACGACGGCCAGGACGTGATCCGCAGGCTCATCGCCGACCTGCTCGGGATCGCGCCCTCGGCCGTGCAGGGGCAGCAGAACCTGGAAAGCCAGGGCGCCGAACCGCACCAGCTCGCTCGGCTGGCCATCCTGCTCACCAACCAGACCGGCCGTCAGGTCACCGTGGACACGCTGTACGACGCGCCGTCGGTGGACAGCCTGGTCTCCTCGCTCGCTCCGGCCGGGCCTGTGGGCGGGCCGCGCCGGGAACCGCCGAGCCTGGCCGACATCGCGGTCACGATGCAGCGTGGCCGGGCCGCGCTGGACGAGCGCGCGGTCGTGGTGGCCGAATCGGTGACCGCGCTGGTGGCCGCCCTGCGTGCGCTCGCCGCCGGTCGTCCCGGCTCGGACACCGTCACCGGCCGGGCCCGTCCGGACGTCCCGCGCGCTGTCAGCGGGTCGCCGATGGACATCGCCCGGGCCTGGTGCCAGGGCGCCGAGGTCAGCTGGCCGCCGTGCGGCGGGCACCGAGTCTCGCTGCCCGGGTACCCGTTCGCGCGCAACCACCATGGCAGGCAACGGCAGGCACCACGACCCGTTGCCCCCGCTGAGGTGGTGCCGCCGGTCCCCGAGCCGCCTTACCTGGAACCGGCCTACACCGAGCTCGCCGTCCCCGACACCTACGACACCGCCGGGCCGGGCGGCCTGCGCGATGAGGTCGCCGGGTGGCTGGCCGGCGTGATCGCCGCCGAGGTGGGCATCGACGCGGCCGCCATCGACCGGTGGGAGCGGTTCGACGCCTTCGGGGTGGACTCCGTGATGCGCACCCGGGTCAACCACCACCTGGCCGACCGGTTCCCGTCGGCCTCGCGCACCCTGTTGTTCGAGTTCGCCACCATTGACGAGGTCGCGGACCTGCTGAGCACGGACTTCCCCGCGGAGTGCCGCAGCGCGCTACGGGCGCCCGACCCGTCGGGTGCGGCACCTGTGGCACCGGTCGCTTCCGTGGCTGTGCCCGCTGCGGCTCCGGAGCCGTCTGTTTCGCCCGCGGGTGGCGGAGATGTGGCGGGGTGGCTGTCCGATGTGGTCGCCGAGGAGGCCTCGATCGACCGCGACGGGATCGATCCGTGGCGGCCGTGGGACGCGTTCGGCATCGACTCGGTGGTCCGGACCCGCGTCAACCACCGGATCGCCGAAGCCTTCCCGGACGCCTCCCGGACGCTGCTGTTCGAGTTCGGCACCATCGCCGAGGTCGCCGAGAGCCTCGCGGCGGACTTCCCAGCCGAGTCGGGAACGCTCACCGGCAGCGCCGCGGTCGTCCAGGAACCGGCTGCCGCCGGGGGAGATGTATCCGGGGAAGATGTGGCCGGGTGGCTGTCCCGGGTGGTCGCCGAGGAGGCCGGGATCGACCCTGGCGGGGTCGATCCGTGGCGGCCGTGGGATGCGTTCGGCATCGACTCGGTGGTCCGGACCCGGGTGAACCACCGGATCGCCGAGGCGTACCCGGACGCGTCGAGGACCCTGTTGTTCGAGTTCGGCACGATCGCCGAGGTGGCCGCGAGCCTGGCCGCGGACTTCCCCGGCGAGTCGCGGGCGGCCGCGCCGGTCCCGTTGCCGGCGGCCGCCGGGCCGGTGCCGGAGTGGCCGGTCGCGCCGACGTGGGTGGCGCCGTTCCCGGCCAGGGAGACCGGGTTCTCGGCCAGCCGGGTGCTGCTCGACCCGGAGTCGGACCCGGACGACACCGAGCTGGTCCGGGACCACCAGGCCAAGCTGCTCGACGTCCTGCTGCGCGGCGAGGATCTCGACCGGGTGGGCGGGCTGATCGACCTGCACGGTGTGCAGGGCGCTGCCGGGCTGCGGCTGGCGGCCCGCCACCGAGCCCTGCGTGTGCACGTCCGGGCGGAGGACGCCGCACAGGCCGACGTGGCCCTGCGGGCCGCCAAGGAGCACGGCCTCGACCCACGGGTCACGGTCGCGCACAGCGACGCCGTGCCCGTCGAGTCGCCGTACGAGGTGGCCCTGGGCATCGAAGGCAGCCACCTCGTCGCGGACAAGGCCGGGTACCTCACCGGGATCGCGACCGCGCTGCCCGAGGGCGGCAGGCTGCTGCTGGCCGAGTTCCTGGCCGTCGGCGCCGAGGTGACCGACCACCGGATCGGCGTGGTCATGCCGGCCACGCAGCAGTGGGCCGAACTGCTCGCCGACGCGGGCTTCGTGCTCGACGACGCGGTGGACGCGAGCGCCGAGGCCGGTCACTTCCTCGCCGACTTCGACGTCGACCAGAACACCGCGGCGCTGGACGCCGTGGCCAAGGGCCGGTGGCGGTTCCACACCGACCTGGCCGTGCCCCTGGAGCGCGGCACCGCCGCCTACCTGTTGCTGCGGCTGCGCAAGGACACCAGGACCGGCCTCGCCACCCGCCGCGCGGGCAACCACGCCCGCCTGGCCACGGCGACGCCCTACTCCCAGGCGGTGACGCGCTGATGACCTTGACCATTGAGCCGACCACGGGGCCGCCCAGGGGTGCGCAGCAGCTGGCGGCGCGGCTCGCCGAAGCGGCGCAGGGCGCGCTGGCGAACGCCGATCCCGGCCGGGGACTGGCTGTGCAGCGCGGGATGGACGCGCTGACTGTGCTGTCCCGGCGGATCCTGGCAAGTGTTCTGCGGCGGATGGGCGCGTTCACAGCGGCGGGCGAGCGTGTCCGTCCGGACGAACTGGCGGCGCGGCTCGGCGTGGTGCCGGGGCACCGGCGGCTCTTCGACGCCCTGCTCGGCATCCTCGTCACCGCGGGCGCATTGCACCGTGAGGGCACGGAAGTCGTTGCGGTGTATCCGTTCAAGGAGCTTCCCGCGTCCGATGTGGACAGAATGGCCGACGGGCTGACCGCCGAGTTCCCGGCCACCGCTGCGACCGTACGGCTGCTGCGCCGGTGCCTGGACGCCTATCCGGACATCCTGACCGGCCGGCGGCCCGCCTCGGATGTCCTGTTCGAGGACGGCATCGCCGAAGAGCAACCGGACAGCGGCGCGGTCGTCGCGGCGGTGGCAGCCGAGTTCACGCGCACACGGCTGGAGACCGCACCGGCTGTGTCGGTGGTCGAACTGGGCGCGGGGACCGGCGGGACGACCGCGCGGATCCTGCCCGCGCTGACGCCCTACGCGAACAACCTGCGCTACACCTGCACCGACGTCTCAACCCGGTTCACCCAGCACGGCAAGCAGCGGTTCACCCAGCCGTTCGTCGACTTCGCGGTGCTCGACATCGGCGAGGCCCCCGAAACCCAGGGATTCGCGGCCGGGCAGACCGACGTCCTGCTCGCCGCGAACGTCCTGCACTGCAGCCAGGACATCGACGCCGCCCTGGCCAACGCCACCGCCATGCTCAAGCCAGGCGGTGCGTTGGTGCTCACGGAAGCCGTGTCGGCTCCGGAACCCTCGACGATGGTGTTCGGGCTGACCCCGGAGTGGTGGCCGGAGCGGGAACGGCCGGGGATCGCGGGTTCGCCGCTGCTGTCGTGCGACCAGTGGCGGGAAGCTCTGGGCAAGGCGGGGTTCCAGGAGATCCAGGTGCACCCGCTGCCGCCGGGCGTGGACGAGGACGACGCCCCCGAAGCGGTGATCGTCGCCCTCCGGCCGGCTGCGGCCGAACCGGGGACCAGCACGGCCCGCACGACAACGGAACCGAAACCCGTTGCGGCGCCGCAGGTCGGCACAGCACCCACTGCGGCCCGTGTGACCGCGGAACCGAAACCGGCTGTGGCACCGCAGGCTGACACACCCGTGAGCACCACCAGAGATGCGACCGGGAGCACGGGCGGGCCGATCGCGATCGTCGGCCTCAGCGTCCGGCTGCCCGGCGCGCCGGACGCGCGCCGGTACTGGGACCTGATCATGGCCGGCCGCCGCGCCATCGGCGAGATCCCGGCCCGCCGCTGGGACTGGCGGGAGCACTACGTCCCCGAGCCGCAGGGCATGGAGGTCATCACCAAGAGCCATTCGAAGTGGGGCGGCTTCCTGGACGGCTTCGACCAGTTCGACGCCGAGTTCTTCGGGATGACCGAGCAGGAGGTCCGCAACACCGACCCGCAGCAACGGATCTTCCTGCAGGAGTGCTGGAAGGCGTTGGAGGACGCGGGATACAGCCCGCACGCGCTGGATCCCAAGGTCCGCCGGGCCACCGGTGTCTTCGCCGGCGCTTCGAAGCTCGGCTTCGACCGGCTCGGCCCGGACCGCGGCGTCGACCTGCCGCGCACCTCGTTCGGCGACATGGTCAACCGCGTCTCCTACCACTTCGACTTCGGCGGTCCCAGCAAGCCCGTCGACACCGCGTGCTCGTCCGCGCTGGTCGCGTTGCACGAGGCGGTCGAGAGCCTGCGGTCCGGCGAGTGCGCGATGGCGCTGGTCGGCGGCGTGAACCTGTATCTGCACCCGTCCTGCTATGCCGAGCTGGGCGCGGTGAAGATGCTGTCGAACCTGCCGGAGTGCCCGGCGTTCGGTATCGGCGGCAACGGCATCGTGCCCGGTGAGGGCGTCGGTGTCGTGGTGCTCAAGCGGCTCGCGGACGCCCTGCGCGACAACGACGACATCCGCGCGGTCATCCGCGGCACGGCGGTGAACCACAACGGCCGGACGGTCGGCTTCACCAGCCCGAGCCCCCAGCGTCAGGCGGACGTGATCAGGGCGGCGCTGAGCCGGGCGGGCGTCGACGCAAGCACCGTGAGCTACCTGGAGACCACGGTCAACGGCACCGAGATCGGCGACGCCGTGGAGATGACCGCTGTGACCCAGGTCTTCGGCGGCCGCGCCGAGGCCACCGGGCGCTTCCGGCTCGGCTCGGTCAAACCCAACATCGGCCACGGCGAGGCGTCCTCGGGCATCGCGCAACTGTCCAAAGTGGTCATGGCGCTCGGTCACCGGACCATGCCACCGACCCGGTTGCCCGCCACCATCAACCCGGCGATCGACCGCGACAAGCTGCCGTTCGAACTGTCGGACACGCCCGTGCCTTGGGAACAGCCGATTGTGCGCGGGCAGCGGCAGCCTCGGCGGGCCGGTGTGACCGGGATCGGTGCGGGCGGCGCCAACGCGCACGTGGTCGTCGAGGAAGCCCCCGAGACCGAGATCCGGCCGGGCACCGGGCCCGCCCTGTTCGTGCTGTCCGCGCGGACCGAAGACCAGCTCGCCGCGTCGGTGGACAACTGGCTCGGCTGTCTGCGCGCCGAACCGCAGGTGGACCTGGCCCGGGTCGCGTTCACCACCCAGGTCGGCCGCGAGCCGATGAAGTACCGGCTGGCTGTGGTCGTGGACAGCGTGGCCGAGCTCGTCGACCGGCTCGGCCGCTGGCGCGCCGGTGACACCTCGGCGGTGGAAACTGGTGTGGCACAACGTCCCGCGTCCGCGGTCCGGGCCGAACGGGCCAAAGGCCGGGCATTGTCCGAACTGGCGAGGGTGTGGGCCGCGGGCGGCATGATCGCGTGGCCGTCGGTGTACCAGCACGGAACGCCGACGCGGCTCGGTGGCCTGCCCACGTATCCCTTCGCCACCACCAGCTACTGGACCGACCCGCCCACGACTGCACCGGAACCGGTTGTGCGGCAACAAGAGCACCCGATGCTCGACCTCGCCGGTGCGGTCACCGGCGAGGACGGGACGGTGACCGTCATCGGCAGCGTGTCCCTGGCGGCCCAACCGTGGCTCGGTGATCACGTCGTCAACGGCCGGGTCCTGTTGGCGGGCACCGCGTTCATCGACATGGTCGGCCGCGCGGGCTCGGTCGCGAACGCCGGGCGGATCGAAGAGCTCACGCTGCACGCCCCACTCGACCTGACCAACGCCTCGGCCGTCGTCACCGTGCGGGTCGTGCTCGGCCCACCGGCGCCAGACGGCACGCGCACGGTCGAAGTGACCTCGCGGCCGGCCGACGCCGCTGAGACCCGCCCGTGGTCGAGGCACGCCACCGGTACATGCACCCCGCTGCGCGGCGAGCTGACGTTCGACCTGAGCGAGTGGCCACCGCCTGGGGCGCAACGACTTCCGTCGGAGGACTACTACTCGGCGATGGACGCGGCCGGCTACACCTACGGCCCGGCCTTCCAGAGCCTGCGCGCGGTGTGGGCCCGGGGCGACGAGGTCTTCGGCGAGGTCGAACTGCCCGCGCACTGCATGGCCGACGCGAACCGTTACGGCGTTCAGCCCGCCCTGCTCGACTCCGCCTTGCACGCCATGGGGTTCGGTACCTGGTTCGAAGGCGGCGGGGGACTGCTGCCGTTCGCGTGGACCGGGATGTCCGTGCACACGCCCGGCGCGGGTGGCCGGGCGCGCGTCCGGCTGACCGCCGCAGGCAGCTCCGGCGTCGCCATGCAACTCGCCGACGGCGACGGGAAACCGGTGGCGCAGCTGGACTCCCTGGTCCTGCGTTCGGCCACCGGCGAGCGGCCGGACCTGGCCGGTGAGGCGTTGTTCACCGTGGAATGGGTGCCACTGCCCGAAACCGGCACTCCGGCGGCAGCGACCTGGTCGGTGCTGGGACCGGACAGCTACGGCATCCGCTCGGTGATCACTGCGGCCGAGCGCGGCGAGTACGACATTCTGTCTCTGCGTGGACCGGCCGATGTGCCGGTGTCCACGGCCCAGCTCGTGCCCGCCGCGCACGAAGCCACCGGCGCTTTGCTGGACACCGTGCGCGACTGGCTGGCCGACCCGGCCAACCGGGGCCGCCGCCTGGTCGTGCTGACCAGAGGGGCGGTCGCGGTCGAACCCGGCGAGGCAGTGCCCGACCTGGCCACCGCACCGGCCTGGGGCCTGCTGCGCGCGGCCCAGTCCGAGCACCAGCGCAGGCTCGTGCTGGTCGACTTGGACCGCCACGGCCCGGTCGCGGCCGTGCCGGACGCGGTCACGGCGGCGGTGGCGGCCGACGAGTTCCACATCGCCCTGCGCGGCGACCGTGTGCTCGTGCCCAGGCTTGTGCAGACTGCGAAAGACCCGGGTCTGGCGGTTCCGAAGACCCAGGCCTGGCGGCTGGACAGCACCGCCCCGGGCACGCTGGACAGCCTCGCCCTCGTGCCCGCGCCCGATGCCGCCCGCCCGCTCACCGAGGGGCAGGTCCGGGTCGAGGTACGGGCGGCGACCCTGAACTTCCGGGACGTGCTGGGCGCGCTGGGCATGTACCCCGGCGACCTGGTGCTCGGTGCCGAGGGCGCGGGCGTGGTCACCGAGGTCGGGCCGGGTGTCACCGGGCTGACCGTGGGCGACCGCGTGTTCGGCCTGATGCCCGGTGGGATCGGACCGGTCTGCGTGACCGACGCGCGGACGGTCCGGCGCATTCCGGCGGGCTGGTCCTATGCCGAGGCCGCTTCGGTCCCCGTGGCGTACCTGACCGCGTACTACGGCCTGGTCGAGGTCGGCGGCCTGCGGGCCGGGGAGTCGGTGCTCATCCACGCCGCGGCGGGCGGTGTCGGCAGCGCGGCGGTGCGCCTGGCCGACCACCTCGGGGCGGACGTGTTCGCCACGGCGAGCCCGGCCAAACACGCGGACGTTCAGGCGATGGGCGTGCCCGCCACGTTGATCCGGTCCTCACGCGACACCGGCTATGCCGAGGCGTTCGCGGCCGAGACCAGCAACCGCGGTGTCGACGTCGTGCTCAACTCGCTGACCGGCGAACACGTCGACGCGTCGCTGCGGCTGCTGCCGCGGGGCGGCCGGTTCGTGGAGATGGGCAAGACCGGCATCCGGCCGGCGGCGGACGTCGAACGCGACCACCCCGGCGTTCGCTACCAGGCCTTTGATCTCGTCGAGGCCGGCCCACAACGGATCAGCGAGATCTTCGACAAGCTGATGCCGCTGTGGGAGAGCGGCGAGCTGCCCCCGCCCGCCCGCACCGTGCTGGACGTGCGGCGGGCCAGGGACGCGATGCGGACCATGAGCCAGGGCAGGCACGTCGGCCGGATCGTGCTCACCATGCCCCGGTCGTTGCGGCCTGGCGGCACCGTCGTCGTCACCGGCGGCACCGGCACGATCGGGTCCACGGTCGCGCGTAATCTCGTTGCCGCACACGGTGTCCGGCACATCGTGCTGGTCTCCCGCCGCGGTGAGTCCGCGCCGGGCGCGGCGCGGCTGGTGTCGGATCTGCGGTCCCGCGGCGCGCAGGTCCGGGTGGTGCGCTGCGACGTGACCGACCGCGACCAGGTGGCCGGGCTGCTGGCCGGGATTCCCGCCGAGCACCCGCTCACCGGCGTGGTGCAGGTCAGCGGTGCCCTCGACGACGGCATGCTGCGCGGCCAGACCCGGGCCCGGCTCGCGCCGGTGCTCAAGGCGAAGCTCGACGCGGCGGTGATCCTGGACGAGCTGACCCGGGCCGCCGACCCGGACGTGTTCGTGCTGTTCTCCGGCGCCGCCGGGGTGCTCGGCAACCCGGGCCAGTCGAACTACGCCGCGGCCAACGCGTTCCTCGACGCACTGGCCCGGCGCCGCCGCACCGACGGCCTGCCCGGGCTGTCCATCGCGTTCGGCTTGTGGGCCACGGTCAGCGACCTGACGCGGGACCTCGACGAGCAGGCCGCGGCCCGGATGGCCCGCGGCGGGTTCCGGATGCTGTCCGACGAGGACGGCATGCTGCTGTTCGACGCCGCACTGGCGGGCAGCGCGGAGCTCGCCGTGCCGATGCGGCTGGACCTCGCCGCGCTGGCCGCGGCGCCCGTGCACCCGATCCTGCGCGGCCTGGTGGGCACGGCGAAGGCAGCCCCGGCGCCCGCGCCGCAGCCCACCCAAGCACCGGCTGGTGGCACGCTGCTGGACCGGCTCGCGGCGGCCGGACCGAGCGGACGGCGGGACGTGCTGCTGTCGTTGGTCGGCGAGCAGATCGCGGCGATCCTGCCGGGGTTCGAGGCCGGCCACATCGACGCCGACACCGGGTTCGCCGAGCTGGGCTTCGACTCGCTGACCGCGGTGGAGCTGCGCAACCGGCTCGACGAGGCGACTGGGCTGCGGCTGCCGGTGACCCTGGTGTTCGACCAGGCCACCGCGGGCGCGCTGGCCGGGCACCTGCTCGGGTTGCTCGCCGACCGGATCCCCGCGGCCCAGGCGGTACCCGCCGCCACCGGAGGTCCGTCCGGCGATCCGTGGGCGGCGCTGTTTGCACCGGAGAACCTGGCGGGCGTCGGCGCGATCGCCGACGTGGGTGGTGCCGGCGGGCAACGGCTGACCAAACTGGCCGCCCAGCAGGGCCGCGCGGTCGTGCACTCGGTGCCCGCCGATCCGGACAAGACCCTGCCCGGCAGCTACGACCTGGTGGTCGCGCTGGGCGGCCTGGCCGGTGTCCGGCGCAAACGGGAGCTGTTCGCCAGGATCGACGCCGCGCTGATCGACGGCGGCCGGGTGCTGCTCGCCGACCACGTCAGCACGCTGCGCGGCGACCTCGACGACCGCGGCGCGGGCGTGCTCGTGTCCAGTGTGGACTCATGGGTGGCGCTGCTCGGCTCGGCGCGCCTCGTCATCGACCAGATCACCGAACCGCCCGCGGTGCTTGAACACCATGCCGGGCTCGCCGAGCCGCGCAGGCGCGGGTGGGCCCGTCCGGCGCTGCTGCGGCTGCGCAAGTCCGCCACGACGGCAGCGGAGGACCGCGACCGGGCCAACCGGCGCGCGCTGACCGACTGGGTGCCGGCCGACCGGGCGAGCGCCTGAAACCGGGAAGGAGAGACATGTCCGAGGTCGAGCGGGTGGTCCAGGAGGCCGCGGCCAAACTGAACCTGACCACCATCGCCGGACTGGACCTGGCCAGGTCGGTGTCGCTGGTGGAGGCGATCAACGCGGCGCTGGGCACGAACCTGTCCAGCGGGGTGGTCGCCGACCACCCGGACATCGGCAGGCTCGCCGCGCACGTCGAGTCGGTGCTGGCCGCGCACGCCCCGCCGGAGGCCGTCGCGGTGGTCGGGCTGCACTGCCGCACCGCGGACGCGCCGGACCCGGACCGGTTCTGGGACCTGGTGCGCGCGGGCCGGGACGTCACGCGGGAGATCTCCGACCCGGTGGCGCTGCGCATGTTCGGTGAGGCGTTCAGCGGTGTCGCGCTGCCGCGGTACGGCGCCATGCCCGACACCGACGCCTTCGACCCGGCGTTCTTCCGGATCTCACCGACCGAGGCGGCCGCGATGGACGCCGCTCAGCGCGTGCTGCTGGAATCCAGCTACCACGCACTGGAAGACGCCGCGATCGACGCCGCTTCCCTGCGCGGGCAACGGGTCGGCACCGTCGTGGGCACGACCGGCCTTGCGCCGCAGGCGGAGTACACCGCGCACTCGCTGCTGGGATCGGACACCAGCGTCATGGTCGCGCGGCTGGCGTACCACCTCGACCTGGCCGGGCCCGCGCTCGCGGTGGACACCGCCTGCTCGTCGTCGCTGGTGGCCATCGACGTGGCCATCCGGTTGCTGCTGTCCGACCAGGCCGACATGGTGCTCGCGGGCGGCGTGTACGTCATCAACCACCCCGGCGTGTTCCTCACCATGCAGAACCTGGGAACCGTCTCGGCCACCCGCAGGTGCACGCCGTTCGACGCGCAGGCCGACGGCATGCTCGTCGGCGAAGGCGTGGGCATGCTCGTCCTCAAGCGGCTGTCCGACGCCATCCGCGACAACGACCGCGTGCACGGCGTGATCCGGGCCAGTGGCACCAACCAGGACGGCCGCACCTCCGGCATCACCGCACCCAGCGTGCACGCGCAGTCGACGCTGCTGCGCGATGTCCTGCGCCGCAGCGGGGTCCAGGCGGACCGTCTCGGCTACTTCGAGGCCCACGGCACCGGCACCACGCTCGGCGACCCGATCGAGATCGCGGGCATCACCTCCGCCTACGCCGGGCTCACCGACAGGAAGGGGTACTGCCCGATCGGGTCGGTGAAGGCCAACATCGGCCACACCATGGGCGCCGCGGGCGTGCTCGGCGTGATCAAGGTGCTGCTGGGCATGCGGGCCGGTGTGGTGCCACCGGCGGCGAACTTCAGCAGCCCCAACCCGCACATCGACTTCGACTCAGCGCCCGTGCGTGTGGTCACGCAGGAGAGCCCATGGACCCCTGGGCCGGACGGCTACCGGTACGCGGCGGTCAGCTCCTTTGGTTACAGCGGGACGAACGCGCACCTTGTGCTGTCCGACTACCCGGTGCCCGACCGGCAGCCTGCCTCACCTCGTCTGCAGCTGGTGCCGTTGTCGGCGCGTTCCGCGGAACGCCTGCAGGCCAAGGCGGCCGAACTCGCTCAGGCCCTGCGTGGACCGCTCGCCGGGGCCGATCTCGCCGATGTCGCCTACACCCTGCAGGTCGGCCGCGAGGCGATGCCCGAACGGGCTTTCGTGGTCGCGGGCTCGACCGGCGAACTGGCCGCAGAGTTGGACCGAGTCGCGGTCGGAGAACGCGGGGAGGTTGATGCCATCCCCGCCGAGCTGGCCGAGCAGGCCCGGCAGTGGATGGCGGGGGAGCCGGTGTCGTGGGCACGCCTGCACCTGGGCACCGCACCGCGGCGGATCGGCCTGCCCGGATATCCCTTCGAACGCAACCGTTACGGCCACGCCTGGGCCGACGGCACGCCGATCGAACGGCCCACCAACGGCCAAGCGCCGATGCTGCCGCCGTCCGCCACGAACGGGCACGCGTCCATAGAGTCCACTATGGACGCAGAGTCCACTGTGTCCACGACGCCTGGTGTGCCGTCCATGCTGTCCGAACTGGACGCCGCGGCCGCCGCGCACTTCGACGAACATCCCGACCGGACCAGCCTGCAGGCCGCGATGGCGGAGGAGGAACTGGTCAGCGAGCTGGGCGGGCTGTGCGACCGGCTGCTGCTGGCATCCCTGCGCCGCATGGGCGTGTTCACCGGCGCGGGCGAGCAGTACACAGTGGATGATCTGGTCGGCAGGCTCGGCATCGTCGCCGAGCACCGCCGCCTGATCACGGCGCTGCTGAACTTCCTGGCCGACTCCGGTTACCTCACCCAGCAGGACGGCCGGTTCACCACGACCGATGCCTGTGCGGCGATGACCCTGCGCTGGGATCTGTCCGAAGTGGAGCGGGTGACCAGCGGCCTGGTCGCGAGCAGGCCGGCGATGGGCGGCTTCGCCCGGCTGCTGACGTCCTGCCTGGACGCCTACCCGGATGTGCTGACGGGGAAGCGAAAGGCGCACGAGGTGCTGTTCCCGGACGGCAAGTTCGACGCCGTGGGCGACATCTACCACAGCGATCAGGACGCCAACGCCCTCGTCGCCCGGATGGTCCGCGAGTACGTGGCGGCCCGGCTGGCGCGTGACCCGGAGGTCCCGGTCGCGGTGGTGGAGATCGGCGCGGGCACCGGCGGCACGGCCGCGAAGGTGTTGCCGGCCTTGGCCGGCCACGCCGGCAAGGTGCGGTACACCTACACCGACATCTCCCGCGGCTTCACCCGCTACGGCGCCGACCGGTACGGCCGGGAGTACGAGTTCCTCGACACGGCGGTGCTCGACATCGAGCGTTCCCCGGCCGCACAGGGTGTTGCCGAGGGCGGCTACGACATCGTGCTGGCCACGAACGTGCTGCACGCCACCGCCCGCATCGACCGGACCCTCGCGAACGCGCGGTCGCTGCTGCGGCCGGGCGGCGTGCTCATCCTGCTCGAGGTCACCCGCGTGCAGCGGTTCCCGACGCTGACGTTCGGGCTCATGTCCGGCTGGTGGTCGTTCCAGGACGAGCGGCTGCCGGACGGCCCGCTGCTGAGCGCGCCGATGTGGCGGCGTGCGCTCGAACACGCCGGTCTGGGCTCGGTGCGGTCGTTCTCCATGCTCGCCACCCGCGAGGACCGGGCCATGGAATCCGTTGTCCTGGCGGAGAACCCGGGCGCCACCGAGACCGCGACGGCCGCGGAGACGTCGCTGCCCGAGGCCGCGCGGCAACCGGCCGCACCTGCGGACGGGGCGCCGGTGCCAAGCCTGGAGAGCGACGCGCTGGTGACCATGGTGGCCGAGGCCGTGGCTGAAGTGCTTGGCCTGGGCGAGGTCAAGGCCGGTGACGACTTCCACGAGCTGGGCGGTGACTCGATCCTCGCGACCCAGGTCATCTCCCGGCTGCGCGGCCGGTTCCCGATCGAGCTGGACCTCGGCGGCCTGTTCGACGCCCGGACCATCACCGGCATGGCCCAGGTCGTGGAGTCCGAGCTGGTCGACCGGATCGACGAGCTGCCCGACAGCGTCGTCGCCGAGATGCTCGCCTGACCCCCGCCAACGAGAGGAGCTTTCGCATGTCGCTGGACGAGCAAGTCAGCGCGGGCCGCACCCGGTTGTCGCCGCAGAAGCAGGCGCTGCTGGCCAAGCTGACCGGCGGCCGGCGGGAGGAAGGACCGAGGAAGGGCGGCATCCCGCGCCGTGCCCCCGGCACCCGTGCGCCGTTGTCCTTCGCGCAGCACCGGTTGTGGTTCCTCGACCGGATGGTGCCCGGCAGCCCGGCCTACAACGTCGTGATGACGTTCGCCATCCGTGGCCCGCTGCGTCCGGAGATCATGGGGCAGGCGGTCGACGAGATCGTCCGCAGGCACGAGGCGCTGCGTACCACGCTGCCCGACGAGGACGGCGAGCCGTGGCAGCGCGTCGCCGAGCAGCTCAGCATCCCGGTCGTCACGCACGACCTGCGGCACGCGCCGGACGAGGTGGACGCGCGGATCGCCGAGCTGTCCCGGCAGCCGTTCGACCTGGCCGAGGGGCCGCTGCTGCGGGTCGTGCTGCTGCGCCGGGCCGACGAGGAGTGGGTGGTGTTCCTCAACGCCCACCACGTCGTGGTCGACGGCTGGTCGCTCGGCCTGTTCTGGGAGGAACTGCTCACGCTCTACGACGCCTTCGCCGCGGGCCGGCCGTCGCCGTTCGCCGAGCTGCCCGTCCAGTACCCGGACTTCTCGATCTGGCAACGGGAGTACCTCAGCGGCGACCGGCTGGACAACCAGCTGTCGTACTGGCGTGAGCGGCTGGCCGGCGGCACCGAGCACCTGGAGCTGCCGTTCGACCGGCCCCGGCCGGCCGTGCAGTCCTTCGACGGCGGCGACGCCGAGCTGGTGTTCCCCGGTGCGCTGCGCGACCGCTTGCAGGACCTGGCCCGCGGCCAGGGCGTTGGCCTGTTCACGGTGCTGCTCGCGGCGCTGAAGGCGTTGCTGCACCGCTACACCGGGCAGGGCGACATCGCCGTGGGGTCCCCGGTCACCAACCGGACACACGTGGACATCGAGCCGCTGATCGGGTTCTTCGTCAACACGCTGGTGCACCGCACGCAGGTCGACGGCGAGCAGACCTTCGCCGAGCTGGTCACACGGGTGCAGCAGACGGCCGCGGGCGCGCAGCGCCACCAGGAGGTGCCGTTCGAGGCGATCGTCGACGCGCTGCGTCCCGACCGGTACCTCAGCCAGAACCCGCTGTTCCAGGTGTGCTTCAGCTTCCTGCCCGCGCGGCCGTTGCGCTCGCCGGCCGGGCTGACCGTGGAACGCATCTCCGGGGTCCGCAACGCCACGGCCAAGTTCGACCTGTGGATCAGCGTCGTCGACCGCAACGACGACCTGCTGGTCGAGGTCGAGTACAACTCCGAGGTCTTCGACCAGGCCACCATCGACCGGATGCTCGCGGCCTACCGGACGCTGCTGGACGCGGTGGCGCGCGACGCGAGCACGACGATCGACCGGCTGCCGGTGATGACCGCCGAGGAGCGCGCCCGGATCGAGACCGAGTGGGGACCCCGCTCGCACACCGCCCCGGTGCCGGACGAGCTCGTCCACGAGCTGTTCTCCCGGCACGCCAGGACAACCCCGGACGCGGTCGCGGTGCGGTGCGACGGGGTGAGTCTCACGTACCGCGAACTCGACGACCGCGCCAACGCGCTCGCCGCCGCCCTGCGGGCCCAGGGCGTGGGGCGCGGCACTCTCGTCGCGCTGGCCACCGAGCGGTCGGCCGAGCTGGTCGTGGGCGTGCTCGGCATCCTCAAGGCCGGTGGGGCCTACGTCCCGGTGGACCCGGCGTACCCGGCCGAGCGGATCCAGTACCTGATCGGCGACAGCAAGGTGCGGATCGTCGTCACCCAGCGGCACCTGGCCGGCCGGCTGCCCACCGGCGAGGCGACCGTGCTGAGCACCGACGGCCATCCGCCCGCCGCGGACCCGGGGCGCCTGCCGGACGCCGACCCGCGGGATCCGGCGTACGTGATCTACACGTCGGGCTCCACCGGGACGCCCAAGGGCGCGATCGTCAGCCACGCCAACGTCACCCGGCTGTTCACCGCGACCGAGGAGTGGTTCCACTTCGGACCGCGGGACACCTGGACCCTGTTCCACTCCTTCAGCTTCGACTTCTCGGTGTGGGAGCTGTGGGGAGCGCTCGCGCACGGCGGAACGCTGGTCGTGGTCCCGCACGCGGTCTCCCGCTCGCCGGAGGACTTCCTGCGGTTGCTGCGCACCGAGCGGGTGACCGTGCTCAACCAGACCCCGTTGGCGTTCCGGCACCTGATGGCCGCCGAGCAGTCCGCGCCGCCCGGGGACCTGGCGCTGCGGCTGGTGATCTTCGGTGGTGAGGCGCTGGACGTGGCCGGCCTGCGGCCGTGGTTCGACCGGCACGGCGACCAGCGGCCCCGCCTGATCAACATGTACGGCATCACCGAGACCACGGTGCACGTGACCTACCGCGAGATCACCAGGGCTGACCTGGACCGCAAGTCGCCGGGATCGCCGATCGGCCGGCCGATCCCGGACCTGTCCGTGCGGGTCGTCGACGGCTACGGCGAACCCAGCCCGATCGGCGTGCGGGGCGAGCTGTTCGTCGGCGGTGACGGGGTGGCGAAGGGCTACCTGGACCGGCCGGAGCTGACCGCGCAACGGTTCGCCGACGGTCCCGGCGGGCGCGAGTACCGGTCCGGCGACCTCGTGCGCTGGCTGCCGGGCGGCGAGCTGGAGTACCTCGGCCGGGCCGACCAGCAGGTCAAGGTGCGGGGACACCGGATCGAACCGGGCGAGGTCGCCACCGCGCTGACCGATCACCCAGGGGTGCGCGAGGCGATCGTGCTGCCGGACGCCGACGGCAGCAGGCTCGTCGCCTACGTCGTGCCGGAGCCGGAACCGGACCAGGCCGCCGACGAGCGTGGCGAGGAGTGGCGGGACGTCTTCGACCGCGTCTACGACGAGGACGTCAGCGAACCCGAGTTCGACATCAGCGGCTGGGACAGCAGTTACACCGGCGAACCCCTGTCCCCCATGGACATGTGGGAATGGGTCGGCACCACCGTCGACCGGGTGCTTGAGACGGGCCCGCGACGGGTGCTGGAGATCGGTTGCGGTACCGGTCTGCTGCTGGCCCGGATCGCCCCGCATTGCGTTGAGTACCACGGCATCGACATGTCGGCGACCGCCATCCGGAAGGTCCGGGAGACCGTCGTGGCGCCGCGGGCCGACCTGGCCGCGGTCCGGCTGCACGTGCTGGCCGCGCACGAGCTGGACGGGTTCGAGCCGGGGCAGTTCGACACGGTGGTGATCAACTCCGTGGTGCAGTACTTCCCGGATCCCGGATATCTGCGCGAGGTCATCGCCGGCGCGCTGCGCGTGGTCGCCGACGGCGGCACGGTGTTCGTCGGCGATGTGCGGGCGCTGCACCTGTTCGACACGTTCCATGCGGACGTCGAGTTGCGTCGTTCGGCGGGCCGGAGCGCCGCTCAAGTTCGGACGAAGATTCGGCACGCGGCCGCGCGGGACCGTGAGCTGGTGCTGGATCCGGCGTTCTTCGAGCTGGTGCGCCGGGACAACCCACGGATCGGCCGGGTGGAGACGCAGCTGCGGCGCGGCGAGCGGGACAACGAGATGACCCGGTACCGGTACGACGTCGTGCTGCACGTCGGCCCCAAGGTCGAGCAGCGGGTACCGGAAACGGTGATCGAGTGGTCCGGCACCGCGCTGGCAGCGGTGGAGAACGCGGTCCGGGAGACAGCGCCGGAGGCACTGGTGGTCCGCGGTGTGCCCAACGCCCGGCTCGTCGATGTGGCCGGTGCGCTGGCCGAACTCGACCAGGCCGGGGCCGAGGACCTCGCACCGGTGCTGGCGGCCCGACCCACAACGCGACGGGAGGGTGCGGTCCATCCCGAAGTGTGGTGGCAGTTGGCGCGCCGGCTTGGCCGGACCGCGGTCGTGTCGTGGTCGCGGGGTGCGGTGGACGGCCGGTACGACGTGGTGCTGACGACCGCGGAGACGCGGGATCGGTGGATCGCCGACGTGCCACCCGAGGTCGAGCGGATCGAGGACACCGCGACCGATCCGTCGTTCGCCACAGCCGCCGCTGCCTTGGTACCGCGGTTGCGCGCGCACCTGAAGGACCGGTTGCCGGACTACATGGTGCCATCGGCGTTCGTGCCGCTGACCCGGTTCCCGATCAACGCCAACGGGAAGCTCGACCGGGGCGCCCTGCCGGCCGCGGTGCCCGACCTGACCGACGCCGCCGACGAGTCCGCCGAGCCCGCCACGCGTGCCGAGCGTGTCCTCGCCGAGGTGTGGGCGGAGGTGCTCGGCGTCGCGCGAGTCGGCACCGGAGCCAACTTCTTCGAGCTCGGCGGCGACTCGATCCACACCATCCACGTGGTGTCGGCGGCCCGCAAACGCGGTGTGCGGATCACCCCGCAGATGATCTTCCTGCACGAGACGCTGGGGTCGCTCGCCGCTGCTGTGTCTACTGTGGACACTGTCGGCGATACGGAGGCTGCCGGCCCGGGGGCCGGACCGGACGGTGACGTGATCGCCCGGCTGCGGGCCGAGCCCGGGGTCGAGCACGTCTACCCGTTGGCGCCGTTCCAGTCCTGGGCGTTGCGGAGCATGCTGGCCAACCCGGCCAAGGGCGCCTTCCAGGTCCACCGGTTGACCGCGATGCCCCGCGGGCTGGTGGATCCCGAGGTCTTCCGGGCCGCCGCGGTGGAGCTGGCCCGGGCCTACGAAGTGCTGCGGACCTCCTTCGTGTGGACGGGCCTGGCCGAGCCGGTGCAGGTCGTGCACCGGGAGCCGGTGGTCGAGTTCGAGTTCGCCGACTGGCGCCGGATGGCACCCAGCGAGCAGGACGCCGCGCTGGAGCGCCATCTCGCCGCCGACCGGGAGCGCGGGGTCGACCCGGGTGTCCCGGCCGGGTTGCGGTACTTCGTGGCCGATGTGGACGACGGGCACTGCCTGATGGTCGTGAGCCTGAGCTACCTGTGCCTGGACGGGTGGTCCTTCAACATCATCGCCAACCAGTTCGACCGGGTGATCGCCGACCTGGTCGCCGGCCGGCCCGCCGCACCGGAGCAGGGGATGCGCTTCCGGGACTTCGTCGCCGAGGCCGGCCGCCGGGACCGGGCCGCCGAGGCCGGCTACTGGCGCAGGGCCCTGGCCGGCCTGCGCGAACCGACCCGGCTGGCCGCCGCTGTGCCGGGCAACCGTTCCGGCGCGGGCGAAGGGTTCGGGCGGCAGTGGGTGAACCTGCCCGACGACCTGTCTGCCGCCCTGCGTGGCCTGGTGCAGGAGCGGAAGGTCACGTTGAACGTGCTGTTCCAGGCGGGCTGGGCGGCCACCGTCGCCGCCTTCGCGGGCGACGACGTCACCCACGGGATGCTGATGACCGGGCGGTCGTCGGGCCTGGACGGTGTCGACGCGATGGTCGGGCCGACCCTGAACATCCTGCCGTTGCGGACAAAGGTGGACGCGGCCGAGCCCGTGCCCCAGTTCCTGCGGCGGGTGATGGTCGAGACCGCCGAGGTCGGGGCCCACGAACACTCGGCCCTGGACGAGGTGCTCGGGTACAGCGAGCTGCCGGCCGGTCAGCTGCCGTGCGAGAGCTACCTGGTGTTCCAGAACGTCGGCGTGGACACGTCCGAACGGTTCCCGCCCGGCTACTACGTCTCCCGGATGGGATTCCCGTTGCGGCTGGACGTGTTCCCGACCAGCACGATGACCCTGCACATGTCCTACTACCGGGAGCTGTTCACCGACGAGTCCATCGGGCTGCTGATCGGCGCCTACACCGCCGTGATGCGGGCGCTGGCGGACGCGGGGGACGGCACCGTGCAGCGGTTGCTGGACGCTGCCCGGGGTGCGAGTGCCCCGGTCGGCGAGCTGTCCGGGTTCCGCGAGGGCGGGTTCGTCGTGAAGGACATCGTGGCCCTCGCCGGGAGTGCGTCGCGATGAGCACCCCGACGGTCTTCATGTTCTCCGGGCAGGGATCCCAGCACTACCGGATGGCGGCCGAGCTCTACCAGAGCGAACCGGTCTTCCGGGCCGAGCTGGACCGGCTCGACGCCATGGTCGGCGAGCTGGCCGGACAGTCCGTGGTGGCCCGGCTGTACGGCAGCGGACGGGTCGGCGACGCGTTCACCGACACCCTGGTCACCCATCCGGCGATCGTGATGATCGAGCTGGCCGTGGCCGAGCTGCTGCGGGCCGACGGCATCGTGCCGGACCTGCTGCTCGGGTCGAGCCTGGGCGAGTTCACCGCGGCCGCGGTGGCCGGGGTGCTCACCGTCCCGGAGTGCCTGGGCCTCGTGGTGTCCCAAGCCCGTGCCCTGCAAGGACTTCCGCCCGGCGGGATGCTTGCCGTGCTCGGGGATCCCGCCCTGCACAACCGGATGCCCGAGTTGCGGGATGGCACCGACCTCGCGGCCCGCAACGGCCCCGAGCACTTCGTGATCTCGGGCGCGCAGGACGCGCTGGTGCGGGCGGAGGCGGCACTGCGCGAGGCGGGCGTGCCCTGCCAGCGGGTGCCGGTCGAGCACGCCTTCCACTCGCGGCTGCTCGACTCCCGCCGGGCGGCCTGCGGTGATCTCCTGCGCGGGCTGCGGCTGCGGCCACCACAGATCCCGGTCATCTCCTGTGCCAGCGCCGGCCGGGTCGACGAGCCGACGCCCGAGCACTACTGGCGGGTGGTGTCCGGGCCGATCGAGTTCGAGCGGGCGATTCGCGGGCTGGAGGCGCAGGGGCCGCACCGCTACATCGATCTGGGGCCGTCGGGCACCCTGCACAACCTGACGGCGGCGATCCTGGGAGCTTCGCGAGGCCGCTCCTATCCGTTGCTCAGCATGTTCGGCCGCGACAGCCGGCTGCTCGCCGACGTTCGCTCGGCGTTCGCCCCGCGGCCGGCCGCCCGTGCTCCCGTGCCCGCCGACGTCACCGGCGGCACCACTGTGGAAGGACTTCCGATGAAGGTCTACGGGTTTCCCGGTCAGGGATCGCAGTCCCAGGGGATGGGGGCCGGCCTGTTCGACCGCTTCCCCGAGCACGTCGCCACGGCCGATGCCGTGCTCGGTTACTCGCTGCGGGAGCTGTGCGAGCGCAATCCGGAGGGCAGGCTGCGGCAGACCCAGTTCACCCAGCCCGCGCTGTACACGGTCTGCGCGCTGTCCTACCTGGCGCGTCAGCAGGAGGATCCGGTCCCGCCGGACTACCTCGTCGGGCACAGCCTGGGCGAGTACGCCGCGCTGTTCGCCGCCGGGGTGTTCGACTTCGAGACCGGCCTGCGGCTCGTGGCCCGCCGCGGTGAGCTGATGGGACAGGTCGCGACCGGGGCGATGGCCGCCGTGGTGGGCTGCGATCTGTCCACTGTGGACTCAATGGTCGCCGGGATCGACGGCGTGCACGTGGCCAACATCAACGCCGCCGACCAGGTGGTGCTGTCCGGTTCGGACGAGGCGATCGACGCCGTGGCCCCGTTGGTCGAGGCCGCGGGTGGCAGGTACGGCCGGTTGCGGGTGGGCGGCGCCCTGCACTCGCCGTTCGTCTCCGGCGCGGCCGAGCAGTTCGGCGAGTTCCTCCGGACGGTGACGTTCGCCCCGCCGCGGATACCGGTGATCGCCAACCTCGACGCCCAGCCGCACGACGCCGAGGGCATCCGGCACCGGCTGACCCGGCAGATCGACAGCCCGGTGCGGTGGCTGGACATCGTCCGGTACCTGATCGACCGGGGCGAGTTCGAGTTCGTCGAGCTGGGGCCGGGAAAGGTGCTGCGCAACCTGGTCGCCAAGATCAGGAAGCAGACGGCCGAGGCGCAGCCGCAGCCCGCCGCACAGCCCGCCGTGCAGTCCGCCGTGCAGCCCGTGGTGGCCGTCGATCACCGGACGGACCGGATCGACCTGGGCGCCGCCTCGTTCCGGGAGCGGTACGGGGTGCGGCACGGCTGCGTCGCCGGATCGATGTACGGCGGGATCTCCGGCCCGGATCTGCTCGCCCGCCTGGCCAGGTCCGGCGGCATGGGCTGCTACGGCGCGGGCGGTCTGACCCTGGCCGAGGTGCGCGACGGGATCGGCAAGGTGCTGGCCGAGCTGGGCCGCGACCGCCCGTTCGGCGCGAACCTGCCCTACCACCAGGCCGATCCGGACCGGGAGCTGGCCCTGGCCGACCTGTACCTCGAGCTGGGGGTGACCACCGTCGAGGCCTCCGGGCACCTGGAGATCACCCCCGCGCTGGTGAAGTTCCGGCTCAAGGGCGGCAACGTGCTGGCCAAGGCCGCCCGCACCGACCTGGCCGGGCAGTTCCTGTCACCCGCGCCCGCCGAGCTGGTCCGGCACCTGCGCGAGCACGAGCACATCACCGCCGACGAGGCCGCCCGGGCGCACACGATGCCGGTGGCCACCGACATCGTGGCGGAGGCCGGGTCCGGCTGGCTCAGCGGGCCGGCGACGCTGGCCACGTTGCTGCCGTCGGTGCTGCGGCTGCGGGACCGGCTGGCGGCCGGGCCCGAGCGGGTGCACGTCGGGGCGGCCGGCGGGATCGGCACGCCCGAGTCGGCCGCGGCCGCGCTGCTGATGGGCGCGGAGTTCCTGGTCACCGGGTCGATCAACCAGTGCACGGTGGAGGCCGCGACCAGCCCGCTGGCCAAGGACATCCTGCAGAGCATGTCCGTGCACGACGTGGACATCGCGCCGTGGACCGAGATGTTCGAGCTCGGCGCGAAGAACACGGTGGCGCGCAAGGGACTGTTCTACCCGGCCAGGGCGATGAAGCTGCACGAGCTGTGGCGGGCGCACGACCGGTACACCGACATCGACGCGGCCACCCGGGAGCAGATCGAGCAGCGGTACCTGCGCAGGCCGTTCGCCGAGATCCTCGGCGAGATCGGCGCGACCGGCGACGCCAAGCGGGACATGGCCGCCGTGTTCCGGACCTACATCAGCCAGGGCCTGGAACTGGCCCGCGACGGCGACCCCGCCCGCAAGGTCGACTTCCACATCCCGTGCGGCCCCGCCATGGGCGCGTTCAACGACTGGGTCCGCGGCACGGAACTGGAGCAGTGGCAACGCCGCCACGTCGACACGATCACCGAGCACCTGCTGACCGCCACGGCGACGCTGCTCGCCGAGCGGGCCCGCGGGTTCGTCCGCTGACGGAGGGCAACCGAGTGAGTTTCGTGCTGTCACCTGTATCCCAGGACCGCGGGCCGGACGGGGCCGCGGTCGTGGTCCTCGGGGTGTCCGCCACGGCCTGGGCGGCATTGGCGGACGCCGGGATCGGGGCCGACCGGTTGGATCCCGATGCCACCGCCGTGTTCCTGGAAGGACGCGCGGACGGCCCGATGCCCGGGCCGGTGGTGGACGACCTGCCGACCGGTGATCCGCCCGCACGCAACGCCGTCGCGGCCGCGCTTTCCTGGCTGCGTGCCGGTGCCGACCGGGTGGCGCTGGCGGGTGCCGCGGGCGGGTTCGTGGTGTTGAAACGGTGGGCGGATCTGGCGGGTGGGCGCGGCTACTGCGTCGTCGACCTCGCTCCGCACGGGTCAAGGGCGTTGTTCGACGCCGTGCGGGCTTTCGGTGCCGAACCTGCCATCACCGGTGCCTGGCCGTTGCTGCTCTCGGCCCGGTCGGACGCCCAGCTGCGGGCCCGTGCCGGGCAGGTCGCCGAACAGCTGCTGGCGGACCTGTACATCGCGGATTTCGGGGCCTCCCTCGCTGCTGAGGCCACTGCCGGGTGCCGGGCGGCTGTCGTAGGGGCCGACCGGGCCGGGTTGCGGGCCGGATTCCAGGCACTGGCCGGTGGCTGTGACCATGAGGGCGTGGTGCACGGCACCTCGGACGCGCGCGGTGGCGTGGTAATGGTGTTCGCCGGTGCGGGCGGGCAATGGCGCGGGATGGGCGGCGGGCTGTGGGACGACTCGCCGGTGTTCCGCGAGAGCGTGCTCGCCTGCGCGGACGCTTTCGAGCCGTACGTGGACTGGTCGCTGGTGGACGTGGTTCGCGGCCGTCGCGGTGCGGCATCGATGAACCGGGTGGACGTTGTGCAGCCCGCGCTGTTCACGGTCGCGGTGTCGCTGGCGGCCGTGTGGCGGGCGTTCGGGGTGCACCCGGCGGCCGTGGTAGGGCACTCACAGGGTGAGATCGCCGCCGCCTGTGTCGCGGGTGCACTGTCCTTAGTGGACGCCGCGCGCGTGGTGGCGGTGCGCAGCCGCATCATCGCCGAGACCCTGGCGGGCAAGGGCGCCATGTTGTCCGTGCCGTTGCCCGCGGCGGAGGTCCGCAGGCGGGTGGCCCGGTGGGACGACCGGGTCGCGGTCGCGGCGGTCAACGGACCGGCGACCACGAGCGTGGCCGGTGCGCCGGACGCGATCGAGGAGTTCTTCGCGCAGCTGGTGGACGAGGGCGTCCGGGTGGCGCGGATCGTCGCCGACTTCGCCTCCCACTCAGCGCAGGTCGGCGAAATCCGCAGCGCGCTTCTGGAGGGGATGGGCGAGATCCGCCACCAGGCCACCGACATCGCTTTCTGTTCCGCTGTCACCGGCGATGTCCTGGACGCCACCCAGCTGGACACCGAGTACTGGTACCGGAACCTGCGCATGCCGGTGGAGTTCGACAGCGCCGTGCGCAGCTTGCTCGGCCGCGGGTTCCGCACGTTCATCGAACCGTCCTCGCACCCACTGCTGACCGCGCCGGTCGAGGAGATCGCACGGGACGCCGGGGCCCGGGTCACCGTCGTCGGCTCGCTGCGGATGGGCGAGAGCGACGCGCAACGCATGCTCACATCCCTTGCCACGGCCCATGTCAACGGCGTCCCGGTCGACTGGTCCGCGGTCTACCGACCCGCGATGAGCCGGGTGCCGGGTGACGTTTCGCACGGATGACAGCCATGGAGGTGTGGTGTCAGAACAGGAAACACACAGTCTGATGATCCTGGGAGCCGGGGTCATGGGCGTCGGGATCGCCACGCTGGGCATCGGGTTCGGCCTGCGGGTCACGCTGGTCGACGTCGATGACGGCAAGCTCGCCGACGCGCGCCGCCGGGTCCGGCAGGAGCTGAAGCTGGCGCAGCTGATGGGCGCGCTGCCGGAGGACCGCGCCCGGGGTGAGCTGGTCACCACGGTGTCGCCGGAGGACGGCGCGGAGGCGACCGCGGTGATCGAGGCGGTCACCGAGCTGGCCGAGGTGAAAACCGCCGCGCTGGCGCGGGTTTCCGCGTTGGTCAAGCCCGGGACCCCGGTGGTGACCAACACCTCGTCGATCCCGGTCGACGAGCTGGCGGACGCCGTGGCCAGGCCGGAGGACTTCATCGGCACGCACTTCATGAACCCGCCCTACCTGATCCCCATGGTGGAGGTGATCCGCGGCCGGCGGACCGCAGCCACCGCCGAGGAGAGGCTCACCGCCGTTCTCGCCGCACTGGGTCGCAAATCCCTTGTGGTGGCTGACAATCCGGGGTTCGTGACCAGCCGCGTGCTGCACCCGATGATCAACGACGCGATCCGGGTGGTGCGGGAGGGCACGGCGCCCGCGGAGACGGTCGACGCGCTGTTCGAGGGGTGTCTCGGCCACCGCACCGGGCCGCTGCGCACCGCGGACCTGATCGGGCTGGACAACCTGGCGGACTCGCTGCGGGTCCTGCACCAGCGCACCGGCGACGCCGGGTGTGAACCCGACCAGCTCCTGCTGGAGAAGGTCCAGGCAGGTGACTTCGGCCGGAAGACCGGCCGTGGCTTCTACGAGTACGGAGGGATCAGTTCATGACGACGACCGAGGTGATCGCCGACCGGATCGCCCAGTTCCTCAAGGAGCGCACCAGGATCAGCTGGGAGCCGGATGCCGACATCTTCGACAGCGGCGTGGTGTCGTCGCTGTTCGCCACCGAGCTGGTCGTGTTCCTCGAGGAGGCGTTCGACATCGAGATCGGCGGCCGTGACCTGCGGCTGGACAACTTCCGCACGGTCACGCTGATGACGGGGCTGGTGCAGCGGCTGCGTGAGGCCGGCGACGAATGACTGCGACTGGACCCACCGGGCTGGACGAGCTCATCGCCTTCGCCGGCGACATGATCGGTGACGAGGCCGACGCCTGGGACCGCGCCGGCACGATTCCCGACGACGTCGTGCGCAAGTTCGCGGCCCAGGGGGTGTTGTGCGCACAGGTCCCGGCCCGCTACGGCGGCCTCGGGCTGACCAGCGCGGACAACGGTGAGCTCACGGCGTTCGTCGGCAGCCGGTGCAGCTCGCTGCGCAGCCTGATGACGTCACAGGGCATGGCGGCCTGGACCATCCAACGGCTGGGGGACAAGCCGCAGCGCACGGCTCACCTGCCCCGGCTGGCCGGTGGTGAGGTGGCCGCCGTCGCGTTCAGCGAGCCGGGCGCGGGCAGTGACCTGTCCGCGATGGCCACGACGATCGAACCCGACGGCGATTCCGTTGTGGTGACCGGCGAGAAGGTCTGGATCACCGCCGCCTGCTATGCCGACCTGCTGGTGGTCTTCGGGCGTTACGGCTCGCAGGCCGCGGCGGTCGTCGTCCCGGCCTCGGCGCCGGGCGTGACCGTGGAGCGCGTGCCGGAGCCGCTGGGGTGCCGGGCCGCCGGTCATGCCTTCGTGCGTCTCGACGGGGTCCGTGTGCCTGCTGCCGACGTCCTCGGCGGGGGCCAGTCGACCGCGTTGCTGGTCACGGCTGCCTTGGCGTACGGCCGGATCTCGGTCGCGTGGGGGTGCGCCGGCATCCTGCGTTCCTGCCTTGCTTCGGTGAGCGGGCACGCACGCCGCCGCGAACAGTTCGGGAAACCGTTGGCGGAGCACCAGCTTGTCGCCCGGCATGTCGCGGAGCTGTTGGCAGCGGAGCGGATCGCGACCCGGATGTGCGCACATGCCAGTCAGTGCTGGGATATGCGGTCGCCGGAGATGGTGTCGGCGACCGTGCTGGCGAAGTACGTCAGCTCCCGGCACGCGGTGGCCGGCGCCGCGGCCGCTGTGCAGGTGCTCGCCTCGGCGGGTGCCCGCAACAGCCACCCGGTGGCACGGGCGTACCGGGACGCCAAGTTGATGGAGATCATCGAAGGCAGCACCGAGATCTGCGAGCTGATGCTGGCCGAGCACGCACTCGGCGCCTTCGCCTGACGACTCACGAGAGGGACTCCGGTGAGCGACAACGGCACGACCATGGTGAAGTGCCTGGTATGGGACCTGGACAACACCCTGTGGCAGGGCACCCTGCTGGAGGACGGCGAGGTGCGGCTCGCCGAGGAGATCCGCCAGGTGGTCAAGGAGTTGGACGCGCGAGGCATCCTGCAGGCCGTCGCCAGCAGGAACGACCACGAGCCCACCTGGGCGCGGCTGACCGAGCTGGGGATCGCGGAGTACTTCGTGCTCGCCGAGATCGGCTGGGGACCCAAGTCCGGGTCGGTGGCCGCGATCGCGCAACGGCTGAACTTCGCGCCGAAGACGATCGCGTTCATCGACGACCAGCCGGCGGAACGCGCGGAGGTGCAGTACCACCTGCCGGAGGTGCGGTGCTACCCGGCGTCGCAGGCACTCGAGCTGACCTCGTTGCCCGAGTTCACGCCCACGACGCGGACCATCGACTCCGGCAAGCGCCGAGCCATGTACCAGGCCAACTTCCGCCGGGACGCCGAACGCTCGCAGTACACCGGGCCGGACGAGGACTTCCTGCGTTCCCTGCAGCTGGAGCTGACGATCGTGCGCGCGACCGAGGCGGAGCTGAGCCGGGTCGAGGAGCTGACCCTGCGCACGAGCCAGATGAACGCCACGGGTGTGCACTACAGCGACTCGGTGTTGCGCGATCTGGTCGCCGACCCGGCCCACGAGGTTCTGGTGGCGACGCTCACCGACCGGTTCGGCACCCACGGCGCGATCGGCGTGCTGCTGGTGGAGTACCACGCCGCCGTGTGGCACCTGAAGCTGCTCGCGACATCCTGCCGCGTGGTGTCCTTCGGGGTGGGCACCGCGATCCTGAACTGGCTGTGCGCTCAGGCGTTCCAGGCCGGGGTGCACCTCGCCGCGGACTTCCGGCGGACCGACCGCAACCGGATGATGGAGATCGCCTACCGGTTCGCCGGTTTCGAGGACTCCTCGTGCCCGTGCCTGGACTCGGTGGCGGCCTCGCCTGACGTGCAGCGCCTGCACCTCGCCGGTGAGCACCGCGACCCGCCGAACACCATGCGCCTGAGCACACCCACCCTGACCCGCTGACCAACCGGTTGGAGCCGTTGGAGCCATGGCCACTCAGATCGCCGCCACCGACGAGGTGCTCGCCTACGTCGAGGACATCTCCCCGCCCGAGGACCCGGTGCTGGCCGAGTTGCGGACCCTGACCGCCGAACTGCCCGGCGGCAGCGCGATGCAGGTGCCACCGTCCGAAGGCCGGTTGCTGAGCCTGCTCGTCGCGTTGACCGGTGCGGCCACCGTGCTGGAGATCGGGACCTACACCGGCTACAGCACCCTCTGCATGGCCCGGGCGTTGCCGCCCGGCGGCCGGGTGATCACGTGCGATATCAACAAGAAGATGACCGCCATCGCGCAGTCGTTCTGGGACCGCGCCGGCGTCGCCGACCGGATCGACCTGCGCCTGGGCGATGCCCAGGAGACGATGGCGGGCCTGTCCGCGGGCACTGTCGACCTGGTCTTCATCGACGCCGACAAACAGAGCTACCCGGCCTACTACACCAGATCGGTGGAGCTGGTGCGTCCCGGCGGCCTCATCGTCATCGACAACACGCTGTTCTTCGGGCGTGTGCTCGACCCCGCCGCCGACGACCCCGGCACCGCCGGCATCCGCACCGTCAACGAACTCGTGCAGTCCGACACCCGCGTCGAGACCTGTGTCCTGCCCTTCGCCGACGGCCTCACCCTGGCACGCAAGAAACCCGCATAGCCCAAGCGCCGGACGGCAGGTGGCGCCTCGGCGCCGAGGCGCCACCTGCCGTTGATGTGGCTCTACTTCAGGAAGAACGCGCCGATGATCGTCTGTTCGACGGCGTTGCCGTTGGTGTCGCTTGCCTTTGCCTTGAGTGACACGGAGCCGGCTCGTGGTGGATGGGCGATCAGGGTGAACCACCTTCCCGCGATGGTGAGCACCACAACGGGTTTCCACGTGGCACCGTCGTCATAGGACACTTGGACGACGGGTTTGCCCGCTGTGCCACCGGCATTGTGGTCGACGGTGACCGGGACCAGCGTGGGCAGTAGTCGCGGTGCCTGGTTGTGGTCGTCGAGCAGCGGGGCGAAGCGGACCGCCAGCAGGGGAAGGGCTTCTGGGTTGTCGCCGGTCACGGTGGTGGACTTGAAGGTCCAGTCCGCGGTGACCTTACTGGACATCGGGGTGTCGCGGGCCGAGTCGGTGTGGAGCTGGTAGCTGGCCGGTCCGGCGGGGACGGTGAAGTCGGCGAAGCCGGGGTAGGGCGTGGTGCCGATCTGCTTGCCGTCGAGGGAAAGTGTGGTCGTGCCGCTGCTGTCGGAGAAGCCGTAGCGGTGCGGTGCCCGGTCGGCGTAGAGGGGCAGCTGGAAGGTGACCTGGTCGCCGTACCGCGATGCCCACGCCCAGGGCTGCTCGGGATCGGCCGGGAAGGCCGGGCCGAAAACGCCGTTGTTCCACCGTTCCGTCGCGTGTCCCGGCGCGAACGTTCGCACTCCCACGCTGGACAAGCCGGACTCGGCCGGCGCGAGGATCGGGTCGGAGGTCTGCGAGAACCGGCCCAGCCAGGGCACGTTGGGGGTGTAGAACTCCTGGAGCGTGAACGGCAGTTGCCGGAGGACCATTCGTTCCCGCATGCCGTACTTGCCCGCGCCGGTCGCCGCGTGTTCCGAGCGGACCTTGGTCAGTTCGTTGTCGTGGATACGGTCGACCAGATCAGCCGGGACGCGGCCGTCGGTTTCGTGGTGCACGCTGTACAGGTAGGGGCTGTCGTTGAAGGTGCCCTTGCCGTCCGGCTCGGCCATCCGTGCCTCGGTGTAGTACCGGAACTGCCCGGCCGCGGTGGCGACGCTCGTCGATGGCCGGACGACCACGTCGGTGAAGTCTCGCGTGTAGATGTCGGTGCTCGCGCCGCCCGGTGTCTTCGTGACCCGCGCGAAGCCGATGTTCCCTTCGCCGCACTGGGCGTTCGGTTGGTCGACGACGAAACCCGCAGGCTTGCCGTCGCGGGCGTCGATGGTCAGCGTGCCGGGCTTGTCGACGACATACTCCGGCTCGGCCGCCAGGGCGAGTTTGCCTGTTCCCTGGGTGACGACGTCGATGTAGTAGCGCCCCTTGGGCAGGCGCGTGGTGACCGTGCCTGAGGCGTCGTAGGGCTGGTAGGTCTTCGGGGTGTCGATGTTGATCAGGCGCGCGGTGTAGTCGGGGGTCGGTGTGCCGTCGAAGCCGAGGAACTCGAGTTTCACGTCGTAGCTCTCGACTTCGCGGTTCACCGCGACCGGGATCCGGGTCTCACCGGCGAGCAGCACACCGCTGTACAGGCCGTCCGGCGCGGTCACCCTGGTATCGGTGGTCAGCGTGACTTGCGCTTGGCCGCCCGCGGGAACAGACACGGTCGATGGGGACAGCGTGAACATGCCGGCGGGCGCTGGGTTTCCGTCTGGGCCGCGGATATCCGTACGCAAGTCCAGTACGACGGCTGAGGTCCCGGAGTTGTGGTAGGTGACGGTTGTGGTGATCGGGGTGTCGTCGTTGTGCGGCCAGCGCGCGATGCCTTCGCTGATCGTCGCGGGGGAGGAGTACACGTTCTGCGCGACGGCCTTGGCGACATCGACGCGTCCGGCGCCCTGGTCGAAAACGGTCCGGGCCGGGTCGGGCTTGGCGCTGTTCATCAGCGCGGCCTTGAGCTCACCGGCCTGCCAGCCCGGGTGTTCGCCGGCCAGGATCGCCGCGGCGCCCGCGACGTGCGGGGCCGCCATCGACGTGCCGGACAGGCGGACGTGGGTCTCGTCCACGGGTGTGCCGACCAGTCCGTGGGTGGCCTTGGCGGCGGCGATGTCCACGCCCGGTGCGGTGATGTCGGGTTTGATGGCATCGTCGCCGAACCTGGGGCCACGGCTGGAGAACGGCGCCAGCTGGTCGTTGCGGTCGACCGCGCCGACGGTGAGCGCGGCATCGGCGGCGGCGGGACTCCCAGGTGTGCCACCGGAGTTGCCCGACGCGACCACGAACAGCGACCCGCTCTCGGCCGTGAGCCGGTTGGCCGCCAACGACAGCGCGTCGTTGCCGTCGCTGGGAAAACGGCTGCCGAGGCTCATGTTGATGACGTTCGCGTGCTGCGCGGCGGCCCACTCCATGCCCGCGATGATCCACGAGTCCTGGCCGCCGCCGCCGTCACTGAGGACTTTCCCGTTGAGCAGCTTGGTGTCCGGGGCGACGCCGGTGTATTTCTCGTGCCGCCCGGTGATGATCGACGCGACGTGCGTGCCGTGCCCGAAGTGGTCGTCCGCGCCGTACTGGCTGGGGGTGAAGTTCTGTGCCTGCACGACGGCGTCGGCCAGATCCGGGTGCGTGGCGTCGATGCCGGTGTCCAGCACGGCCACAGTCGTGCCCTTGCCGGTGTAGCCGGACTGCCAGGCCTGTGGCGCGCCGATCTGCGGCACGCTGTGGTCGAGCATGGCCTGTACCGGGCCGTCGAGCCAGATGTGTTGCGCCGACTCGAGGGGACCGAACCCGGCGGTCTTGTCCACGCGGATCGCCGCGCCGCCGATGCTGGGCAGGTCACGGACCTTGTTCTTGGTGCGGGCCAGCGCGGTGCCGCTGACGATGAGCGGGATGTCGTTGCGGGACTTGTCGTCGTAGTTGTTCTGGGCGAGTTTGCCGACGTTGAACAGCCTGGGGTCGATCCGGTGGGCGCGCAGCATGCGGAGGGCGTCCTCGGGGATCACGTGCAGGTCGCCGGACTCGTCGCGCTGCTGGACGAACCGGATCCGCTCCCGGCCCTTGGCGGGTTCGACCACCGCGCCGTGCGGGCCGGTCAGCGTCACCTTGTCGCCGGTGAGCAATGTGATCGTGGCGGCCGGACCAGCCCCCACACCCGCGGAAGCCGCCGGGGCCGCGACCCCGGCGCCAGGTGGCACTACCGTCACACCCGCCAGCACGCCGGCGAGTAGCCATGCAACTGTTCTTCTTGGGCTCATACCGGCAAGACCCGTGGCTCACGGCGACCGTTGAGGCCTGCGCGCGGGCTTTCGTTCCCAGCTGTGCCACAAACTGTGAATCCCCACCGCGATCGGCGCGTCGTGCGGGCGTCACCAGGTCACGGGCAGGGACGTAACGCCTTGGATCGGGGAGAAGGCCCGGAACTCGATCTGCTCGAACGGCACGGCCAGACGCAGTGCCGGGAAGCGGCGCAGCAGGGCGGGCAGCGCGGCTTTCAGCTCGATACGGGCCAGCTGCCGGCCGAGGCACTGATGGACGCCGAAGCCGAAGGCGAGGTGTGGCACCGGTTTGCGGTGCACGTCGAGTCCGGCGTTCGCGCCGGCGATGGCGGGGTCGTGGTTGGCGGCCAGGACTGACAGCGACAGCCATTCACCGGCCGTGATCCGGTGACCGTTGACGTCGAGGTCGGTCGTGGCTCGCCGGTCGAGATAGCTGACGATGGAGAGGTAGCGCAGCAGTTCCTCGATCGCGGGAGTCGTCAGTTCGGGGTCGTCGCGGACGGCGGCGAGTTGTTCGGGGTTTCGCAGCAACGCCAGGGTGCCCAGGGCGATCATGTTCGACGTGGTTTCGTGCCCGGCGATGAGCAGCAGGGTGCCGAAGCCGATCAGTTCCTCGTCGGTGATCTCGTCGCCGTGCTTGGTGATCACCTCGCCGAGTACGCCGTCGCCGGGTTCGGCGCGTAAACGGGCGACGAGCTCGGCCATGTAGGTGTGCATCGCGGCGTAGTTGGCGAACTGTTCCTGCTCTGTGCGGGTGGCGTCGAGCAGGATCGCGCTGCGGTGCTGGAAGTCGGCGCGGTCGGTGTAGGGGACGCCGAGCAGTTCGCAGATCACGAGTGAGGGGATGGGCAGGGCGTACGCCTCAACGAGATCGACCACCGGACCGGACGCATGCATCGCGTCCAGCCGGTCGGCCACGATCCGCTCGATCGAGGGCCGCATGCCCTGCAGCCGGCGGACGGTGAACGCTCCGGCCAGCATCCGCCGCAGCCGCGCGTGTTCCGGTCCGTCGTAACCGAGCAGGAATCCGGGCTGGTTGAACAGGGTCCGTGGCGCGTCGGGATCGGCGTTCATGTCGGCGGCGACACGTTCGTGTGCGAACACCGCGTGGACATCGTCGTAGCGAGTGACAGCGCGGGCGTCGAACTGCCCGAAGAACGGGTGGTAGCGGGGGATGGTGGGCAGGCCGGTCTGCTCGCGTAGCGCGGTCAGCTCGGTTGCCGGTTCGAAAGGACAGTGTTGCGCACGGCGGCCGGTCAGCAACTCTGATACAGAATGTCTCACAGTGAGCACTGTGTCACGATCCGATCTATGAGTCAACCTGTCTCACAGAATCTCGTGGTGTCCACAACGGACTCACGAGACCGGATCGTGGTGGCTCGTATCATGCGACGGTGAGTTACTCGACGGACCCCCGAGCGGCGCGCAGCCGCGAGGCGATGCTCGCCGCGGCCCGGCAGCTGCTGGCGCGCGAAGGTCCCGGCTCGGTCACTCACCAGCGCGTCGCTCAGCAGGCCGGCGTGGGCCGGGCCACCGTCTACCGGCACTGGCCACGGTCCGAGCAATTGATGCTCGACGCCATGGGTGGCGCGGACCTCCCGCTGTTCAAGGACCCGGAGGTGCCCATCCGCGCGTGGCTGCGCCGGCAGTTGAGGCAGATGGCCGATGAGCTCGCGATACCGGCCGTCGCGGCCATGTCGCTCACCCTCGCGCAGTCGGCGATGTGGGACCCGGAGCTCGCGCACCGGCAGGACGAGTCGGTCAGGACGATCGTCGAACGGATCCACGCCGCCATCCAGTCGGCTGTCGCGAGTGGCGAGCTGGAGACCGACGCCGGACCGTCGGACCTGGCGGTGATGCTGGTCGGGCCGATCGTCTACCGCACCACCATGCAGCGGGACAAGGTCTCCGATGACCTCGTCGCCCGGCTCGTCGACAGCATCGGTTCCTGGCACAGCTAAGCGCCGGCTCCGGTGCGCGGCTACGGAACAACCCGGGCCGTGAACGCTTCAGGGTCCGGCCAAGCTGGGCTTCGCCTTCCCGGGTGTCCTGGGTGGACTGTTTGCCGGACGGGATCGCTGCTCGTCGGCCGTGAACAAAAGATGTCCTCGCCGGACGGCAGACCACGCAGGTCCTTCTTGGTGCGCGGGCACCCGGATCCCGGCCACGCCCTGTCAATCGATGTGCCCGTGACGTTCGAGCAGGACCGGCCAGGCCCGCGTCAGTACCAGTTCAGGTCCAGGTGGCTGCGCTTCTCGAACTTCTCCAGTCCGTCCTCGGCCGAGGTGCCCACGTACAACATGCTGTGCTTGACGTCGTGTGCGGCGACGAGGTGCCGTTTGCGGTTCACGTACCCGATCAGCGGGCCGCCCTGACGCACCTCGGCCTCGCCGACGGGGTCGAACCACTTCGTCAGCTTGGGCTGGATGTCTTCGGGCAGTTCGCATTCGGCCGACTCCTCGCTGGACAGCACGGCCTGCCAGCTGCCGAAGCCGAGCAGGAACGCCGAGAGCGTCGCCGATTCGGCAAACCACCGGCCGGCGTCGGGCCCGTTGACCATCTGCCCGTACACCGCCGGGTTGGGCAGGCCGAGCTCATCGACCCGGATACCCCACTCCATGACGTGCTGGTTCTCGTGGCAGAAGACCACATGCCCGTCAGTGGCCTGCAGTTGGTCCGGTGCCAGGAAACGGGAGTGCGCCGCCATCATCCCGTCGTACCGCCCAGCCACGGCGTAGTAGTCCTTCAACGCCTCCGGCAACGCCCCACCCACCCGGGACTCCGCCGCGGCGATCTCGGCCGCGGTGACATCCGGCCGGATCCCACCCACCCCGAACGCGCCCGGCTCCGGTCCACCGAACGCCGCCGCGACAACAGCTTCCAGCGGTTGAACAATCATCGCGTCCCCACTCTCTCGAACCGGCACCACTCGCGAGCGAAACTCCCGGTGAATCGAGCGGAGCCGCCTCGACGAGGAGCGCAGCTTACTGACAGCCCCGGCAGGGCAATGGCCGGGCTGTCGTCCCAGTGCCGTGACACTGTCACACTGCTGTGCGGGCAGCTCCGAACGACGTGGTTCCCGTCCTCGTCGGTTCCGTGCCCCCGGTTTCCCCGATCAAGTCCGCCCGCTGCGGGGTGCTGACCAGGTGAAAGGTCAAGTCACCAGTTCTTTCATGGCCTCGGGGACCGATTCACGCACATCGAACACCGAACCCAGACCGCTGATCTCCAAGACACGCAGTACCGCCGGGCGTACGGCCACCAGGCGCAGCCCGATGTGCGCGTCCTCGGCGCTTTCCCGTGCCTTCAGCAGTACGCGCAGTCCGGACGACCTGCAGAAGGTCACGTTTCGCATATCGATCACCAGGCCCTTGGGGCGGGTGGTCAGCTGGTGTCCCACGGCTGTTTCCAATGGCTTGACCGAGGACATGTCCAGTTCCCCGGCGACCTGCACGACGACGATGTTGGGGCGTACCCGACCCGTCCACACAAATTCCGCAGAAGCGGTGGTGAGCGCGGTCAGCAGCTTGCCCCCGCGAGGATGAGGCCGGTTGCCATGAGCAGCTCAGTTGCTACGCGAATGGTTGTGGCGACACCGGCGCGGGTAGCCCCCGGCCATGAGCACACCTGAGATCGACCCGCAGACCGCGGAAAGCATGGAGGAGGACGCTGACTTCGCTGAGGAGCACACGAAGCCGTCCTTCGCCGACGAGAACCGCGACACCGACGAGTCGTCCCCGAAGGGAACGGCGGGCGACGGCGGGATGGACCCCCACCGCCACTATCCGACGTGACCTCGGGCGATTTTGCGGGACAAGGACGATGTGTCCATAGTAGACATTAGCGCGGATGTGAACGTCGAACCGCGAGCTTCCCGCCGCGCCGATCGAGCGTCGTCCGCACTCGGATCACCGGTTGGGCTCCGGGACCGCCCGCGGGCGGTCCCGGATGACGCGATAACCGAGCCGTATCACCGGCGTGGACCCAGGGAGCCGGGCCATGCCGCGGGCGCCGCCGAACTGCGGGCGCCGAACCTTCGGCTGGATGCCCGCCGGATCGGACTGGTTCACCCTCGTGGGAGCTTGGCCGACCACGTGGTGCTCGGCGTGCACCATGTCGCAGCCGGACCTGGACGGCCCGGCTGCGATCAGGCGTTCGTCGCCTTGTGAGCCGGAGCGGGAGTACAGCGAGACCGCGGGGACGTCCGTCGGCAAGGGTGCGGCGAGCGCCTTGATGTTCTGATCAAACAGTCACCAGCGAAGCCGTTGCGGTCCACCAGGCCGGGCAGTGATCAGCCGGGAGGGCGGGGTGTTCGCTCCATGCTGGCCATGGAGCCTCCTGCTTCGTCGGCGGCCTGGCCGCGGCCGATGGCTTCTCGCAACACCCGCTCGTCGAGGCTGGAGTGCGGGTCGAGCGCCGTGTACTCGTCCCCGGCCGGATCGTTGGAGACCCCTGCCGGTTCGGCGGTGTCACCGGCCGGTTCGGCGGTGCCGGGGGCCAGTGCGCCGGTTTCGGGCTGGACTGCGGTGGGGTCAACGGCTGATTTTGTTCGGTCACAACCTTCTCCTTCAAGCGTGGTCTTCGGTTCCGGCGCGGGTCGCGTGTGTGGTGTGCATGCATGCGCCCGTGACAAGGAGAAGACATCCCAGGAAGATCAGCGGGAACAGTGCGGTCGCCGCACCCAGCGCCACACTGAGGACAGCCATCGTGTCGACGAAAACGCGGACCGGCATGCAGTTGGCCCGTACTGTCACGCCCGGGCGTCCACCCACGCTCCTCAACCACTCCGGGTCGGCCACGCCAAGTGCTCGCTCGATGTTCCTCAACTGCCGTCGTTCCCGCCGAGCATCCATCCGTACTCCCCGCCCGGTGTAGCCGTGCATTCCGTTCCGCCTAAGCGCCGCAGTAGTTCATCGAGCAGATCGCCACCTTCGTTTTCCTCGCGGACCGACGATTCACGTCCACCACCGGGTAGGTGTGCCGACAGGGGTCCCCGCACCGGCGTGGGCCAAACCACGACGGAAGCGGAATATGTCGTTGTGCCGCAACGGGACCGGCTCACATGAGGTGGTTGCGGTCAGGCTTGCATCCGGGCCCACGGGGCGGCCGGGACACGCAACAGGTCGGCGCCGCCGGGAGCCATGGTCAAAGCGACCAGGGCATCGGGAATTCGCTCGAGGGGCCCACCTCACCGAGCAGCGTGCCGCCCGCTGGACCCTGACCACCGGCGATCGCACCCGAAGCGATCATTTCCCGCTCACCCACAACTTCCTCGCCCAGATGCTCGGCGTGCGCCGGTCCACCGTTTCCGCGATCGCGGGCAGGCTGCAGTCGGCCGGACTGATCACCTGTACCCGCGGCAACCTCACGATCCTCGATCGGCAACGGCTCACCAGCGTCGCGTGCGAGCGCTACATGATCATCAAGAACGAGTTCGACACCTTCGCCGCCGGCCAAACCTGACGTCATCACCTGCTGCGGCGTCTGTTCGGCGTCGGCCACCGGCGGGATGGGAACCGAGGGCCAGTCGCAGATCCGCAGCCACACCGTCGTGAACAAATGGGTGGGCCGGTACCCGGGGTTGACTCGGCCAAACCATCGCCTTGGATCGAAGCCGCATCCATGACGCTCTGTTGCCTTTACCCCCATGGTGATTACTGATAGTCACGGGAAGAAGTCTCCGGTTTGCCTCCCCTGGCCGCGGCAATGTCCGTCAGCGTCTGATCCGGCGAACCGCCGAGAGGTGAACAGATGAGGGTCGCGATGGTGTCCGGACAAGCCAGCCCGTTGGCGGCGTTCGGCAAGGTCGACGCTGGTGGCCGGAATGTGCATGTGGCGGGGCTGTCCGCGGCGTTGTCCAGCCTCGGTCACGAGGTGGTGGTGTACACCCGGCGGGACGCCGGCGGCCTGCCCGGGGAGGTCGCCGCGCCGGGCGGATACCGGGTCGTGCACGTGGATGCGGGCCCGGCGAGGGCGGTGGGCGAGGACGAGCTGCCGCCGTACATGGGTGACTTCGCCGTGGTGCTGAGGCGGCTGTGGCGGGACTGGCGGCCGGACGTGGTGCACGCTCACCACTGGATGTCCGGCCTGGTGGCGACGTCCGCGGCGCATCACCTGAGCATTCCCTTGGTGCAGACGTTCCACGAGCTGGCCACGATCAGCAAAAGACACTTGAAAGCGGCGGACGCGGGTCCCGATGAGCGGATCATGCTGGAGCGGGTGATCGGCCGGCGGGCGGACCGGGTCGTGGCCAGTTGCACCGACGAGGCGTTCGAGCTGGTCCAGCTGGGGGTGCCGCGGCAGCGGATCTCCGTGGTGCCCTCTGGCGTTGACGTCGATCTGTTCACTGTGGACGGACCGGTGTGCAGGCGCGGGCGGGCACGCCGGATCGTCGCCGTCGGCAAGCTGGCGCCGCGCAAGGGGTTCGACACGATCGTCGCCGCACTGCCGGCGCTCCCGGAGACCGAACTGGTGATCGCGGGCGGTCCCGCGGCGAACAGGCTGAAGCTTGATCCGCAAGCCAGGGCGCTGCTGCGGCTGGCCGAGGACCTTGGCGTGGCCGACCGGGTCCGATTGCGTGGGTCGGTGTCGCGTGCGGACATGCCGCGGTTGTTGCGGTCGGCGGACGTCGTGGCGTGCATGCCGTGGTACGAGCCGTTCGGGATCGTGCCGCTGGAGGCGATGGCCTGTGGTCGTCCGGTGGTGGCGTCGGCGGTGGGTGGCCAGGTCGACACGGTGGTGGACGGTGTCACGGGTTTGCATGTCCCGCCGCGTTCACCAAGGGCGCTGGTCGATGCGCTGCGGCGGTTGCTGGACGACGTGGTGACCAGGACGGCGTACGGAATGGCGGGCCGGGATCGCGCGGTCGCGCGTTACAGCTGGGACCGCGTGGCCCAGCAGATCGCCGGCGTGCACAAACGAGCGGTGAACGGTCAACACAGACCACGACTGGTAAGGGGAGGTTCATGAGGTTGTTGTGCACCAAGGCTCGCGTGCGGTCACGGTCGAGGAGGTGCCGCACCGCGGATCGGCAGGCCGGAAGCGATCGTCCGGACCACCACGGCCGACCTGCCGGAGGGACGCCGTGAAGGTCGCTGCGTCCAGCCAGCGGATCGACGAGGACGGGGTGCGGCAGCCTGAGGGCGAGGTACATGCGTGGATGCCGCGGACCAACCAGACTCTGTGCGGGCTATCGCTGTATCGCAGTGCGCTGTCGCGCTTCGAGCACGTGCCGTGGGCGGATGCGTTGTGGCTGGCGGACACGGTGGGCGACCGGATGTGGTTGTGTCCGAGGTGCGCTGCCGCGGCGAATCCCGCGGGAGACCGCCGTCGCTGGAAGCGGCTGCACCCGCGCCCTTGACACCCGGGGCCGAACGGGTGCCGCTGCGGTGGGCGAGCTGGCTCGTGGCGGCCTTGTGCGACCTGGGGTTCCCGGTCGCGAAAGTGTGCGGGACGGCTGGCGGTCCGGTTGTCCACGCCGAGTGGTGTGCCCGGCCCGGCGCACCGACGGTGCTGATTTACAGCCACCATGACACGTGCGGGCCGCGAAGAGTGAACTGTGGGAGCAGACTGGGCTACCGCGCACCCCCGGATCACCCGGCTCTCGACGCGCTGCCGGTCGCTGTGGCGGACGGGTTCGGAGTTCCGGCCGGCCGGATGGGAACGCGGGCAGCGGTTCTGCCGGCCTGCTCGCAGTCTTGTCCGGACTCGGTGTTCAGCGGGCGATCCACCGGGAACACGACGACATGACCAACCACGCGCCTGCTGAGCCTCCCACGTCGCATGTGACATCAGCGGAATCGACCCGAATCGATGAGGCGGACTCATCGCCTGCCGGTTTCGTGGTTCGCTTTTTCTCCGCGGTGGCCCGGCTCCGGCGAGCGAGGGCTTTGCATCCGGCGGGGTGGGTCTTCACCGGCGAGCTGTCCCTCCCAGCGGGCTGGCCGGGTCAGCCGGGAAGCGTTGTCCGCCAGGTGACAGTGCGGATGTCCAAGGGGCTTGGTCTGCCAGGCGCTTTTCCAGATGTGCTCGGGCTGGCCGTGCGTGTCCCGCAATCGGCCGGTCCGGGACGTCCTGTCGACCTGCTGCTCTCGACGGCCGGCTCCGGCCGGCTGACCCGGTGGCTGCCGGTACCTCGCCGGGACTGGTCGCGCCATGCGGTTTACGGCAGCATCATGCCGTTCCGATCGGACAGCGGACTGCTGTGGATCGCAGCGGTCCCGGAGCCGCGCTCGACACCGCTGCCCGCTTTGCTGGACGCCCTGCCGTTCGTGGTCGATCTCATGCTGGCCACGCCGACGAGTCCATGGCGCGCGTGGGGCCGGCTGGTCATCTCCGAACACGTTCCGGGCATGCGAGTCCGCTTCGATCCCATCGGGAATGCTCACCCTCACCTGGTGCCGGTACCCCGCGCCTTGTCACATCTGCGGAAACTGGCCTACGCAGGCTCCCAGCGAGTGCGATGAGGAGCGGGGCGGGCTGAAGCACGAGCCGCAGAGTCAGCCGGACTCCGTGTCGCAGGGGGTAGTCACTCTGGCCGACGGTGCCGGTGGGCGACGGGTCGTCGGTCCGGCGGGACACGCCGGACCTGCCGGGGATCTACTCGCCGAACGCGAGCCGAACCGCCTGTTCGAACGTTCCGCACCGCGGTATCGGGCTTGGAGTGCTCTGGTGAGACCGGTGGTGTCCGTGTGGTTTTGGCCAGGGGGCTGGTGGCGACCGGTGTTCGCGCCGTCCGCGCGGGTGATCCCGGGCCGTTGGTGGCTCACCAGCTGTCGAACATGGCGTGTTTCCGTGCCGTCCGCGACGGGCTGATGGCACAGGCCGTGGATGTGCGAACCGCCCGGCTGACCACTCCCATCGAACGGCTTTCGGCGCTGCCGTGGCATGTCCGCGAGGAGCTGGCCACCCTGCCTCCCGGTGGACGGTCCAGGACGTGCGGATAGACCGGTTATCCACTGTGGACTGACACCTCACTCGCATTGCGTTCTGCCGGTCACTTGTCGCGCGGGTCGCTGTCGTCGCTGCCCTGGCCGCCTTGGATCGCCGCGGCGCCGGCTTCCGATGGTGTCGTGCCGGAACGGCTTTGTCCTTCGGCGGCGTGGGCTTCGGCGCGGTAGCGGTCGACCAGGTGCGGGTAGTGCAGTTCGAACGCGGGTCGTTCCGAGCGGATCCTGGGCAGTTCCAGGAAGTTGTGCCGCGGTGGTGGGCTGGTGGTGGCCCATTCCAGGGAGTTGCCGAAGCCCCAGGGGTCGTCGGCTTCGGCGCGCTGGCCGTAGCGGTAGCTCTTGAGCACGTTCCAGATGAACGGCAGTACTGAGGCGCCGAGCAGGAACGAGCCGATGGTGGAGATGGCGTGCATGGTGGTGAACCCGTCGGCGGCCTGGTAGTCGGCGTAGCGGCGGGGCATGCCGGCGTTGCCGAGCCAGTGCTGGATCAGGAACGTGATGTGGAAGCCGAGGAATGTGGTCCAGAAGTGCAGCTTGCCCAAGGGTTCGTCGAGGAACCGGCCGGTGATCTTGGGGAACCAGAAGTAGATCCCGGCGAAGGTGGCGAACACGATGGTGCCGAACAGCACGTAGTGGAAGTGCGCCACGACGAAGTACGTGTCGTGGACGTGGAAGTCGATCGGTGGCGAGGCCAGCAGGATGCCGGTCAGGCCGCCGAGCAGGAAGGTGACCATGAACCCGACGCTGAACAGCATCGGGGTGTGCATCATCAGCTTGCCGCGCCACATGGTCAGGATCCAGTTGAAGAACTTGACCCCGGTGGGCACCGCGATCAGGAAGGTCATCAGCGAGAAGAACGGCAGCAGGACAGCACCGGTGGCGAACATGTGGTGGGCCCACACCACCGCGGAGAGTGCCGTGATGGACACGGTGGCCCAGACCAGGGCTTTGTAGCCGAACAACGGTTTCTGGCTGAACACCGGGATGACCTCGCTGACGATCCCGAAGTAGGGCAAGGCGACGATGTAGACCTCGGGATGGCCGAAGAACCAGAACATGTGCTGCCACAGGATGGATCCGCCGTTGGCCGGGTCGAACACGTGTGAGCCCAGGTGCCGGTCGGCCATCAGCCCGAACAGCGCCGCTGTCAGTACCGGGAAGGCGAGCAGCACGAGGATGCTGGTGAAGAAGATGTTCCAGGTGAAGATCGGCATCCGGAACATCGTCATCCCCGGCGCCCGCAGGCACACGACGGTGGTGAGCATGTTGACCGCGCCCAGGATGGTGGACAGGCCGCTGATGATCAGCCCGGCGTTCCACAGGTCGCCGCCGACACCCGGCGAGAACGTGTCGGTCGCCAGTGGCGTGTACGCGGTCCAGCCGAAGTCCGCCGCCCCGCCGGGCGTGAGGAACCCGGACAGCACAATCAATCCACCGAACAGGTAGAGCCAGTAGGACATCGCGTTCAGCCGCGGGAACGCCACGTCCGGCGAGCCGATCTGCAGCGGCAGCACGAAGTTCGCGAACCCGAACACGTTCGGCGTCGCATACAGCAGCAGCATGATCGTGCCGTGCATGGTGAACAGCTGGTTGTACTGCTCCGACGAGAGGAACTGCAGCCCCGGCCAGCCCAGCTCGGCGCGCATCAGCAACGCCATCACCCCACCGACCATGAAGAACCCGAACGAGGTGACCAGGTACATCACCCCGATCTGCTTGTGATCGGTCGTGCGGAACAACCGCAGAAACGCACTGCCTTTCGGTGGCGCGACGTCCTGCACGATGACGGGCTGAGGGGCGATCGCCATGGTGACCTCCTAGGCCGGGAGCCTCGCGCGGGCTACCCAACCGCCTGCGGGACAAACCCCGCGGGCCGCGGGTCACCTGGGCGCCGAACATGTGGGTTGGGCGGCGTGCTGCTGGGAAGTCTCGGCGGGAAGGGACGGTGATGGGGTGTGACCACACCGGTGGGGCACGGTGCGAGGCGGCGGCCGTGGTTGCGGATGTTCCTGCTCGGGCTCGGTCTCTGGGTGGCTGCCGTGGTGATCACCTACGCCACCAGGAACGCCAACCTGATCCCGACACTGGTGCTGCTGGGCAGTTTCCTGGTGCCGGCGACGTTCGTCTCGTGGGCGTTCAGCCATCGCCATTCCGGTGAGGTGACCGCGGAGCTGGTGTTCCGGACCTTCGCGGTGGGCGGTGTGCTCGGTGTGCTGGCCGCCTCGGTGTTGGAGACGTACCTGCTGCATCCCTCGCCGTGGCTGTTCGTGGGTGTCGGTTTGGTCGAGGAGGCGGTCAAGCTCGGTGCGCTGGCGTTGCTGGCCCGGCACCTGGTGGTCAAGTCCGCGCGGGACGGCCTGGTGCTGGGCGCGAGCGTCGGGTTCGGGTTCGCCGCGTTCGAGTCCGCCGGGTACGCGCTGACCGCGGCGATCACCGAGAACGGCGTGTCGTTGATGAGCCTGGTCAGCACCGAACTGACCCGCGGCCTGCTGGCGCCCTTCGGCCACGGGCTGTGGACGGCGATCCTCGGCGGCGTGCTGTTCTCCCGCAGCACCCGGGAACATTTCGTGCTCACCGGCCGGCTGCTGGCCGCGTTCGCGGGTGTGTCGTTGCTGCACGCGCTGTGGGACTCGATGAACAGCATCGCCGTGCTGGTCACGCTCGTCCTGACGGATCAGCCGTGGCAGCGGCGACTGCTGGCGCAGGGCTACCTGGTCCAGCCCACCGACACCCAGGTGGAGCTGTTCACTGTGTTCACGTGGGCCGGTCTGGCCCTGGTCGCGCTGGTCGGCGTCGTGTGGTTGGTGGTGCTGGTCCGGGCCTCTCGGACAGTGCCAAGTGCGGCGCGTGGTTACCGGGTGTCCACGCAGACGAGCTGGTGGCCCGGTACGGGTGATCGCCGGCGAAGATGACCGGCGTCATGTCCGCTACGCCGGCGGTACCGCCCCGTCGGTCCCCCTGGCTCCGCGTGTGTGGTCGGCGATGATCATGCGGTTCTCCCGGCTGCTGCGCCATTCGACCAGCAGAACGCTGGCGTCGTCCTGAAGACGTCCGTTCTGGTAGGTGAGGACGGTCTGCATCAGCCTGCGCAACGTTTCGGGGGCGGACAGCCCGTCGGCCTCGCGGCGGATGATGAAGTCGGTGAACCGCCGCAGCCCGAACTGCCGGCCGGCTGGGTCGCGAGCCTCGACGATACCGTCGGTGTAGAGCAGCAGGCGGTCGCCGGGTTGCAACTGCTGCTGGCACCCCACCAGTGAGACGGGCAGCTGGAATCCCATCGGCGGGATGGGCGTGCACTGCAGTTGCCTGAGCCAGCGACCTTCCCGGATCAGCAGCGGTGGCGGGTGGCCGCGGTTGACCCAGCTCAACAAGCCGGTTGTGGTGTCGAGGTCGGCGAGAACACCCGTGGCGAAGCGGGTCCGGCCGAAATGGTCACCGACGGCGGTGTCGATGGCGGCACTGGTCTCGACCAGACTGCGGTTCTCGCGGCGCGAGTTGCGGCAGGTGCCGGTGGCGAGGGCGACGGTCAGACCGGCGGCTTGGTCATGGCCCATGGCGTCGAAGATCGACAGATGCAGGACGTCGCCGGCGATGGCGTAGTCCACGGCGTCGCCGCCGATCTCGTAAGCAGGCTCCAGGATCCCGGTGACGACGAGACCCTCGGTGGCGAACGACAGGGGAGGCATCAACGGCCACACGACCTCGGAGGACACCGTCATGGGCTTCGTTCGCACGAGTCGGGCGTAGGAGTCGCTGTGCGGTCGTTTGCTGACGATGAGCAGGGCGAGCAGTGATGCCAGTGCCCGAACCCGGCTGATGGTGTCCGCGTCGTTCCCAGCGGCCCGGACGCCGAGAACACCGACGCGTTCGGTGCCGTCGAGCAGGGGAATCCAGAAGTGAGGGCCGGCCGGAGGACGACCCGACGTGATGAGCTCCAGGTGCCGGAAGGCTCGGCCGGCCAGGCCCGCGTCCACGGACAACGCGCCGCCGGCCTGTCCCATGGCGGTCAGGGGCATCAGCAGCTCCTGGCGGAGGTCCGGAACCAGGATCGTGACATCGCTCAGCCCGACGGCCGCCGCGTAACGCACAGTCAGCCCATGGATCTGTTCCATCGTCGCGAGGTGCCCCGCCTCCAGCAGGCCGGCCAGCATCGTGAAACCTCCACAGTCCGAGGCCACCGTCACCACCTCCGCCCGCCGACTACCCATCTGGCGGCCAGAAAATTCCTACCCGAGGTAACCGGCCCCGCTACCGCCTGCTACGTCGTGCACCGTCGGTACCGCCACCCCGCCGATCGCCATCGGCGCGTGGGAGTCCGGCCGTGGTGATCCACGCCTGGTGGGTGCCGCTGTGTCGGGCGACGTTGTTGACTTCCTTTGACGATGGACGTGCACCTGGCTCGGTTTCCGGGTGGGTTCGTTCCTGGGGCGGACCCGCCGTGGCTCTTCCGGCTCATCCTGGGTGGGCCGTGCTGCGCAACCATGGCGTGGACGGTTTTGGTGGCGGGGCCGGCGGCCCAAGATAGCCGCCATGAACAAACCTCCCCTGATCCGGCGATTGGCCGGGATCTGCGTGGCCACCATCGCGGCACTCGCCTTGGCCGTGGTCACCACGACACCAGCAGGCGCCCAGACGACGACACCGCGGTTCACCACAGCCAGCGCGCTGACTGTTGTCAATCCGGGCAATCAGAGGTTCGTCGAGTTCGACCCGGTGCAGCTGCAGATGACCGCGACCGGCGGTGCCTCGCCGTATACGTGGTCGGCGACCGGGCTGAGCCGGTGGCTGAGCATCAACGCGTCAACGGGCTTGATCTCCGGGATCGCGTCGGCTGGTCTCTATACCGTGACGGTCACCGCGAGGGACACAGCCGGTTCGTCGAGCAGCGCCACCTTCACTGTCTGGGTTCCCAGGGAGTGCCGCACCTGCTGAACCCAGGACAAGTCCGGCGGAGTACCGCCGAGTCCGGTTGCCGGAAGACTGACCGGCCAGGCGGGTAACGGTGTTCGACGGGGTCGACCTGTGAACAGGCCGACCCCTGCGGGTCCGGTCAGTCGTGCGCCTGCGCGGGTGACATGTCCGGCAAGCGCACTGCCTAACGGGTGATTCCGGTGTGGCCCAGGGAATAGCGCCCTGGTTGCGGCCAGACGCACAGGCCGTGCGGGCCGTGGCCGACCGGGATGGTCCTGAGCAGCGATCCATCCTTTGTGGACAAAACGTACACGGCGTCGCTGTAGCGGCCGGACAACCACAGTTGTGATCCGTCCGCGGTGACGTTGCCCATATCTGGTGTGCCGCCGGGGATCCGCCACACCGCGATGGGTGCGCCGGTGTAGGAGTCCAGCACCGTGACGCTGCCTTCGTGGCGGTTGGTGACGTAGAGCTGTTTGGCGTCGCGGGACAGGTAGAGACCGTGGGCGCCCTTGCCGGTGGGGATGAAGCGCAGCACCCGGGTCGCGGCGCCGTCGAGGACCCAGAGACCGTTGGCGTCCGAGTCGGCGATGTAGTAGACCGAGCCGTCCGGCGCGAGCTTGATGTCCTGCGGACCCATGTGGGTGTTGCGGTGTGGCATGTCGATCATGCGGAGGACCTTGTGCGAGGCCACGTCGATGACCGTGACGCGGCCGCCGAACTCACAGGTGAACACCGCGGTGCGGCCGTCGGGGGAGAAGTCGGCGTGGTCGATTCCCGCGCACTCCGGGGTCGGCGTCTCGTCGTGCACCTGCCAGGTGTGCGGGTCGTACCAGACGAGCTTGCGCATTCTCTCCGCGACCGAGATGGCGTACTTGCCGTCCGGTGTGAAGTACATGTTGTACGGGTCGACGACCGGGAACGCCTTGCCGGGCAGGCCGGTGCGGGGGTCGAACGGCATCACCTGGTCGGTGCGGTCGTCGGTGGCGTAAAGCGTGCGCATGTCCCACGACGGCACGACGTGCTGCAGCTCGCCGCCGACCTTGTACTTGCCGACCACCTGGAAGGTCGCCGGGTCGATCACCCACACATCGGCAGGTTTGTTGTGCGGCACGTAAACCAGCGGCTTGTCGCCGGCCACGGCCGGGGCCAGCATCCCGGCGCCGGCCGCGGCGTCGACGTTCTTCGCGTCGGGCACCGGAGGCATGCCGGGCAGCGGGTCGCCGATCGCCGGAGCCGGTGGGTTCGGCTCGCTGGGCACATTGGTCATCGGCTGACCGGGCTCCGACATCCCTGACATCCCGGACATCCCTGGCATGGCGTCGTGGTCCGGTCCCGAGGAACACCCGGCGGACAGCAAGGCAACGGACAAGAAAAGCGGCAACAACCGGGTCTTGATCATCTCAACTCATCAGTGTGGTGGCGGTGACGGCGGTGAGGCCACGATCGGCGAGGTCGGTCAGGATGCCGGGAAGGGCTGTGACCGTCCCCGGGTGGCCGAGGTGCATGCTGACCACGCTGCCCGCGGTGGCGGCGGTCACGGCGTGGCGGATGGCCGCCGGGCCGGGATCGCGCCAGTCCAGCGAGTCGATGTCGTAGGACAGCACCCGCGCGTAGCCCGCCCGGCCCGCCTCGGCCAGCTCCTGTTTGGTCGCATGCTGTCCTTGTGACTGCCGGAAGAACGCCCCTGGCGAGCCGGTCAGCTCGGCGATCTTGTCGCGGCAGCGCTGGATCTCCACGTACATCGGCTCCGGTTGGTACTTCGCCAGGTCCGGGTGGCTCCAGGTGTGGTTGCCCAGCTCGTGGCCGCCGTCGCGGATCATCCTGGCCGCGTCCGGGGTGGCCGCCAGCCAGGTGCCGACAGCGAGCACGGTCACGTGCGCACCGTGCTGGGCCAGCGCCGCCAGGACCTGCCGGGTGATGCCGATGTCTCCCGCGCCGTGAAAGGTCAGCGCGACCTCAGGACGTCCGCTGCTGCCCCGGACAATCTCGTTGGCCGGCCCGCCGGCCGGTGTGGCTGGAGGAGTTGACGGCTGGGTGACCGCCGGTGTCTGAAGCGGCGGTGGCGGCGGCGTCGCGACGGGCTGTCGCGCCACCTCGGGTCCGGAACACGCGGCGAGTGCGACTGCGCCCAGCCCCAGGCCGAGAAACCGTCGCCGGGCCAAGGGATCTCGTGCGCCAGACATCATCCTCCACAAACCGGTCATACAGGGATGAGATATCCCTTGTGTCGCAAAACAAACCTTCGTAGGCGCGGTGTGTCGCACGCGGTTCACCGGACCGTATCGGGAAAGCGGCCGCGCCGATTCAGTGGGGCAGCTCCAGTGGAATCACCCCTGTCGCGCGGAGTCCGCTGTTCAGACTCGGTCACTGGGACTGTTGCCGCAGTCGTGGCCACCGTTGCGTCGACGATGCGGACGCTCACGAGTTCCCGGACAGCGTTCGTCGCAGTGCCCGCAGTGCGGCATTCAGGCGGCATCCTCGAGGGCATCGAGCAAGTTCACCCAGGTGTTCCGCTTCATGCTGGCCAACGAGCGGGCCATCAGCGCCGCACTGGCCCTGGCCAACAAACCGGCCCTCACCCACCTGTACAACTGGTTCACCAACACCAGTGACGACGCCGGCGCCCGGAAAGGCGGTGGCGCGGCCCTCCTCGTGGCGAAGGCCGTCGTGTCCGTGCAGGACGCGATCGACTACCTGACCCAGCTGCAAAAGGTCTGCCCGGCCTGCGCGGCGTGAACCACGAGAAGCCGTGGCCCTTGCGTGGCCACGGCTTCTCCTATCCCGGTCAACACTCGATGGGCCCAGTCCGGTATCGCGTCGTCCCGAGCCCACCTAGGCAGGCGGCCGCGCGGGTTTCGGCGATGAATGTGTTGGTTCGCGGTGTGATGGGGGACTCAGTGTCCATGGCGGTGATGGGCAGCCATCGTGCTCACGTCCGTACACGAACCGTTCTGCCCACTCGGGTCTCAACCGAACCGCCGTGTCGAACATGCCCGCGTTGGCGATCCGGACGATCATCGGCGTGATCTGGTCCTCTGTGCCGAGATATTGCACTGCTTCCAGGAGGCAGCTGAAGGGCGTGGGGTGGTCAGGTCGGCGTGAGCGAGGCGGTCCAGCAGGCGGGTCACTGCTTGCTGTTGACCCGCACCGTGGAGTGCGCCGAGGAGGTAGGCGACCGCGGGCAAGTTGGCGGGGTCGGCCTGGGCGGCGGGATCGCGGGCGAGCAGTTGGGTCATCGCGTCTGGCGTGCCGGTTTCCCGCAAGGCCCGGATCAGCCAGCAGACGCCGAGCGAGTCGGTGAGCTCCACTTCGCCGACGCGGTCCAGGAACGTGGCGGCGACATGCTCGGCGAAGCCGTCTCGCAGTGCCCGCAGGAGCAAGGCGAGGCGAAGCGGGTTGGTGAGGTCGACCTGCCCGATGCGGTGCTGTAGCGCGTCGGCTGCCTCGTGCGCACCGGCGAAGTGCAACATTCCGAGCAGGTACCCGGCGGCGGGGAGATGGGTCAGGTCGGCGTGCGCACCGGGATCGCGGGCCAGCAACACGGTCATCGCCGCCTGCCGGCCGGCACCCCGTTCCGGGTGTTCCGCCTCGAGGACCATCAGGTACAGGAGGTTCGCCGGGACGAGAGGATCGGCAAGATCGAGCTCCCGCAGTGCGGTGAGCGCCTGCCCGCCGGCATCCGCTTCCAGCATCTCCAGCAGGTCGAAGACGACGTCGGGTGGATACAGGCCGGGGTAGGCCTTGGAATTGGAAGCCAGCAGCCCCAGCACCGCCTCGTCTGCCGTAGTGGTCCACCCCCAGGGCGGTTCAACGGGGTCGTGATGGGGTTCGGAACGGGAGAAGGACGCGTACCGGTCACGTGGCCGCAATGCGGCGATGGCGTCCCGCTCACCGGCTTTCCGCAGCTCCCTCATCAGCGCCTGCAGGTCTGCCGTGATAGGCCGTATGACACCGGCTTCGATATCGCGGGCGTGCGACGCGGACATCAGCCCGTGGTCGGCTCGACCCCGTAACATCGCCAAGTCCCAATCCACGTCTGGTCTCATCCACGGGTCATCGGAGGCTGGGCTGACGGGTGCGCACACATCAGCCAGCGGCGCGATCATGACCGCATCGGCGCCGACGCGCCGCAGAACTTCCACCAACAGGACAACATCGTCGGGGAACGTGAGATCCACACAGGCGCCGAGATCTCGCGTGAGCACCACCTCGATCGCGTCCTGGGCGTCGAGGTCCCGCAGCACCTCCAGCAACACGGCGACGGCGACCGGGTCGGTGATGTCGGCGTGGGCACCAGGATCGCGGGCGAGCAGCATTTCGACGGCGTCGTTCGCATCGGCGTGGCGCAGGGCATCGAGCAGGTGGGTGACCGCGCGGGTGTCGGTGAGATCGACGTTTCCCGCTGCCTGCCGTGCGACAGCGGCGGCCTCCGCCGGGTCGATGGAGTGCAGCAGCGCGATCAGGGGTACGGCCCCTGTGGGGGCGCGTTGGTACAACAACGCGGCGTGCCGCCACAGGCCCCGCGCCTGCGCCTCGAGCGCCAAGGTACCCAGGGTGCTGGGGTCGGCCCACGCGGCGACGGCTTCCCAGAACGTGTCCGGCGGCAGGACGTCGGCGCGGTCTCGGCGGCCGGTTTGTTCCAGGTAGTCCGAAAGTTGGTACCGCACCTGCTCGCGATCGCGACGGACGCGGGTCAGGGGGCCGCGCACGCCTTTGCACGGCGCCGTGACGTAGGCCAGGGCCTGGTCCAGCCAGGCCTCACCGGTCTGGTCCCATTCCACGTCGGTGAGATAGCCGGGTGCCGCGGCCGCCAGCAGCGCGGGCGACAGAGCCGGGCCGGCACCCAGGCGGTAGGCGTCGATCGCGGCGCAGATCAGTGCCCGGGCCGGTGCGGGAGCGTTGTGGTACCGGGACAGCAGTTCCGGGACGCCGGCCAGGTACTGGGTGATCTGCCCGCTGTCAGCCTCGGCCGCGGCACGGGCCAGGCGCGAATCCGTTGCCGCCGCACGCCGCAACCCCGGTAGCGCCGCACCGGTGAAGCAACCGGGTACCGCGATGTCCGTCCCGGCCAGCACGGCACGGACGTGAGCGTGCCGGTCGGCCTCATCCGCCGGCCCGCCACGCGTGAAGGTGTCCCAGTGTTGCGGCCACAGGGTGCCCAGCACCAGCACCGGGCCCCGCGCTGGATCGGTGAGCAGGGTGCGCAACGCGGTGGCCACCCGCTCGCCGGCATCGCTGCCGGGGCTGTGCAAGTAGAACTGCAGCTCGTTCAACCACACCACGGTGCGCGGCCCGACCCGGGGCAACCCTGCCAGAGCCGCCTCGATGCGGGTCGGGTCGAACGGATGCCACAACCGCCAGTCATCCGGCAACGTCTGGATCGCCTCCCAGCACGCCCGGGTCTTCCCCGTCGACGATCCACCCACCAGCACCACCATCGCACTGTGCCCCCGCGCCGCGCCCTCGACCGCTCTGCGCAGCTCGATGTCGTGCGCACGCGGCACATACACCGGCAGCAGCGGCAGATCCGGCTGCTGGCCGTCCAGCACGACCGGCCGATGCACCTCCAGGACGAACGGGTCGGTCAGCTCCCTGACCGGGACCGCGGCGACGCTCGTCGACACCACAGCCTCGTGGCCGAACTGCTGGGCCAGTCGCAGCAGTTCATAGCTTTCGGCCTCGACCAGCCGGCGCAGGTACTCGCGCTTGCCGAACTGGTTGTTCAGCCACGACACACCCCGCCACTCCAGCGCGATGTCCGGATGGGCGGCGATCAGGCGGTCGAACCACGCCTCCTCGCTCGGCGAATGATCAGTCGGCACGATCAGCACCCAGCGACTGGGCCGATGCCCGGCCGCGCGGGCCAGGGATTTCTCGATCTCCCGGCGCTGCTGCGGTTTGAGGCGTTCCCCGGCGAACGACTTGATCTCGAAGATGACCAGGCCCGCCGGACTGTCCCAGCGCACATCCCGGCCACCATCACCGCCACGCCCGTCGATCGGGCGAGCATCCGGATACAACTCCACGAGCAGTGCCTTGACCGCCGACTCGATCGTGGCCGGGTCCAGCCGCTCCCACTGAATCATGCTCATGGGCGGCCCGGCTCCGGCGAGGGTGTCACGGTGGTCATCGTGAGCAGGGTACGGCGGCCCCACCACCTGTGCTCAACAGCGCCAATCCCAGCGTGGTCAACACTTTCCGGCGGTGTGCGCCTCACCTCGCCGTTGACTGTGCGCGCCCGTCAGCGGCGAAGGCGCCGCAGCACCTTTCTGACAACCGAGCACGCCATGCCACCAGGTGGCGAGCGCGTCGGTGAGCAGGACGGCGTCCTCGTCGTCCATCCAGTCCGGGATGACGGTGGGTCCCACGTCGGCGAAGGGCACCCGGACGTACTCGGCCTGGCCGCCGTCGTACCCGCCGCAGGTGTGTGAGTAGCCGTAGATACCGCCGACAGCGGTCGCGTTGGGATTGACGTTGTGGCCGCACCCAGCGTGACGCGGACGATCGTGTCGTCCGGGTGCTCGACAGCGGGAACGTCCTTCTCCTCTGAGATCGCCGGTGCCGGCTCACGTCGAGAACGGGGACGAAGCGCCTTCCGCGCGGGTGCCGCCGCGGCGGGTGGCCGAAAGGGGCATGGCCACGTCCTCCAGGGACTTGCCTTCCGCGTCCACGGCGAGGAACCGCGCGACCAGGCCGCCGGCGATCATCACGACCGCGCCGAGGAGGTAGCCGATGAACAGCCGGACGGGGTGGTCGCCCTCGCCGATCAGTCCGCCGTAGATCACCGGGCCGAGCGCGCCGAAGCACTGAGCGATGGCGAAGAACACGGCGATCGCCTTGGCGCGCACCTCCAGCGGGAAGATCTCGCTCACGGTCAGGTACCCGGCGCTGGCCCCGGCGGAGGCGAAGAAGAAGATCACGCACCACGCGATGGTCTGGGTGACCGCGTTGAGCGACCCGGTGTCGAACAGCACGGCGGTGATCGCCAGCAGGACCCCGGACAGGATGTAGGTGCCTGAGAGCATGGCTCTGCGGCCGATGGTGTCGAACAGGTGCCCGATGGTGAACGGGCCGACCAGGTTGCCGACCGCGAACGCGATCAAGTAGATCGGCGTGGCCGCTGAGGGCACTCCGTAGAACTTGCCGAGCACCAGGGTGTAGGTGAAGAAGATGGCGTTGTACAGGAACGACTGGCTGATCATCAGCGATGCGCCGAGCACCGCCCGCGACGGGTACTCCCGGAACAGCACGCGGGCCAGCGCGACATAGCCGATCCGTTCGGCCGGTGTCACCTCGATCGCCTTGCCCTCGTCTACCGGGGGCAGGTCGCGACCGGCGAGCTGCACCTCGCGTTCGATCTCGGCGATCGACTGCTCGGCGGCCTCCTGCCTGCCGTGCATGATCTGCCAGCGCGGGCTTTCCGGCAGGTGGCGCCGCACCAGCAGGATCACCACGCCGAGCACCGGGCCGATCAGGAAGCCCAGCCGCCACCCGAGCGACAGGTCCATCCGGTTGAGCAGCACGTACGTGCCGATCGTGCCGAGCACCGCGCCCGCCCAGTAGGTTCCGTTGACCGCGATGTCGATCCGGCCGCGGTAGCGCGCCGGGATCAGCTCGTCGATCGCGGAGTTGATCGCGGCGTATTCCCCGCCGATACCCATCCCGGCGATGAACCGGGTCAGGTACAGGAAAATGACCCATCCGACGCCGTTGCCCAGGGTCAGCGCGGTCAGTCCGCTGCCGACCAAGTACACGCCGAGCGTCAGCATGAACAGGTTCCGGCGCCCCAGCTTGTCGGAAAGGCTGCCGAAGAACAGGGCCCCGACCACCTCACCGGCGAGGTACACCGTCGCCAGCAACCCGACCGCCGTCGAGGACATGTTCAGCGTCTCGGGCTTGGTCAGCGTGTCGGCGACCGCGCTGGCCACCGTGATCTCGAGCCCATCGAGAATCCACGCGACCCCCAGCGCCACCACCATCCGGGTGTGGAACCTGGACCATGGCAGGCGGTCGATCCGCGCGGGAATCAGAGTGCGGGTGCCAGCCACAGCCGGATTGGGCGTCGCCGCCATGACAACCTCCCGGTCCACCACTCACTAGGGACGCACGCCCCTCGGATGCCCCCGGCTCACCTGTCGAAACCCGGTCGTCGTCAGCTCCGGCTGCCAGCACCCCGACCGCACTCCGGCGAGAGATCAACCAGTGGGAATGTGTCGTTCCACCAGCTATCAGGACGCCCGCGCGACTTCGCCGCGCTCGCGTGCGCCATCCCTTCGTATTCCCGAAGTTCGCGAGCACGCCTTCCCACACGATCGGCCCGGATGCGGGATCGGCGGCGGATCCGCGTTGAGCGCCTCGACCTCCCTCGTGGGTAAGACCAGGCATGACCCCCGTGGGTGAGATCGCCACGCGGCTGGAGATGCACACGGCGGCGAGTTGCTGTGCTTTCGTCGAGTTGTCCGGGGACCGTTTGGCGACGCTGGCTGTTCGGGTACTCGACGGTGAGGCAAGCTGAGGTCCGCCGGCGAGTCCGGAGGTGACACGATGCCGACAATGGACACTTTGTGTGAACCGGGTCCGCTCATCCGTCAGGTCAGGAATCGCCTGGTACGGGAGCGGCCCGAAGTGCCGGGGAGCGTGCTGGACGAATGCGTGCAGGAGGCGTGGTCGCGTTTCGAGCACGCCCGCGTGCAGGCATTTGTCCCCGTCCTGGTCGAGCGCGCGGTCCGGGGCCGGATCGGCCGCCTGGCGGACGCGAGTGCCGTGCCGTTGGACGAGGTGTCGCTGCGAACGTGGTCATGGCTGACAGCCAGACGACTGCTGGCCGGCGAGCTGCCGCGCCGGTGGGCGCATGTGCGCGGTGTGGCGCGGCGGGCTGAGCAGATCGCGTCGGCGTTCCCGCCGCGAGAGGCGGAGGTGCTGGTGGCGTCCGCCTGGTTGCACGACATCGGGTATGCGTCCACCTTGGCTGGCACGGGACTGCATCAGCTGGACGGGGCCCGGTTCCTGGTGGCGTGTGGTGTCCCGTTCCGGGTGTGCGCGCTGGTCGCCCACCACGCGGGCGCGGCGGCGGTGGCCGAGCTGGTCGGTCTGGCGGACGAGCTGTCGGTGTTCGAGGACGAGCGAGGCCCAGTCCGGGACGCGTTGTGGTACTGCGACATGACCACCGGCCCCGACGGGCGGCGAATGACCTTCGACGAGCGGATGGCCGAACTGCGCCAGCGACGCTCCGCTGACGATCCCGTAGTGCGAGCGCTCGCGGTGAACGGAACCGAGCGCGCAGCGGCAGTCCGCCGCACCCAAGAGCGCCTTCGCCGCGAAGGACACTCCAGGGGCGTCACCCCCTGGTAGCTGATCACGTCGGCAGAAAAACGGCTTCAGCGCTGGGCGCTCGGCCGGACGACGATCTCGGTCATGTCCATATCGGCCGGTTGGTCGATGGCGGCGAGCGCGTTCAGATCCTCGTGCGGGGATCACGCCTGTCCTGTTCGAACCACCAGCTCAGCGCTGCGGTCGGATCGGCGCCATGCGACTGACCAGACCTCCGGCAAGTGAGTTCTTCCCTTCGACGCCCTGGTGCACGCCGTTTTTTTAGAACATCCTGAACCGCACTGCGAGCAAGTGGACGCAGGTGCGAGGCGGGGGCGTGGTGATCGACCTGAGCCGGAGCGGTCGCACACAAGTCGAGTTCGGAGACGCGCTGGCGAAGGTGAACTCGTTCATCAAGAACTATGATCCGCCCGGTACCCCCATGGTCGACATCAAGTTCGTAGGCGGGTGAAGCTTGGCGAAGATGCTCCGCAACGTTGAGTTCGATGTGGACATCGACCCGGCCATTCTGTTCGCGCGGGCCGCTGAGGTCTGGCGGTGTTCCGTGTGTGAGCGGCTCTGGGTCTTCTGGACCCCGGACGGCGAGCCGGTGGAATACCTGAAACGGTGACGAACGACTACACGCCCCAGATGCCAACGGCCTGATCTGGGGCCGGTGCTGTCGCTGCCACAGGGACTCGTGCTGCCGCGTCGATCGCCGCTCGCCGACCGGGGCTTAGGGGATGCTGGGACTGGTCGCAGGTGGACAGACCGTCGCCTTCGATCAAGGCGCGGTCGCGCAGAAGGAACCCCGGGTGATCTGGCGCCCGTTGTCCGGAGGGATCATCGCCGGGGCATGTTCTAGCCGACTGCGAGGAGCAGGCGCCGGAACTCGCGCCGATCTTGTTCGCTGAGTTTGGCGAGGACCCGGTCCTCGGCCTCAGCCACTTGGGGGTCGAGGCTCTTGAGCAGGGCCACACCTTCTCGGGTCAACGTGGCGGGCAGCGACCTGCCGGATGACACCGTGGCGGGCCGCGTCACCAGGCCGCGGTCCTGCAGTTCGCGGATCACCTTGTTCATCGCCTGTGGCGACACATTGGCCTCGCGGGCCAGTTGGGCGTTGGATTTCGGTGACTGCCAGAGCATGCGCATGCAGAAGTACTCGGGAACCGCCAGTTCCAATGGTTCCAGCACGGTGGTGGTCACCTCGGCACGCAGGGCCGCGGTGACGCGATGCAAGAGGTAGCCGAGTGGCTCATCCCGAGGACCTTCCATATCAACCATGTTGACACATATAAACCTGGTTGATATATCTGGGTGTATGACGAGTTCCTCCAGCGACGCGTTGTTCGAGTCCGCTTATCGTGGCCAGGCTCCCGAGATGGGGCAGGGCAACCGGCCGCCGTGGAGCCTGGGCGAACCGCAGCCTGCGATTGCCGCGCTCATCGACGCGGGCAGGTTCCACGGCGAGATCCTGGACGCCGGCTGTGGCGAGGGCGCGACATCGCTCTACCTCGCCGAACAGGGGTTCACGACCGTCGGCCTGGACCTGTCGCCTACCGCGATCGAACTCGCGCGCACGCAAGCCGCCCGCCGCGGCCTGAGCAGCAACGCGACCTTCGCTGTCGCCGATATCAGCTGTTTCACTGGCTATGACGGCCGTTTTGGCACCATTGTGGACAGCACCCTGTTTCACTCAATGCCGGTTGAACTGCGCCGGGGTTACCAGGAGTCGATCGTGCGCGCCGCGGCACCCGGCGCCTCGTATTTCGTGCTGGTGTTCGACAGTGCGACCGTGCCCGGGGGCAACGTCAACCCGGTCAGCGCCGAGGAGCTGCGGGAGGTTGTGGGCGCGTACTGGACCATCGACGAGATCCAGCCGGCCCGCATCCACGCCAACGTCCCGGCGAACTTCCCCGGCTTCCGGGACTTCGCCGGCAGCGACGTTCGCGACGAGGGCAACGGTCGCAAGTCGGCACCTGCTTGGCTGCTGTCGGCGCATCTGGCGTGAGGCCGCTACATCCTCCGGCGGTTAGCGGATCGGTTGGGGAAGAGTCCATACCTTGTCCATTGTGGACGTCATGAGGAACTCGTCGAGCACCGGTGCTCGCCTTCCGCAACGCGGCCTATTGAGAGTCCCGAAGGAGGTGCGATGCAGGTCATTGAGAGTCCTGAGTGGACAAGTTGGTCCCCTGACTGGTGATCGGCTCAGCTGGATCGGCCGAAGGGCTTCGAGTGCTACGCCCGTGGCTGTGAAACACTGCTCGGTGCGCTACACGCACTGACCACCACCGTCACTCGGCTCGCTCACAGCCGGATGTCTTGGGCCGGTCCGGACAGATCGCTTGATCTGTTGCCCGCAACGGATCAGGCGATCTGCTTTGCCGGTTAGGGAAGCAGCACGTACAGATCGAATTTGCCAGGTCCGGTGACGTCCGGTATTACGGTGACGCACCGGTAATCCAACCACGAGTGGTTCGGGACGCCGGCTGCGCCCGGGATCAGGCACTGCTCGTGGTGCGCATAGGTCGAGTGAAAACTCCAGGAGGACGCGTGGGCGGGCGCGGTTACTCCGACAGTCGTCAACACGGTGGCTATGGCCAGACCGGCTACACGGGCAGTACGCATATCCATCCTTAGGGGTGGTCTGGACCAACTGGGTACTCATTGTGGGTGGGATGTGGCCGGTGAACCATCGCCCAAACAGACGTACTTGCGGCGACTGGCTGGTGCGTGGAGGGGGTGATTGGGTACCACCTCGTGGCGAGTGCGGCCAGACTCCGGGGTGCCGAGTTGGGGTGAGGTTGCGGCTGGTGGCAGCCTCTACATAGGACTTCCCTTGTCGGTGTCGAGCTGCGGCACGCCAACCCCATCAGTGTCTGGACCCGGTTCGCCGTCCTGCCGCTGCTGGCGGTGTCCATCTGGAGCCGGGACTGGATCGGCTGGAGGTCACTGGTGCCGATCGTGCTGTCCCTGGTGTTCATGATGGTCAACCCCGTCCAGCAGTAGTTGAGTCCAATGTGGAGTCACCCGTATCCGATCCCAATGGAGCCTTGCTGCCGCCACGGGTGCAGGCCCTGGGACATTGTCTTCGGATGGCTGCGCGTTCGACGACTTCACCGGAGTTCGCTATAGTCCGGCGCGGTGGACGCGCTCTCATCTGATTTGCCTGCGGTCGAAACCCTGGGCGGCACAACGGTCATCTGCACCGACAAGACTCTCGGCTCGCCTGGCAGGAGAAGTACCCGACGATCGAGGTGAGCCTTGTGGTCACCCGCGCACAGCCTGATCGAGCAGGCCCGCGAGGCTCGGGTGGCCGGGGGAGTGGCCGGGCTGCTGCTGGGGTCGGCCAGTCGCGCCCTGCTGCACCACGCTGCCTGCCCGGTAGGGACCGTCAGGAGGTCACCTCCAGTGCCAGTAGGCGTCAGAACCGGAACCGCACGATGCGGGTGGACCGTTTCATCCCCGGCAGCAGGTTCAGCAGGCGATATACGCGCCGTACGTTCGCGGGCGCCTTGGCCATCAGCACCGGAGAGTCGTTCATCGGCGCCTCGTCGACGTACTCGAGCCGCGGGTGCCACCCGGCCAGCGCGGCTGGATCGTCGAAACCGCAGTGGAACCGGGTGCCGTACTTGCGCAGTGTGGGGTCCCATTTCGAGGTGCGCCACGCCCACACCGACACCGTGTCGAGCTGGATCCGGCCGGTGGGGAAGGCGTCGACGATGCTGGTGAGCAGCTTGCGGACGTCGGTCTCGGTGAGGTAGGGGACCAGTCCTTCGGCGATCATCAGCACCGGCCGGTCGCGGGGGATGCGGTCCAGCCAGGCCAGGTCGGTGACGCTGGAGCCGATCAGGGTGTAGTGCTCGCGCGGCGGCAGGAACTGTTGGCGCAGTTCGATGATGGCCGGGTAGTCCAGGTCGTACCAGTCGACGGTGGCGGGCGGGTCGATCCGGTAGACCCGGGCGTCGAGGCCGCAGCCCAGGTGCAGCACCACCGCGTCCGGGTGCCCGGCCAGGAATTCCCTGGCCCAGTCGTCGTGGGCTTTGGCGCGCACGACGGCGGCGAGGCCGAGTTGGCTGGTGCCGAACCGGCGGGTGTCGTAGCCGGGGTCGAGGCGGCGCATCGCCTGCTCGGCGTACCTGTCGCCGAGGATCGGGTCCGGCAGGCGGTTGTCCAGCGCCTTGGCCCTGAGCACCGGGCTGAGCGTCTTCTGCACACCAACAAGTCCGGGATCAGTCACATCGGCGACACTACACTCATTTCACGATTTCGTGAACCTTGTGAAATGGGGAGGGACTTTCGGCCCCTCTGCGCGGGGACGAGCGGGCCGGATCTCGCGTGTGACGATGGCTCACAACAACACCCAACCCGATGGGAACTTCGCCACGCGACGGCACGATCTCGCTGGGCACCGAGGTCACATCCTGCCCGCCCCGTTCGCCTCACCCCGCGTTTTCGAGTCCGATCAGGACAGTGGCCAAGCCTTCCACAGCGTGGCATAGCGGCCGCCTTGGGCGAGCAGTTCGTTGTGGGTGCCGGATTCGGCGATGTGGCCGTCGTCCAGCACTGCGATGCGGTCGCAGGCGCGGGCCTGGGTCAACCGGTGTGCCACCACGATGGCCGTGCGGCCGGCGATCAGGGCGGCTGCGGCTTCCTCGAGATCGCGTGCCCCCACGCTGCCCGCCTCCGCCGTCGCTTCGTCCAGCACTACCACCGCGGGGTCGCGCAACATGAGGCGGGCCAGGGCCAGCTGTTGGATCTGCGCGGCGGTTAGGGGTTGTTCTCCAGGGCCAACTTGGGTGTCCAAGCCGTGTGGCAGGGTTTGCGCCCACCGGTCGGCTTTGACGGCCTTCAGTGCCGTGAGGATCTGCTCGTCGTCGCTGCCGGGTGCCGCGTAGGTGAGGTCGTCGCGCAGTGATCCGGTGAAGACGTGCGTTTCCTGGGAGATAACGCCGACCCAGTCACGGAGCACCTGGGGATCCAGGTCCTCGACGTTCACCGCACCGTGCGGATCGGCCAGGGTGACGTGACCGCTGACCGCCGGAAAACTACCGGCCACGATGTTCGCCAGGGTCGTCTTTCCGGCTCCGCTGCCGCCGACCAGGGCCAACGACGTACCCGCGGGAACCATGAAACCGATGCCCTTCAGCACTTCCGGGCCGTCGCGGTACGCATGCCGGACATTGTGGACGGTGATCGTCACCGATCCTGCGGGGCGGCGTTGAATGCCGATGGTCGGTGGCGGCACCAGAAGCACGCCAACCGTTCGCGCCAAGGATGCTTGCGCGCGTTGCACGTCGTCGAATGAAAGCAGCAACGTGCCCAGCGGGGCGAACAGACGGTGGAACAGCAGTGCGGCGGCGGTCACGGCGCCGACGGTGACCGCGTCGGTCCGCACCAGCCAGTACCCGGTGAGCAGCACCGCCGACAGGCCGACCGCCTCGGCGGCGTTCATGGACTTGCTGAACCAGAGGTAGGTACGCGCGGCCCGTAGCCCTGCGGTTACATTGTCTTGCGATGCCTGGGCCAGTCGCCGGGTTTGCAGATCTGTCATGTCGTAGGCATGCACAGTGGACCGTCCGTACAGCGATTCGAGCACCACCCTTCCTCGTTCGGCTGCCAGGCGCCGTTCCTCGGCGTAGAGCCGGGCCGACCGTGGCAGATAAACCCGGAGGCTAAAGCCGTAGATCGGGAATACCACCAGGAAGGCGAGGGCCAGTCGCCAGTCCAACGCCAGGAAACCCGCGGCCGACAGGACGATGACGACACCCGCGCGTAGGACGTCCACTACCAGCGGCACCGCGGTGATGAAATCCTCCAGATCCTCGGTGACCCGGGACATCACCTCGCCCCGCCCGGCGCCTTCCAGCACCACCGGTCGCAGTGTGAGAGTCCGGTCCACGACCTGCTCGCGGAGGTCAGCCACGACGTGCCAGCCAAGGTGTTCGGTCGCCCGCAAGGCCAATGCCGTGCAGAACGCTCCTATTAGGACTGTCCCGCCGGTGCCCGCGATCAAGCCTGTCGGGTACGGCCCACTGACGCGAACCGCGTCCACCAGGCGCCCAAGCAGGAGCGGCGCGATGACGGTCGCGGCGGCGCCCAGCACTGTCCACATCAGAGCGACAAGGACGGCGCCGCGGTGGGCACGGCAAGCCTTGGCCAGTGCGGCGAGGCTCTGCTTGCCGGTGGCGATCGGCAGGGTCGTCATCGCAGCACCGCCTTGGCGTACTCCGCGTCCTGGGTGAGCAACGCGTGGGTGGCCACGGTCGGAGGCTGCGTCTGAGCAAGGAACACAACGCGGTCGCAGCGAGCCAGCAGCCCCGGCGACGTGCTGACCACCACTGTGGTGCCCGCCTCCGCACGGCGCAGAGCTGCCAAACCTTCGGCGACCGCGGCCTCGGTGGCGGAGTCGACGGCGGTGAGCGGGTCGTGCAGTACAAGCACGGGCGGGCGAGCGGCCAAAGCGCGGGCAAGCGCCACGCGTTGCCGCTGACCACCGGAGAGGTTCAGACCTCCGTCAATGAGCAAAGAACTCACCTCGTCCGCATGGGCAGCGGTGATGGCTGCGGCGGTCGGACCGCTCCGGCCGGTATCGAGCGCTTCGTGCAGCGTCCGTCCGAACAGGTGCACCGCGTGCGGCTCGGTCAGCACGTGCCGGGAGAGCGTGCGCCGGTCGAGCGCTGTCAACGCGACGTCGCCCAGCAGAACGGAAAAGTCGCTGAGGGCGCGGCCGGAACGGCCCGGGTTCCCGGTGAACAGATTGATCAGCCCGTCGGCGGTGGCCGGATCGGTCGTGGCGATGCCGAGCATCTCGCCGGGACGCACGGTGATGTCGGCACCAGTTGCCCGAAGGCGTAGCGGGCCGAGTGGTGTGAAAGGTGTGTGGTTTGGCTCTTGGAAGTCCAACAAGGGCGCGATCCGTGCGGCGCTCGCGCGGGAGATCGCTGCCTGCTTGATGCCCGCGGTGATGCGTTGGACCGGCTCGCCGACGAAGGATGCCGTGGCTACCACGGTGAGGAACTCGCCCACACCGATGACGCCTGACGTGGTCAGGGCACCCGCTGCTGCTGCGGTGCCCACCAACGCCAGCCCGGTCTCGACAAGGCCGGCGCCTTCGACCGCTGCCGAGGCAGTCGTGCCGCGCAGCGCCGCCGTCAGCGACTGTCTGCTCGCCCGGCGGTAACGGCGTGCGGCTTCCGGCACACCGCCGAAACCCCGCAGTCGTCGCAAAGCGTGGACGAGTTCGGCCGCGAGCGCTGCAGCCAGGCCAGAAGTCTGCTGGCGCGCGGTGATCCGGTGTTCCAGCCAGGGGCTGACCCGGTCGATGGCAAGGGTGAGCGCCGGCACGCCGATCGCGATACCGAGGCCGAGCCACGGCTCGATGCTCACCAGCACGACCACGGTCACGAGCATGCCCGCGCAGCCGGAGACGACGTTGACGATCGCCCGCATGACTTCCGCGGTGGCCTTGGCGTCGGAGACCAGGACGTTGGCCAGCTCGCCCGCACGACGGCACGTGCCGGCCCGCTCATCGGCAAGCAGCGTGCGTGCCGCGCGAACCCGGAGGTCGTGGGCTTCGGTGGCAGCGGCTGCGGTCAACGTCCAGAACGTAGTGCCGCCGCCGGTCGCGAGCACGACGAACAACACCAGGATGACGCCGACAGCCACCAGGATCGCCAGGGGCGGGCCGCCGTCCACCGCGTGGTCGACGGCCAGGCCGATGGCAAGCGGTACCAGTGCTTCGCAGATCTGATGGCCGACCGACGACACGCAAGCCACGGTGACCGGGCGTGCGCGACGGCGCAGTACCTCGGCGAGAACGGAGTGCATGCTCCGGACGCTAGGAATCGTGGTCCTGGCGCTCCACCGTTTCGGTCGAAACCGAATCCTCGGGGAAGAGGGTGATCAGCGCCCTACCCGCCGGTGTGAGTCCGTAAAGGACGTGGCGGCCGGTGCGGGACCGATCCACCGCGCCGGTCTCCAGCAGGGAGGTCAACTGCTCGGAGACCGTGCTGGGCGACAGTCCCAATGAGGCGGCCAGCACCGTCGTGGTCGACGGTTCGCCCAACGCCCTCAGGACCGCCGCGCGACCGGGCCCGATCAGCTGCGCCAGCCGGTCGGGGGAGCGCCGCGACGGTGTCTTCTTGTGCGCGAGCACCGCCGCACCCCGCGCCTGGTAGGTCACCATCTGGATCTCCGCGTGATCCGTGGAACAGGTCAGCTTGTCCTGCGCGAGGATCAGCGGCACCAGCAGCAGGCGCTGGTCGTGCGCGACCAGGACCGACTCGCGCCGCTTCGGCAGGGACAGCACCGGCCGGTCCCACTCGGCATCCCCGCGCAGGTTTGCCAGCACGGCATCCGGTCCGTGGGCGGCCAGCGTGCGGGCGCGCAGCAGCATCTCCTCGTCCAGCACGGTCCGCATCACCGGCCAGTACGGGGCGATCGCCAGCTCCCCGAAGGCTGTCAGCGCGTCGGCGAGCCTGCCGAAGGCGCGATCCCGGTCGTGCAGGTACGGCACGAGGAAGTCGGGCAGGCCGTCGGGGTAATGCTTGGCGAACTGCTGCTCCACCACGGCGTGTGGGGTCTGCCGCATCAGCTCCACCTGTTCGGCCAGCGACGGCCGGGCCGTGGGCGGGATCGGCGTGAACAGATCCGGTGTGGGACGGGCATGCTCGGCGCCGTAAAGGTGGGCGTATACCCGCAACGGCACCGTTTCCGGGACCGTGCGCAGCACCTCACGGGCGTGCTCGGCCCAGTCCGTGTATGGCCAGGGCGCCTGCCGCGCCCGTTCCCGGTGCACGAGTTCGAGCCCGGCCACCAGCTCACTGAGCGGGCTGATCGCGATCCGGGTCCGGTCGACCGCCGACTCACCGAGCTGGATGCGGATCACCACACGAGCCTAATACCGCTGGGGACCAAGCGGACCGACGCCCACTCGGATAGTGAGTTCCGGCGTGTGCCAGGTCGAAGCGGCGACGAGGGCATTGCGGCCCTTGGGCTATCAGTACGGTGGCGGCAATTGGCACGACGCCCTGCTGACACGCCCGCACAAAATCGACGCAACCTCGTCTGGGCGTCCGCGTCTTTCACGGTGTCCGCAACTGGTCACGACCAGCCAGAACGAAAACCCTTTTATGAAACCCGGGGGGAGTCATGTACCACAAAGCCGTTGTCAGGAAGCCCAATTGGACGTCAAGAAACGCATGGACCGTCGTCGCGATGGTGACCGGTGCGTTGTTCGCCGTGTCGGGATGTGCCGGTTCGACCGATCAGTCACCGGCACCCACACCGAGCTCGTCCACCCACCAGCAGACCAGTAACGCCAATCCCACCAACGCATCCACCGCATCGGCGGGACCGTCCACATCGGTCGCATCGAGTTCCGCCCGGGCCGCTGCGGCGCAGCCGGACTTCCCTGCGGCAGTTGCCCCGTCGGCGCTCCAGCACGGCGGCACCTACTGGGGTGTCTACGTTTCGGTCGTGCGCACGGACGACAAGCTGCAGATCAAGCCGGACGACCAAAAGCGACTCGACGCGGCCGCGAAATCCTTGGCCGACATCGGATACAAGCCGGACGCCGGTGCCTTCGACGTCGGCTGCGAGCAGGGCATGCGTGAGCAGCTCCGTCTTGATGCTCAGCGCAATTACGCCGCGGTGCGGATTTTCTTCACCGAGCAGTCGCAGGCGCAGCGGTTCGTCACGGCATATCAGCCGGGTGTCGTTGGTACGGCGAAGGTAACCCTCTACTGCATGGACTGAGTGCTTGCGCTGAACTCCGGCCGGGTGTTCTGGCCGACGTTCCCAGCCAGCCACTGCTTGCTGCGGCCTCCGGCTGCGACGCACCTCTTCTCGGCCGGAATCGGTGGCTGGTAAGGAACTTGGGAGTGAACGGCCGAAGGTCCCCAGTCGCGCACCGGTCTCGGTGCCGGTCATCGGTTTTGATCGGCACCTGCCGCAGGCCAAGCGCTCAGGTTCCCGCCTCCGCGAAGAGCTGGTGGCCCTTCGGCTGCTGCGACGGTCGAGAGCCGTCACGGCGAGGACCGCGGCCTCACGCCCGGAACGTGCGGCGGTAGGCGTCCGGCGACACGCCGATCGTGCGGTGGAGGTGGCGGCGCAGTGTCGTCGCGGTGCCCATGCCCGCGGCCGAGGCGATGGTGTCGATGCTGTCATCGGTGGTCTCCAGCAGCTCCTGCGCGCGGCGGATTCGCTGCGTCAGCAGCCACTGCAAGGGAGTGGTACCGGTTACCGAGCGGAAGTGGCGGGTCAGGTGGCGCGAGCTCATGTTCGCCTGGCGGGCCAAGTCCGCCACGGTGAGCGGTTGGTCCAGCCGTCGCATCACCCAGGGGAGCAGTCCGGCCAGGGGATGGCCGTCCTGGGTGGGCACCGGTGTGGTGACGAACTGGGCTTGGCCCCCGGCCCGGTGGGGCGGCACGACCAGCCGGCGGGCGACCAGGTTGGCGACCGCCGAGCCGTGGTCCAGGCGGACCACATGCAGGCACAGGTCGAGCGCCGCGGCCTTGCCCGCGGAGGTGAGCACACTGCCGTTGTCCACGTAGAGGACGTCCGGGTCTACCTTCACCTGGGGATAGCGCACGGCCAGTGCCTCGGTGTGGGCCCAGTGCGTGGTCGCGCACAGCCCGTCCAGCACGCCAGCGGCGGCAAGCACGAACACGCCCGTGCACAGGGAGACCACTCGCGCGCCGGTCTCGTGGGCCGCGCGCACGGCCTCGACGAGGTCGGCCGGCGGGTCCTCGTCGACGTCCGCCAAGGCGGGCACGATCACGGTGCCGGCGTGCGTCAGCCGGTCGAGCCCGCAGTCGGGTTCCACCTGGAACCGGCCGGCCTGGACCGCGTGCGTGCCGCACACCTTGACGTCGTACCAGGGCCCTGGCAGGCCGGCCGGGGCGGAGCCGAAGACCTCGCAGGCCAGGGCCAGTTCGAAGTGCAGCATCCCGTCGGTGGCGGCGACCGCGACGGAACGCGGGACGGAGCTCATGTCCGGAATTGTATGGGTCGTGTCGTTCCGGACACTGGGCACCGGGCGCCCAACGGGACAGGATCTCCGCAGTGGATCACTTCGGGCAGGTGGGAGCAGGCATGGGATCGGGTCCCAACGTGGCGGTGTTCGGCGCCTACGGGCACACCGGGCGGTTCGTGGTCGCGGAGTTGCGCGAGCGCGGGTACGTCCCGCTGCTCCTCGGTCGCGACCAGGACAAGCTGCTGGCGCTGGCGCAGGCCCAGCCCGGGCTCGCGGCGCGGCAGGCATCGGTGGACGATCCGGCCTCGCTGGACCGCGCGCTGAACGGCGCGGCCGCCGTGATCAACTGCGCCGGGCCGTTCGCCACGACCGCCGCCCCGCTGGTCGATGCGGCACTGCGCGCCGGCATCCCGTATGTCGACGTGGCGGCCGAGATCGAGGCGAACCTGGACACGTTCGCGCACTTCGCGGAGCGCGCCCGCGCGTCGGGCACCGTGGTGGTCCCGGCGATGGCTTTCTTCGGCGGCCTCGGTGACCTGTTGGTCACCACCGCGATGCGCGACTGGACGGCGGCGGACGAGGCGCACATCGCCTATGGCCTGAGCAGCTGGCACCCGACCGCCGGAACGCTCGCCGCGGGCGCGATCTCGGGGCAGCGACGAGGTGGCCGCCGGGTCCGCTACACCGGCGGACACCTGGAGTACCACGACGACGCACTGTCGACCCTGGAGTGGCCCTTCCCGGCTCCGCTCGGCCCGCAGCGCGTCATCGGGGAGTTCACGATGGCCGACGTCGTCACCGTTCCCAGCCACCTGGCCATCCCCGAGGTGCGCACCTACATGACCGCGAAGGCGGCTGCGGACCTGTCCGCTCCTGGCGCCCCGGCACCGGCCGCCGTCGATGATCGCGGCCGCTCAGCGCAGACTTTCCTCGTCGACGTCCTCGTCCGCTCCGGCGGCACGCAACGCCACGTGGTCGTTGCCGGTCAGGACATCTACGCCGTCAGCGCGCCGCTCGCGGTGGAAGCCGTCGACCGCATCCTCACCGGCCGGACCAGGGCCACCGGTGTCGTCTCCGCGGGTGCGGTTTTCGACGCCCCGGACTTCCTCCGCGCCCTGTCCTCACATCTCTCGCTGCATATCCCGCTGGACACACGCGGCTGACCGGCGACCCCGGGGCGCGGAGTACTAGCGACCTTTGGCGTCACTGATCGGTTCGAGGACGAAGACCGGGATCTGGCGGTCGATCTGGCGCTGGTAGCCGGCGTAGTCCGGGAACGTGTCGACCGCCCGGCGCCACCAAAGGGCCTTCTCGTCCCCGAACACCTCCCGCGCGCGGTATTGACGAGTCGTGGTGCGGTCCTGAAGTTCGACAACCGGTTCGGCGAGCAGGCTCGGGTACCACTGGGGATTGGCCGGTTGGGCGCCGTTGGATGCGACTGCGGCGTAGTGGCCGTCGTGTTCGACGCGCATCACCGGCGTCTTGCGTATCGCGCCGGTCTTGGCACCCCGGTAGGTCATCAGGACCAGGGGCCGGCCCTTCATCGTGACGCCGTCGGTCGTGCCAGTGCGCATGATCTGCTCGACATGCTCGCGCACAAACCCCAGCGCGCTCGGTTTGTACTCACCATTCAGGCCGTGCCGTCGGCTGTCGGGGCGCCTGGTGTCCACATTGGCGGTCAGGGTGTTGAGGATGCCGGGGAGCTCCGCCACCGTTTTGGCGGGCAGGCCGGTCACGGTCTCCTCCGCGAGCGCGCGCCACACGTCCTTGACCCGGTCGGCCAGTGCTTTCCCGCTGTCAGTGAGCTCGACGACGGTGGCGCGCTTGTCGGTCGGGTCGGGATAGCGGCTGATGTGGCCGGAAGCGTCGAGTTTACGGGTCATCAGCGTGACGCTGGGCGGCTCGCAACCCAGCGCCTCACTGAGCTGGGCCTGGATCATCGGGCCGGTCCTGGCGAGTTCGAGCAGCAGCGCCTCCTGCCCGGGGTGCAGGCCCAGCGGGGCCAGCAGGGCAGCGGCCCTGGCCCGGTGGCGCAGGCTCAGCAGGCGGATGGCCTGGTTGATGGCGTCGGCTTGGTCGGAGTTCACGGTGTCCCCCTGGCGGAATTAGTTATGCGGATAACGTTATGCGCATAACTAACTCTCGTCAAATCGCCGGGAGTCAAGAGTCGGCGAGATGGATCGGATCACATGCGGTACAACAGGATCGCGGCCTCATTCGGCCCGCTCGTGGGGAGTTCGCCGATTTCCGCGAAGCCGCGCCGGACCATGATCGACAAGACGTAGTCTCCGATGCATGTCGAGACTCCGCTGGGGAGCGGCAGTTGCTCTGGTAGTCGCATTGCTGCCAGGTACCGCCGCCGCTGTGAGCACCCCGCATACCGTCGTCGCCAGTCCGAGGCCGGAGATCGGCTCGCTCTCGGACGGCTCCGGCCCCACCGACCACCATTGCTCGGCGAGCATCGTCGCGAGCCCCAAGAACAACGTCATCGTCACCGCCGCGCACTGTGTGGCGGGCAAACGCAATGTGTTCTTCACCCCCGGCTACCACGACGGTCAGGCGCCGTACGGCACGTGGCAGTCCGCGGCGATCCACATCGATCCCGGCTGGGCCACCAGCCACGAAATCAACGGCGCCGGCTCGCCCTACGACTACGCGTTCGTTGTCCTGCAGCCCCGCAACGGCAAGAACGTCGGCGAAGTCACGGGTTCTTCGCTCACCCTCAAGACCGACGCCACTCTGCCCGCGGACGTGAAGGTCTTCGGTTACCCGTCGTCCGGGAACCCGAACTACAAGGACAAGCCGTACCTTTGCGACAGCACTGTCACCAAGGACGGCCAGTACTGGGAAACCCTGCAGTGCACCGGGATTCCCGGTGGCTTCAGTGGCGGCCCCTGGATCCTGGGCGGCGGCAGGGACCTGGTCGGCGTCATCGGCGGCAAGGGACAGAACCTGCCGGACACAGACCCCCGCAACTACAGCGTCCGCTTCGACAGCCGCGTCAAGGCGTTGTTCGACAAGGCCGTCGCCGCACCCATCCCGCCCGGCGACGGCAACCTCGGTTACCCGCTCGGCAGCGGCCCGCTGTGGAAACACGCGGATCTGATCACCAACGGCACCTTCACCGGCAGTACCCAGCCGGACATGATCGTCAAGTGGAGCGACGGCGAAGTCACCCTCTACCAAGGCGGATCGACCACCGACCCGCAGAAACCCTTCGCCGGCGAAACACAGCTCGCCGCGCCCAGCAGCATCTGGACCCACGCCAAGGGCATCGCCACCGTCAACAACGGCGTCGTCGTCACCTGGAGCGACGGGGAAGTCACCTACTACGGGTCCGTCACCAGGAGTGGCTTCGGCGGTGAGGTCCAGCTCGCCGCACCCAACGCCCTGTGGCGTGACCACGCGTCCTTCATCGCCGGCCTCGGCGGCGACCTTGTCGTGGTGTGGAGCGACGGGGAAACCACCCTGTACCAAGGCATCGCCGCCAACGGCATCCACTCCGAACGTCAGCTGGCCGCACCCAACGGAACATGGACCCACGCACAGACGATCTCCGGCGGCAACTGGGTGGGCTCCGGCACCCGGGACCTGCTGGTGCGGTGGAGCGACGGCGAGTTCACCATCTACGGCGACGTCGCCACGGCCGGCCTCGGCCAGGAACACCAGGTCCAGGCGCCGAACGACCTCTGGACCCACGCCACCGTCACCGCCGGGCGCGGCAACGCCATCATCGTGCGCTGGAGCGACGGTGAGGTCAGCCTCTACCCGGACGTCGACGGGCAACTGCACCGCGAGATCCAGCTCGTGGCTCCCTGACGTCATGGTGCCGCCGCCCATGCGGGAGCGCGGCGGCGGCACCTCGTCGCCGTTCGGCGGTGGTGAGCGCCCTGGTCCTGACAGGAGTCCACTGAGGACAGTGGACCGCTCCGGCCGTTGCCGGGCCGGAGCACGGACACCGGCGAACCGCGAAACTGACCACCGCGGCCAAAGCTGTTGACGGTAGGTGGGGCGGCGGGCATGGTCGATGGTGTCGGATCGAGTGGAGGAGCGGTGATGGTCGGCGTGAAACTTGTTGTGCGGCGGCACATCGCTGGCGGCTTCCCACCGTGACATGGTCTGTCACGCCAGGAAGCCGTCCATCGGGTGACCGATCAGGGCGGCTTTTTCTTTTGCCCCCGTAGTTCCGGACCGGTGGCGGCTTGGCGAAGCCGACGGACACGGTCCGAGTCCTTAACCGAAGATCAACGCCCGCACGCCCACCCCAGCAGGCTAGTGCTGTGGCCAGTCAGCAGCCCTTGAAGTGGTTGTCGGCGGACCAGCCCGCGTTGGCCCAGGCCTGCGGGGCCGCTGGGGTGAAGCCGGGGTACTGGCGCGTGAGTTCGGTGAGCAGCCAGTTGGTGAAGCGTGCGGCGCCTTGTGGGCAGGTGTGGATGCCATCGGCGCTGCGGTCGGGCTTGCCGTCCTTGACCTGCTGGTAGGTCGTACCCCAAACGGCGCCGGCGTCGAGCACGCCGGCCTGGCTGGGGTTACTCGCGGCGACGGCTTTCGCGACGCTGGGGGAGCGGTCCAGGTCGGCCATGTGTGGCTGGTAGAAGTCATCGGCCTTGATCGGCGGCGCAGTGACGAAGACCAGCTTCGCGCCCGCCCCGGTCACCGTGCTCAGGAGCTTGTTGTAGGCGGCTTGCTGCTCTTGCTGGCTGCCCCAGTCGTAGGTGGTGATCTGGTACACGACCACGGCCGGTTTGGCGGAGGTGATCTGCCCGGGCAGCGTCTCCCAGTTCTTGTCGGAGAACGGCCCGACCACGTTCCCGCCGCCCTCGGCGGCGATCGACTGGAACCCCACGCCGCTGGCCTGGAACGCTGCGGCCAGCGGCAACGCCTCGCCGACCGCGATGGAGTCGCCGACGAAGAGGACCTTGCCCAGTCCCGGCCGGGCGGACGCGTCGACGGCCGTGGACTCGCCGGAACAGGCACCGGCCAGTGCCGCCAGCAGGGTGAGCCCGGTCAGGCAGATGGCTCGGCTTCGTGTCTTCAGCATGGCCTCGACGGTGCCGGTGCCATGTCGCGGCGCCTCCGCCGGCATGTCGCGGTTGTGTCGCAGGACCACGCCGCGACCGGCGGCCCCGCGCGGGTTTTGTCCATACTCGACGGGGTGGCGGCGATTCTGCTCATCGAGGACGATCCCCTGGTCCGGCGCGGACTCCAGCTCGCGCTGGGCAGACACGGCCACGACATCCGCACGGCCGAGACCGGCGAGGACGGGTTGCGTGAGTTCCGCACGTCCACACCGGACCTGGTGGTGCTCGACCTGATGCTGCCGGGTATCGACGGACTCGAGGTGTGCCGCCGCATCCGCGCGGCGGGCGAGGTTCCCGTGATCATGCTGACCGCACGCGGCGACGACTTCGACGTCGTGGGCGGGCTGGCGGCCGGAGCGGACGACTACGTCGTCAAGCCAGCGCAGCCCACTGTCCTCGACGCGCGTATTCGTGCGGTGCTGCGTCGCAGCACCAGTACCTCCGACGGTGTGCGAGTGCACCGCGACTTGGAGATCGACACTGCGGCGTTGACGGTGTCGTTGCACAGCAAGCCGGTGCCGCTGACGCCGACCGAGTTGCGGCTGTTGCTCACTTTGTCGCGGGCTCCCGGCCGGGTGTTCAGCCGGCAGCAGCTGCTGGAGGAGGTGTGGGAACACGACTACCTCGGCGACTCGCGGCTGGTGGACAACTGCGTGCAGCGGCTGCGGGCGAAGATCGAGGGTGATCCGGCGACGCCGGAGTACGTGCAGACGGTACGTGGCTTCGGCTACCGGTTCGGGCCGGTATGACCAGAAGGTTCCGGCCGCGCGGGTTGCGTGCCCGGTTGCTGGTCGCCTTCGCGTCGGTGACGGTGCTGGGTGCCGCCGCCGCGGCCTGGTCGAGTGCCGGATCGGCGAGCACCGCGCTGGTCACCTCGACCCAGCAGCGCATCACCCAGACTGTCACCGGTCAGATCGCCGCGATCGCCCCGCAGCTGACCTATCCACCGGACCAGGACGCGCTGGATCGGCTGCGGACCGCCGTCGGACCGAACACGCTGGTGACGTACAAAGACCTGCGGTCCGCGGACGGCACCGGCACGGATTTGGTCACTGACGAGCTGCGCACCGCGGTCCGTGGGCGACACCGGTTGGTGACGCAACGGATCACCGCCAACGGAACACCTTGGCTGCTGGTAGGCACGCCGATCATGATCACAGCGCCGGACGGTGGACGGACCGAGTCCGGCATCGAGGTGTACTCCGTGCACGACCTCACCAGCGTCGAGCGGCAGATCGACGACCTCACCCGGTCGGCGCTCGGCACCGCCGCGGTGGCGCTGCCGCTGGCTGTGCTGCTGGCGCTGTTGGCCGCGGGCAGCGTGCTGCGCCCGGTGCGCAAGCTTCGCGACACCGCACGCCGGTTGGCGGCAGGCGATCTCGATGCGCGGACGGCACCCCAGGGCAACGACGAGCTGGCCGAACTGACCGCCACCATCAACGAGATGGCCCAGTCGGTGCAGACCTCGATGGCCGCGATGCAGCGGATGCAGGCCGACGCCCGGAGGTTCGCCGCCGATGTGTCCCACGAGCTGCGGACTCCGCTGAGCACGTTGACGGCTGTGATGGAGGTGCTGGCGACCACGACCGACGGGATGCAACCGGACGCCCGGGAGTCCGCGCAGCTGGCGATCACCGAGACCCACCGGCTGGTCCGGCTGGCCGAGGACCTGATGGAGGTGTCCCGGTTCGACGCCGGCACCGCCCACCTCCGGGTGGAGGACGTCGACGTGGCCGGCGCGGTGCGGGACTGCCTGCGCGCCCGGGGCTGGCTGGACCGGGTGGACCTGGTGGCACCGGACGACATCGTGCTGCGGCTGGACCGGCGCCGGCTGGACGTCATCGTGGCCAACCTGGTCGGCAACGCACTGCGGCACGGCAGGCCGCCGGTGGGTGTACACGTCTCGGTGTCCCGCGAGCAGGCGTGGATCGAGGTCATCGACAGCGGACCTGGTCTGCCGGAACACGTGCTGCCCCATGTGTTCGACCGCTTCTACAAAGCCGACGCCGCCCGCACCCGCAGCCCCGGCAGTGGGCTGGGGCTGGCGATCGCGCTGCAGAACGCCCGCCTGCACGGTGGAGACCTGACCGCGGGCAACGGCAACGGCGGCGGTGCACGGTTCGTGCTGCGCCTGCCGAGGGAGGTCGTGTGAAGCGGATCTGGTTGCTGGTGGCTGTTTTCCTGCTCGCGGGCTGTGGGGTCGAGCCCTCCGGAGTGACCGACGGCGGCGACGCCCCCACCGGCGTGGCGCCCGGGGTGACGCTGTACTTCGTCAGCGCACACAACGAACTGCGGCCGCAACTGCGCCGAACCGACCGCCTGGGCACCATCTCCGAGGCGCTGTCGCTGCTGCTGACCGGGCCGCAGGACTCGAACCTGCGCACGCAGATCGCGTCGAACGTGCCCGCGCGGGTCGTGGTGACCACCGCCCCGGAGCTGATCGAGCTGATAGTGCCCTTGACGATCCAGGACGTGACCCCGCTGGGCATCGACCAGATCGTGTGCACGGCTCTGGGCGTCCATGTGCAGGGCGGCGGGCCGAGGAGCACGAAGGTGCGGATCCGCTTCGTCCAGTCCACCCCGGAGTCGGACAGGCAACGGTCCTGCCCGCTGATCAAGTGATCACAGCTTGGTGATGTCGATGGTGGCCGGAGCCGGGGCGGGCAGCACCAGCCACAGCAGGGCGAGGCCGATCATCAGCGCCACGAACGCGAACAGCCCGCTTCGGCCCCTGGCCCACCGGGCGCGGAACCGGATCGGGTCCTCGATCAGGTATTTCGACAGAGCCGCCACACCGATCGAGACGGTCCACGCGGCCGCGGCCTGGAGCCAGCCGTCTCGCGGGGGAAGCAGCACGAACACCGGCCAGTGCCACAAATACAGACTGTAGGAGATCAGGCCCACCCACCGGATCGGCTGCCAGGCAAGGACTTTCGCCACCACCGTCGACGGCGCCCGCACACACAGCCCGATCAGCAACGCCGAAGCCAGCGAGTGCGCGAAGAGCCCGCCGGTGAACAGCCACGCCGAGTTCACCCCGTCGGCCAGCAACCACGCCATGCCGAGTCCGAACGCTAACAACGCCACCACGACACCCGCGTGTCGGCCGACCACGCGCGCCAACGCGACACGCGCCGGGCGGGTGGCGATCATGGCGCCCAGCAACAACGAGAACGCCCGCGTGTCGGTGCCGGTGTACACCCGGGTCGGGTCCGCCGGGCTCACCAACATGATCATCAGCACCAGCGAGCCGAGTGAGACCAGGGCCGCGATCACCCCGGTGCGGCTGTCCACCCGCCGCCCGCACCGGGCGACGACCGCGAGGAGTACCGGCCACACCAGGTAGAACTGCTCTTCCACCGCGATGCTCCACAGGTGCTCGAACACCCTGGCCGAGCCGAACCTGTCCCAGTAGCCGGCCGACTCCGCGAGCAGGTGCCAGTTGACGACGTTGAGCTGCACCCAGGGGGCGTCCGCGAGGGTCGTGCGGACCAGATCCGGCGTTCCGATGGCCCAGACGGCGATACTGACACCGGCGAGCGTGGTCGCCAGCGCGGGCAGCAGCCGGCGGATCCGCCTGCCCCAGAACGCGGTCAACGACACCGCGCCGGTCGCCGCGATCTCCCGCAGCAGCAGCTCGGTGATCAGGTAGCCGGACAGGGCGAAGAACAGGTCCACGCCGAGAAACCCACCGGGCAGCAGGCCGGAGTGGAACAACAACACCCCGAGGATCGCGACACCGCGCAACCCGTCCAGCGCGGGCAGATGCGGTTTGCGGCCGTCGGCCGCAACGGCCCCGGTCGGCTGAACTTGTGCCATATGCCGACTCTGCGGCGCCGGTGTCGACGTGCTGTCCCGGTCAGGTCGCAGTCTTGTCGTAGCGCTACGAGGTCAGGCTTTCCCTCGCGACCAGAACCCCGCCCACGAACGCCGCCGGCATCACGACGATCGCCGCCAACGGGATGGCGCACAGCAGGGACGCGGGCACGCCCAGGCCCAACGCCAGCGCGCGACGCTTGCGCAGGGTCAGCCGGCGTTGCTTCAGGTCCATGCCACGGCGATAGAACGGGACCGCGACGAGTTCCAGCGCCAGGAACCATCCGGTGACCACCGCCAGCAGCACCGGAACGGCCGTCTGCCCCACCACGGGGATGAATCCCGCGAGGAACAGCGGGATGGTGAACAGCAACGACCGCAGCACCAGCAGCAGCCCGTCCCGGATACCGAGCCACAGCAGCCGCCACCACGGCAGGTCCACCGCGTCCGGCACGCCACCCAGATCGTCCTCGACCTTCTCCGCGATGGTCTCGTAGAAGGGGCCACCGATCGCGAGCGTCAGTGCCGAGAACCCGATCACCCCCACCACCAGCGCCACCCCGATCAGCGCGATCCCCGCCGCGACCCGCATGAGGGTCCGCCACAGCTCCGCCCAGCCGTCTGCGAACGGGGTGACGACCGCGGCCAGCTCGTCGATCCACACCACCAACGCGACCATCCCGCCGACCAACAGCGCCGTCGTCAGCACCGCGGGCAACGCCCCCAGCACCAACAACTTCGGCGTGCGCAACAGAATCGCCCACCCCTGACCGAACATCCGGACACCCTTGGAAAAGTCGCGCACCGGACATTTCTATCAGCGGCCGGTCGTACCGACGGTGCCCGCCACCCGGATCGACGAACCCGCCGAAGTGCTCGAGCAGCCGGTACCGGTCGTTGTAGACGACCCGCTGGGTCTGCGAGTCACGGTGATGATCCCCATGGTGCCGAACGCCGCGCGCGAGTCTGTCCGGGCTCGCGGATCACCGGTCCCAGCTCGCCGATACCCGCCGGCCGCTTGCCGCACCGGCAGATCGGTCCCGGAGTAGTCGTTGCGCCGCCGGTGGGCTCCGTGGGGGTGGTGATGATCCGCAGGCCGGGTTGAGGCGTTTCACCTGGCGCAGCAGGGGAAGGATCTCTGCCTCGTCGTGCGCGACGGTGAACCGGCGCGGGTCGTGGCCGGTCTCACCGGCGTAGCTGGAGTGGCGGCCGACCGCGAAGTCCAACGCGCCGACCGGTTGCCGCGACACGCTGACCATCGCGCCCCGATCACCGAGGTGTTCGGGCGCTCGTGGGTTGGACAGTGGTTGCCCCCGGCACCCCCGAACATGCCAGCCGGAGGGCGAGGCTTTTGCTCAGAGTCGACGAAAGTTGGGTCAAAATCGGAGAAACCGTGGCATAATTCCGCGAAAGTTGGTCATGGGCGAGTAATAGGTAGGTCAACAACGTTCCTCCGCGGGGCAACCCCCTCCAGAGCAGCCGGACAACGGTGTCAGCAGTGTTCAGAAAGGGCGCGAGACTTCATGGACGAGCAGCACAGACAGAGCAGCAGCTTCACCCGGCGTGATGTTTTCAGGGCTTCGGCCGCGACCGCCGCGGCGTTGGGCGCGGCGGGACTCCCCGTCCTGGCCACGGCCACACCGGCGTTCGCCACCGGCGACGGCGGCCACGACCAGCACCATGACTTACGCGTGGAGCCCCTGGTCCCCGCGCGTAACCGCGGCATCATCCTGTACAGCGTCCGCGACCGGATCACCGCGGCGCCGGACTCGAGCGGTGTGCCCTACGGCTTCGAGCGGGTGCTGGCCCGGCTGGCCGAGATCGGCTACAAGGAGATCGAGTTCGCCGGTTACACGCAGAGCACCGAGATCCTGGGCCGCCAGATCACCCCCAAGGAGATCCGCAAGATCCTGGACGACAACGGGCTGGTCGCCAACGGCACGCACACCACGATCAACCCGGCGACCTTCGACCAGCAGCTGGACATCGCCCAGGAGCTGGGCATGAAGAACATCGGCACCGGCAGCGACCCGGCGAACACGCCCTACAAGGCCGACTGGGACGCCGCCGCCGACACGTGGAACGAACTGGGCCGCAAGGCCAGGGCCCGTGGTCTACGGCTCTACACGCACAACCACGACATCGCCTACAGCTTCATGTTGGACGCCGGCCCGCTGGACGCGAATGGCAAGCCGACCCGCTCGTCCGGGATCCGCCGGCTGGAGTACTTCTTCGGCAAGGCCGACCCGCGGTACGTCTTCTTCGAGATGGACATCTTCTGGGCGTACGTGGCCAGGTTCAAGCACCGCACCTACACCGACCGGTGGGGCAACCAGAAGACCGACCTGTTCGACCCGATCCTCACAGTGGCCCCGCGCACCACGCGGTTCCCGTTGTTCCACGCCAAGGACGGCGACCGAAACCCCAACGCCGGCAACGGTTACGACATGGTCCCGCTGGGCGAGGGGGACATCAACTTCCAGCAGTTCTTCCAGACCATCGGCGAGCAGGACTTCCACCACGCCAACTGGGAGCAGGACACCGCCCCGGGTGGCGCGGCGAACCCCGGGCAGTCGCTGGCCTTCGCGGCCACCAGCTACACCAACATGTCCGAGCTGACCATCTACCGCCGCTGACCGGGAGGCCCGGAGAATGACACTGTCGTCATGGCGGCGCCGGCTGTCCGGTGCCGCCGCCGTCGCACTCGCCGCGTCACTGACTTCGACCGCCGCACCGGCCGCCTCGGCTCAGCCCGGCACCGAACCGTTGGTGGCGCAGGAGAACGGCCCGGCCGCGCTGCGGTCGGATGCCCGCAGGCCCGCCGCGTTCCAGGTGCTCGTCTTCACCAAGACCGACGGAGTGCGCCGTCCGTCCATTCAGGACGGAGTGCAGACCGTTCGGGCGCTGGCCAGGGACAACGGTTTCCAGGTCACCGTGACCCAGGACGCTGCCGCGTTCACCCCGCAGAACCTGGCCCGGTTCCGCGCCGTGGTGTTCCTCAACACCACCGGCAACGTGCTCAACCCCGTTCAGGAGAACGCCTTCGAGGGATACATCCGCGCCGGCGGTGGCTATGTCGGTGTGCACGCCGCCGCCGAGACCGAGCCGGACTGGGCCTTCTACCAAGGTCTGGTCGGCACCAAGGTCGCCAGTGCGAGCGCGGTCGGCCAAGGCAACGTCCAGGTGGCCGACCGGGCACACCCGGCCACCGAGACGGTGGCGCGAACGCTGACGCTGACCGAGGAGTGGTACAACTTCGCCGCCAACGTCCGCGGCAAGCAGCATGTGCTCGCCACCGTCGACGAGCAGTCCTTCACCGGCGGCACAATGGGTTTCGACCACCCGATCGCCTGGTGCCAGGACCACGTGGGCGGCCGGTCGTTCTACACGGGCCTCGGCCACTCGATCGAGTCCTACCGCTCCAACGCCCTGCGCAAGCACCTGCTCGGTGGCATCGAGTGGGCGGCGGGCGTGGTCGAGGGCGACTGCGGTGCGACCGTGCTCGGCAACTACGAGAAGGTCACCCTCAACGACGAACCGGGCGAGCCGATGTCGCTCGCGGTCCTGCCCGACGGCCGGGTGCTGCACAACACCCGCGGCGGTGAGATCCGGCTCTACGACCCGAAAACCGGCGCCAGCCCGGTGATCACGACCATCCCGGTCTACTCGCACGACGAGGACGGCCTGCAGACGATGGCGATCGACCCCGATTTCGCCACCAACAAATGGGTGTACATCTACTACGCGCCACCACTGAACACTCCCGTCGACAACCCGGCCACGCCGGGCGTCAACGAGGGCGACGCGCCGACCACGAGCACCGATCCCACGGCCTGGGACGCGTTCAAGGGCTACAACCAGCTCTCCCGCGTCAAGCTGGTGGAGACGCCGGCACCGCACCTGGACATGGCCACCGAGCAGCAGATCCTGCGGGTGAACACCGACCGGGGCATCTGCTGCCACGTGGCCGGTGAGGTCAAGTTCGACCGGCGCGGCCTGCTGTACATGGTGACCGGCGACGACACGAACGCGGGCGGGTCGGACAACTTCACGCCCATCAACGAGTCGCCCACGCAGGGACCCGGCTACGACGCGCAGCGTTCCGCGGGCAACACCAACGACCTTCGTGGCAAGCTGCTGCGGATCAAGGTGCGGGCCAACGGGACCTACACGATCCCGGACGGGAACCTGTTCCCCGAGGCCGAGGACCGCGAGGGCAAGACCCGGCCGGAGATCTTCCTGATGGGTCTGCGCAACCCGTTCCGGTTCGATGTGGACTCCGCCGGGATGGTCTACGTCGGTGACTACTCGCCGGACTCGCGCACGTCGAACCCGGCACGCGGCCCCGAGGGCACCGGAAGGTGGTTCGCCACCAGCAAACCAGGCAACTTCGGCTGGCCGTACTGCGCCTCGCCGAGCCTGCCGTACATCGACTTCGACTTCGTCACCCGCACGTCCGGTCAGCCGTTCAACTGCGGTGCGCCGGTCAACGACTCCTTCCGCAACACGGGTCTGCGTGTGCTGCCCGCGGTGCAGCAGCCCCAGTTCTGGTACACCTACGAGGCACGCACGCCGTGCCCCGGCGCGTACCTGCAGAACCCGCCGACGCCCTGCGACTTCAAGTGGCCGGTGATCGGGACCGGTGGTGTGGGACCGCACGGCGGGCCGATCTACTCCTACGACAAGGACTCGGCTTCGCCGGTCAAGTTCCCGGAGTACTACAACAACGCCGTCGCCCTGGGCGAGTTCACCCGGGACAAGATCTTCATGATGCGCACCGACGGCAAGGGCAAGCTGGTCGGCGTCGAGCAGTTCCTGCCCGGGTTCGTGTTCGACAACCCGATGGACATGGAGTTCGGCCCGGACGGCAGCCTGTACCTGCTGGAGTACGGCGACGGGTTCTTCCGCCCGAACCCGGACGCGCAACTGTCGGTGATCCGGTACGTCAAGGGCACGCGATCGCCGGTCGCCGTGCTCAACGCGACCCCGACGTCCGGTGGGCCGGCGCCGCTCACCGTGCAGTTCTCCAGCGCGGGTTCGTACGATCCCGACCCCGGTGAGTCCATCTCGTTCGCGTGGGACTTCACCGGTGACGGCACCATCGACTCGGCCGATCCCAGCCCGTCGTTCACTTACACCGCCAATGGCGTCTACACCGCCAAACTCACGGTGACCGACTCCAGCGGGAAGACAGCCGTGCTCACCCGGACCATCACGGTCGGCAACACAGCGCCGACGGTGACGGTCACCTCGCCCCTCAGCGGCACGTTCTTCGACTGGGGCGACACCATCCCGTTCACGGTGACCGTCACCGATCCGGAGGACGGCGCGGTCGACTGCAACCGGGTGACCGTCACGTTCGTGCTCGGGCACGATCAGCACGGCCACGGACAGGGCTCGACCACGGGCTGCTCCGGAACCCTGCCCACACCCGCGGACGGTGGCGACCACGCCGGTGGCTACCTCTACGGCGGGATCAGTGCGTCCTACACCGACCTGGGCGCCAACGGGCAGCCGGCGCTGACCACGATCAGCCAGGCCGTCATCCAGACCCGGCGGCAGCAGGCCGAGAACGCTCAAGTGCGCCAGGGCGTGGAGACCACCACCAGTACCGACACCGGTGGGGGCCTGCACGTGACGTCGATAGACCCAGGTGACCACCTCGCCTTCGACCCGGTGAACCTGGGCGGGATCGGCGCGGTGACCCTCCGGTACTCCGGTGGTTCCGCCGCGACAGCAGGCACCCCCAGGGCCGGAGTCGAGCTGCGGCTGGACTCCCCGGCCGGGCCGGTCGTCGCCACCGCGACCCTGCCCGCCACCACCGGCGCGAACACCTGGGCCAGCCACCCCATCCCAGTCAGCCAACCAGCCGGAACACACAAGCTCTACGTCGTGTTCACCGCCGTGCCCAACGGCCCGGCAACCGGTCTGGTCAACCTGAACTGGATCGAGTTCCCGGCCGGCTAAGGGGAATCGCACAGCGGCCCGTCGGCTCCCCAGCCGGCGGGCCGCGCCCATGTCCATCCGCGACCGGCAAACCACTGCCGTCACTGCATTCGGCGCACCTCAAGTGTTCCAAACCGGACAAACGGTGGGTGTGAAAGCGCCGTGAAAGCCTCGTGCGGTGTCTTACTGCTCCACTTCACCTGGCAAGTGCCGTTGATCGGGGTGGAGGAGACACGATGGAGTGGCGAAGAAAGCCGCTTGCGCTGGTGACCACGCTGCTCGGTGTGGCGGCCGTGGTGACCGCCGCGCAGAGCACATACCAGGAGCCGCCGGTCGCGGCTCCGCACATCACCGAGACAGCTGACCAGAACGTGGCCATGGCCGCCGCGTACCGGCAGCACGAGCCTGTTGTCGTGACGTCACTGGGGACGCCGACCCGGAAGGTGTCCGCGCAGCCGGACGGCACCATGGTCGCCGAACTGAGCGCGCAACCCATGCAGGTCAAGCGGGGCAGCAGCTGGGTACCGGTGGACCCGGCCCTGGTCATGAATCCGGATAGGACGGTCACCCCGAAGACCGTCACGACCGGCACCACGATGTCCGGCGGCGGCTCCGGGCCGTTGCTGAAGTACGGCCCCATCACCCTCACCTGGCCAGGCGCGCTCCCGGCGCCTGCGCTGGACGGCCCCACCGCGACCTACCACGACGTCCTGCCGGGCGTCGACCTCGAACTCACCGCCGCGGCGAACAACGTGTCCCAGCACCTGGTCGTCAGGGACGCCCAGGCCGCGCGGAACCCCGCGCTGGCCCGGATCAAGCTCGGCATCAAGGCCGACGGCGTCAAGCTCGCCGTGAAGGACGGTGCCCTGCAGGCGACCGACGCCGCGGGCAACGTCGTCTACGACACCCCACCGGCGAGCATGTGGGACGCGTCGAACGAACGCACCGCCCCGGTCGGTCTCGAACTCGACGGGTCGTCGCTGACCCTGGTCCCCGACCAGAAGCTGCTGACCGATCCGAAGGCCGCGTTCCCGGTCACCATCGACCCGGACTGGCATACCTTCGACCGCAGCGACTGGGCGAAGGTGTTCAGCAACAAGCCGAACAGCACGCACTGGTACGGCGGCAACGACGTGGACACGTACGCGAAGATCGGCCGCTGCTCCGGGCTGACCGGCTGCACCGGCGACTCCGACATCGGTATCGCCCGGTCGTACTGGCAGTTCGACACGAGCTTCCTCGCCAACAAGCGCGTCATCGACATCTCGCTGAACGCGACGATCCTGTACAGCCCGCGCTGCGCTGACGCCCAGCACGAGCTGTGGATCGCCAACACGACGTTCGGCCCCGGCCTGAACTGGAACACCCAGCCCGCCGGTACCCGAGTGGGGTATGCGAACGCGCAGCCCGCGTACTCCGGCTGTGCCGGCAACAAGGGCATCGGCTGGAACCTCGGCGGCTACTACAGCCCGACAAACTGGTCGGCCTACTTCATCCGCGCGAGCGACGAGGGCAACACGGACGCCTGGCGCAAGTACGACGCTGGGGCGACCCGCATCATCGCGCACTACAACACCAAGCCCGACCCGGCCACCGAACTGACCACCGAGCCTGCGGGCACCGTCTGCAAGTGGTGTGCCGGCAAGGCGTACCTGACCGGTGACTGGGTGCGGCTCAAGGGCCGGATCACCGACCCGGACGGTTCGGACCAGCTCACCGCGAACTGGTCGATCAAGGGCGGCACCGTGCTGGAGACCCGCAATGGCCCGGTCCTCCAGCAGGGCAACACGTTCAGCACCACGTACGACCTGACCAAACACAACGGCCAGGAGGTGACCTGGTCCCTGCGCGGCGACGACGGCTGGGACACGAGCGACTCCCGCAGCGGACCCGGGTTCATCGTCGACCGGGACCCGCCCACCTCCCAGCCGGGGGTGACCCCCGGCCTCTACCAGGCCGACGAACGCTGGCACGGCGGTGTCGGCGTACCGGGCACCTTCACCTTCGACGCGGGCAGTCCCGCAGTGACCGACGTCGACCACTACGTGTACCGGTGGGACGAACAGCAAAGCGTCTCGGTGGACGCGGACGCGTTGGGCGGCAAGGCGACTGTGACCACGACGCCACCCGCCGACGGCCCGCACGCCCTGCACGTGCAGAGCGTCGACCGTGCCGGGAACCCGAGCCCGGAGACGCTGTTGCACCTGTATGTGCGACCGGGCAGTGGTGCGGTGTCGCAGTACTCGTTCGAGGGCAACGCGAAGGACACCGCGTTCCTCGGCAACCGTGACGGCGTCACCACCGGGGGCACCAGCTACACGTCCGCCGGAGCCGTGAACTCGGCGATCACGTTGGACGGCACCACCGGGTACGTGACCGCGCCCAACGCCGTGCGGACCGACGGCAGCTTCACCGTCTCCGCCTGGACCAAGATCACCAGGGCCGCGGGGGCGCAGGCGATCGTGAGCCAGGACGGCACCACGTTCGCCGGGTTCGACCTGTGGTACCGGCCGGACAACGGCGGTCGCTGGGTGTTCGCCATGGCCAACCCGGACACCGTGCAGGGCGCCGCGGACCTGGTGTGGTCGTCCGCACCCGCGCAGCTCAACACCTGGACGCAGGTGACCGGCGTGTACGACGCGCCCGCGAACCAGCTTCGCCTGTACGTCAACGGTGTGCTTTCCGGCAGCATCGCCAAGGCGAACGTGCCGCCGAAGAACTCGAGCGGTTCTGTCCGCATTGGACGGACGATGTGGGACTCGCACCCCGATGTCGACTACCTCCAGGGTTCCGTGGACGAGGTGAAGATCTACGACCGGATCCTGAACGACGCGGACATCCGGGCCGCGGTCAGCCGGGACAACGTGCAGCTCGGCTACTGGAAGTTCGACGAACCCACCGGTACCACGGCCAACAACGCCATCCCCGGCGGGAGCATGGGCGTGCTGCAGGGTGGCGCGCACTTCGTGCAGAACGCCGGTGCCGTCGACGGCGCGTTGCAGCTGGACAACGACAACGACATCATGCAGACCGACGGTCCCGTGCTGCGCACCGACCAGAGCTACTCGGTCGCCCTGTGGGCCAAGCTGGACAGCAAGTGGGCGGCCGACTCGCTGTCCACCGCGGTGGCCCAGTTCGGCAACCTCAACAGCGGGATGCTGATGGGTTACCGGGCCAGCAGCACCAAGGGCGACAAGTGGGAGTTCTACACGTTCGGCTCGGACGAGGCGACGCACCCCGGGGATGCTGCCGTGCAGAGCAGCGTGCCCGCGAAGCTGGGGGAGTGGACGCACCTGGCCGCCGTGTATGACGCGTCCGCCAAGGAGATGCGGATCTACGTCAACGGGGTGCTCGCCGGGACCGCGGCCAAGACCGCCGCGTTCAACGCGACCGGGCCGATGGTGCTGGGCCGCAACAAGGACAACGGTCTGACGGGCAACCAGTGGCACGGCTCGATCGACGAGTTGCGCGCCTACAGCAGGGTGCTGTCCGACGCGGAGATCCGCGGCATCGTCGGCGGTGACGCGGTCGCCAGGGGCCAGTGGAAGCTGGACGGCAACACCAACGACTCGTCCTCGAACCACCTGAACGCCACCATGATCAACGGCGGTGTGTACACGGCCGGCCAGTCGAGCATGCCCGACTCGTCCGACCTGGCCGCCCGCCTGGACGGCCCCGGTCAGCAGTGGATCGACGCGCCGCACACGGTGGACACCGACCGGAGCTTCTCGGTGGCCGCCTGGGCGCGGGTGGACAAGCTCGGTGGCCTTCCGGCGGTGGTGTCCGAGGACGGCAGCAGGATCAGCGCGTTCAAGGTCCGCGCGGCCGACGACGGGCACTGGTCGTTCATCATGTTCAACACCGACGACACGAACGCCAGCCGGGACGAGGTCCTCGGTGGCACTGTCCAATTAGGACAGTGGACGCACCTGGTCGCGGTCTACGACGCGCCGGCGAAGCAGCTCCAGCTCTACGTCAACGGCGTGCTCGCCGGGTCGACCGCGCACACCCAGAGCTGGAACGCCACGGGTGGGCTGCAGATCGGCCGGGCCAAGTGGAACGGCGGCCCGGTGGAGTACTTCACCGGGGCCATCGACGACGTGGCCGGGTACTCGCGGGCGCTGTTCGCCTCGGAGATCCAGGCGATGGCCGGCCGGGACCTGTCGCTGGTGCACGACTACCAGTTCGACGAGTCGTCCGGGCGCAACGCGGCCGACTCGGTGGGCTCCCGCGGCGGCACGATCAACGGCAACGCCGCCTACATCCCAGGCCGGGTCGGCAACGCGCTGACGTTCCACGGCGGCACCGACTCGGTGACCACGAGCGGCCTGGACGTGCGGACCGATCAGGCGTTCACGGTGTCGGCGTGGGTGCGGCTGCCGGACAAGTCATGTGACTTCCAGGCCAACCCGGACGGCTGCAAGATGGACGCGGTCACCGTCGACGGCACGAACGCGAGCAAGTTCAGGCTGGGCCACGTGCGGGAACCCAACCACCCGTTCGGGGTGTGGACCTTCGCGATGCCCGAGTCGGACACGGCCCAGGCCCCGGTCACCCAGGCGGCGGTGTCGGTGCTGCAGTCCGACCTGAACACGTGGACACACCTGGTGGGTGTGTACGACCCGGCGACCAAGAAGATCTGGCTGTACGTCAACGGGACCCGTGTTGGCGACGGCACGCTCAACTCGGCGTGGGCGCCGCCGGCCGGTGCCGGTCTGGTGGTCGGCCGCGGCAAGGTGGCCGGCAAGCCGGCCGAGCAGTGGGTCGGCGACGTCGACGACGTCCGGATGTACACCGGTCAGCTGGACAAGACCCGGGTGAGTGCCCTGTACCGCTCGTACGCGGCGGCGACCGGCGCGGCGACCCTGCCGGCGACCGACGCGGCGTCGTGGTCGTTCGACGAGGGCACCGGAACGATCGCGAAGGACACCAGCGGCCGGGGCATGACCGCGACGCTGAAGGGCGGTGCGTCCTGGGTCGGTGGCCGCAAGGGCGTGTCGGCCCTCAAGCTGGACAACACCGCTGCCGGCTACGCCGAGACGGACGGCCCGGTCGTGGACACCGCGCAGAGCTTCTCCGTGGCCACCTGGGTGTTCCTGCAGAACGCGGGTGCCGACAGCCAGGCGGTCATCGGGCAGGACGGCGCCCGGCTGGACACGTTCTCCATGGGTTACAACGGTCCCGCGCACAGGTGGACGGTGGTCGTGCCGGCCAAGGACGTGGACAACCCCGGCCAGGCCGTGACGATCCTGAACTCGACCGAGCCGCCGAACGCGGGCGAGTGGACGCACCTCGCGATGTCGTACGACGCGAACCTGCACCAGTTGCGGCTGTACGTGAACGGCATGCTGTCGGCCGCCCAGGTGGGTGTGACGATCCTGCCGGCCCCCGGGCCGATGGCGATCGGCCGGACCAAGTGGAACGGCAACAACGCGTCGTTCTTCAACTTCGCGATCGACGACGTCCGCGTCTTCGGCAAGGCCCTGGCGGACGGTGAGGTCCGCAAGATCCACGACGACGTCGCCGACGGGGACTGGGGCTACTACCGCTTCGACGACGGCACGGCCAAGGACGCGACGTGGCGCAAGAACGACGGTGTTGCCACCAACGGAGTCACCTACGGGCCCGGCGTGACCGGGAAGGCCGCGGTGTTCGACGGCACCGGCACACTGACCAACCCGGCTTACGTGCCGATGCACGACAGCTTCAGCGTGTCCGCCTGGGCCCGGCTCAACAGCACCGACCAGGTGGCCACGGTCATCGGCCAGGACGGTGACCGCAACTCCGGGTACGTCCTGCAGTACCGGCCCGACCTCAACAGGTGGGTGTTCGGGGCGTACACGGCGGACGCCGACGGTGCCCCGATGGTGTACGCGGCCGACCTGGTCGCACCGAAGGTCAACGAGTGGACCCACCTCGCCGGGGTGTACGACTACCCGGCGCGGCAGCTGCGGCTGTATGTGAACGGCCAGCTGGTCAGCTTCCGCAACAGTGCTGTGCTGTGGCCGGCGACCGGCAAGCAGGTGATCGGCCGCGGCAAGGTCAACGGCGTGGCGGCCGGGTACTTCCGGGGTGCCCTCGACGAGGTGCACGCCGCGGAGGGGGTGACGAGCGACAGTGAGATCGCCGAGCGGGCCGGGTGGCCGGCGCCGGTGGCCGGCCAGCTCGGGCGGTTCGTCAACGGCGCCGGTGACCACTACACCGGTCCGACCGACCAGGTCCGCCCCGGGTACCACTTCGAGGGCACCCTGGGCCGGCCGGCCGCGGCCGGGGCGAACACGCGCGCGCTGTACGCCTGCTCGGCCGGGAAGGACGCGTTCACCTCGGTGGACTCCGCGTGCGAGGGACAGACCAAGGTCGGCGACATCGGCCTGGTCTACACCGTGCAGCCGACCAACATCCCCACCATCCCCATCTACCGGTGCAACGCCGGGGCGGACCGGTTCGAGTCGCGGTCGAGCACGTGCGAGGGTGCCACGTCGGAGGGCCTGCTGGGCTACTCGGTCGGCTACGGCACGCTGACCCGCTACATCCTGCCCGGCTACGACGACGTGGCCACTGTGGACGGTTCGATGGTGGGCGCCGAGTTCGGCGTGGCGGTCGGCGTGACGGCGCTGGTCCAACAGCCCGACTCCACCCCGCTGATGCTGTGCCGCAACGGGAACGACTCGTTCGCGTCCACCGACGCCGCGTGCGAGGGCAAGACCGTCGTGGGTTCGCAGGGTTACGTGTGGACGGTCGCCCCGGCCGGTCCGAGCCAGCCGATCTACCGGTGCAAGGGCACGGACAGCTTCATCTCGGCGGACCCCGGCTGCGCCGGCTACCCGATGGAGAAGCAGCTGGGTTATGTCCTCGTCAACGCCCCGGCCGATGCGGCGGTGTTCGGATCATGACGGGAGGATCAATGCGTACAGGCACTAGACGTCTGGCCCTCACGCTCACGGCCGTCCTGGTCACCTCGATGGTGACCACCACGGTTTCCCCGGCCGCCTGGGCCGGGGAGCCCTCGGTCCCGCTGCCCGGCACGCCGTCGACGTCGGTGAGCGAGCAGAAGGTGGACATTCCCCGGGGCGATGACGAGGCGGCCAACAACGAACTGCACGGCAACCAGGGGCCGAGCGGCGGCGCGGACGGCGGTGGCACGAGCAAGGCCTCGCCGCTGTCCCCGTCGGCGAAGTGGGACGTGTCCGGCCAGACCGGCGACTTCACCTGGTCGTACCCGATGCGGGTGCCGCCGGTGCCGGGCGGGCTCGCGCCACAGCTCGCGCTGTCCTACGCGTCGTCCGCTGTGGACGGACGGACGAGCGCGACGAACAACCAGGCGTCGTGGATCGGTGACGGCTGGGACATGACGGTGGGGTTCGTCGAGCGCTCGTACATCCCGTGCGCCAACGACACCATGGACGGCACCACCCCACCGGCGGGCGTCGGCGACCTGTGCTGGCGCAGCGACAACGCGACGACGTCGTACGGCGGATCGGGCGGTGACCTGATCCTCGACAAGGACAAGGGCTGGCACCTGCGCTCCGACGACGGCGCGCGCGTGCAGCGGATCGGGAACCCCGGTGACGCCAACGAGTCGTGGAAGATCACCACACTCGACGGGACCCAGTACTTCTTCGGGTCCCGCGGCGACGCCAACTCCACGTGGAAGGTCCCGGTCTTCGGCGACGACGCCAACGAGCCGTGCCACCAGGGCACGTTCGAGACGTCACAGTGCGCGATGCCGTGGCGGTGGAACCTGGACAAGGTCGTCGACCGCAACGGCAACGAGATCCTCTACGACTACACCGCCGAGACGAACTCGTACGGCATGGACAACAAGGACGCGGCGGTCCCGTACACGCGGGGCGGCACGCTGAAGTCCGCGCAGTACGGGTTGAACGTGACCAGGCCCGAGCCGGCGGCGGCCAAGGTCGACTTCGTCACCGCCGACCGGTGCGTGCCGGGCAGCGACTGCACGCCGGACAAGAAGGACAACTGGCCCGACGTGCCGTGGGACGACAAGTGCGACACGGCGACGTGCAAGGACCAGCACGGCCCGTCGTACTGGTCCACCAAACGCCTGAGCAAGGTGGTCACCAGCGTCCTCGACGGCTCCGGTTACCGGCCGGTCGAACAGTGGGAGCTGGACCAGCAGTTCCCGAAGAACGGCGACGGTGAGAAGCCGGCGCTGTGGCTCAAGGGCATCAAGCACACCGGCCTGGCCGGCGGGTCGGCCGAGCTGCCGTCGGTGCGGTTCTCCGGCATCAAGCTGCCCAACCGGGTGGCGAAACTGGACGGCATCGGCCCGCTGCTGCGCTACCGGATCAGCCAGATCGAGTCGGAGGCGGGCGGGCTGGTCACCGTCAAGTACGCCGACCCGGACTGCGTGACCGGCCAGGCCATGCCGGCGCCGGAGAACAACAAACTGCGCTGCTACCCGGTGAAGTGGGCGAAGAAGGACTTCGCCGAGCAGACCGACTACTTCCAGAAGTACGTGGTGGCGAAGGTGACCGAGTCCGACCGGATCTCCGCCGACCAGGAGCAGGTGACCACCTACAACTACCTCGACGGGGCCGCGTGGGCGTGGGACGACTCCGAGTTCACCAAGGATGACCACCGCAACTACAACGTGTTCCACGGCTTCCGGAAGGTGGAGATCCGCAAGGGTGTGACCACCGACCCGTCCGGTCCGGTGACGAAGACGGAGGAACGCTACTACCAGGGCATGAACGGCGACCACATGCCGTCCGGCACCCGGTCGGCCTCGGTCACCGACTCGGAGAACGGGACACGGACCGACGACCGCTGGCTGCAGGGCCAGAAGTTCGAGTCGATCGTCTACGACGGCGACTCGGCGAAGGTGATGGCCAAGACGATCAGCACCCCATCGGTCCAGGGCCCGACCGCGACCCGGGGTTCGTTCCAGGCGTACATGGTCAGGCCCGGTCCGGAGACCAGGTACACGGCACTGGCCGCCGGTGGCTGGCGCACGACCAGGACCGAGCCCACGTACAACACCCACGGCCTGGTGACCAAGACCAACGACCTGGGCGACACCACCATCGCGACCGACGACAAGTGCACGTCGACCGACTACAACGAGAACACCGGGGCGTGGCTGCTGAGCCTGCCGTCGCTGGTGAAGACGGTGGCTAAGGCGTGCACGGCGATCCCGAAGTTCCCGGACGACGCGGTGTCGGCGGCCCGGACCTTCTACGACGGCGCCACCGACTCGGCCACTCCGCCGGTGCACGGGAACGCGACCCGGCTGGAGGACCTCGACCAGTGGCCCGACAAGGACCACCCGGTGACCACGCTGAAATCCACCACCGGCTACGACGTCTACGGCCGCGTCAAGTCCACGAAGGACGCGAACGGCAACGAGACGAAGACGGCGTACAGCCCGGAGTTCGGCGGCCCGGCGACGCAGAATGTCGTGACCAACGCGGCCGGCCAGGCGACCACCTCCGTCCTGGAAACCGCCTACGGCCAGCCGGTCAAGGTGACGGACGCGAACAACAACGTCACCGAGACCACCTACGACCCGCTGGGCCGCAAGACCGAGATCTGGCTGCCCAACCGGTCCCGCGCCCAGTACCCGCACGGCAACGTCTACTTCTCCTACACCTACCGCCAGGACCAGCCGACCGTGGTCACCACGACCTCGGTCGGCCCGAACGGCAACTACACGACCAGCAACGACATCTACGACGGCCTGTTGCGGATCCGCCAGCGGCAGACCCCCGCGTTCAACGGCGGCCGGCTGATCATGGACAGCCGGTACGACTCGCAGGGCCGGGAGTTCCGCGCCACGATGGCGTACTTCAACGACGCTCCGGTGGACGACAAGATCTGGATCGCCAGTGACGGCGACATCCCCGGTCAGTCCGCGATGACCTACGACGGCCTCGGCCGGATGAGAACCCAGACGTTCAAGTCCGGCGTCGTGGACAAGTGGACGTACACAAAGGACTACGACGGGGACCGGGTGACCCTCACCCCGCCGTCCGGCGGCACGGTCACCACGACGGTCTACGACGCCCGGGGCCGGACGGCCGAGCTCCGCCAGTACCACGGCCGGACCGCCCAAGGCGACTACGACAGCACGACGTACGCCTACGCCCCCACGGACAACCTGGCGAAGCTGGTCGACCCGGCCGGACAGGTGTGGAAGTACACCTACGACCTGCACGGCCGCAAGATCGTTGACGACGACCCGGACAAGGGCGTCACGACCATGACGTACGACCCGGCGGGCAACTTGGCGACCAAGAAGGACGCCAAGGGCACCACGCTCACGTACGGCTACGACGCGCTCAACCGTCGCAAGGACGAACGCGCCGGAACGACGGTCCTGGCGGACTGGACCTACGACTCGGCGTTCGGCGGCAAGGGCAAGCCGGCCACGTCCACCCGGTACGCCGGGGGCCTGGCCTACAAGTCCACCATCGAGGGCTACGACCCGCTCGGCAAGGTGCTGGGCACGACGGTCACGGTCCCGGACAGCTCGCTCAACCACGGCATCGACGGCTCGTACTCCTCCTTCAGCGACTACAAGGACGACGGGAGCCTGGCGCACAGCTCGTTCGCCGAGCTGCCGTCGCTGCTGCCGGCGGAGCCGATCACGTACACGTACGACAGTCTCGGCGGGCTGGAGACGGCGAACGGTGGCTACGACGGCGACACGTTCGACTACGTCACCAAGACCGAGTACACCCGGTACGGCGAGGTCGCCCGGGTGCAGCTGGGTGACCCGGGCAAGCGGGTCTGGCTGTCGCGGTACTACGAGCCGGACACCCGCAGGCTCAGCAGGTCCATTGTGGACGCCGAGGTGGCGAGTCCGATGCAGTCGGACACGAACTACACCTATGACGCGACCGGCAATGTGACGTCCATTGTGGACAAGGCGAGCGGTCAGGCGGAGACGCAGTGCTTCCGCTACGACTACCTGACGCGGCTCACCGAAGCCTGGACCCCGCAGTCGGGCTGCACGGCCGACCCGACGGTGGCCGCGCTGGGCGGTGTCGCGCCGTACTGGCAGTCGTTCACGTACGACGTGTCCGGCAACCGGCTGTCCCAGACAACGCACGCCCAGGCCGGAGACACCGTGCAGACCTCGACCTACCCGGCGGCCGGCCAGCCGCACGCCCACGCGGTCAACGCGGTCGCCACCAAGGGACCGGGCGTGAACACGACCGGACAGGTCACGTACGACGCCAACGGCAACGTCATCACGAAACCCGGGCAGATCCTGGACTGGGATGCCGAAGGCCACGTAGCCAAGGTCACCCAGGGCAGCAACGTCACGGAGTTCGTCTACGACGCCGACGGCAACCGGCTGATCCGCCGCGACCCGACCGGGACGACGCTGTACCTGGACGGCCAGGAGCTGCGGGTCACCAAGGCGACCGGCGCGCGCTCGGCGACGCGGTACTACAAGTACGGCAACGACGTGGTCGCGATGCGTGACGCCAAGGGCCTGACCTGGCTGGCCGGTGACCACCAGGGCTCCCCGCAGATCGCGGTGAACAGCACCAACGTCGTCCAGGTGGCCCACCACCGGCAGACGCCGTTCGGCGCGACCCGGGGCGACGCCACGCCGATCGCCGGCGACAAGGGGTTCGTCGGTGGCGTCAACGATCCGTCCACCGGGCTGGTCCACCTGGGTGCCCGGGAGTACGACCCGGGGCTCGGCCGGTTCCTGTCGGTCGACCCGCTGCTGGGCAAGGACGATCCGGGGACCATGAACGGGTACACGTACTCGAACAACAACCCGGTGTCCATGATGGACCCGAGCGGCAGGAGTTTCCTGAGCTTTCTCGGTACTGTCGTCAGCGGTCTGGCCGCCGTGGCGAGCTTCGCGGCGATGGCCTGTGCGTTCCTGTGCACCGGGCCCGTTGGCTGGCTGGCCGGCACCGCGTTCCTGTTGACCGCCGCCGACTTCGCGATCTCCGCCGCGGAGGGCAACAAGGCGAACATGGTGATCGACGGAATCGGCCTGATCACCGGCGGCCTTGGCAAGGTGGCCGGTGCCTCCGCGCGAATGGCGGGCGGCGCCGAGCAGATCGGCCGGGCGGCGAACGTGATGGAAGGCGTGGACAAAGGCTCGGACGTCCTCGGTGTCGGGGTCGGAATGGGCGGCGTGGCTGGGAACAGCATCCACCTGAACCACGAGCTGGACGAGGAGAACCAGCGGGAGCACGAGAACCTCGAGAAGGAGCGGGAGCGGCAGCTGGAAGCGGCACCGCCGACCGACATGGGCTGCTACGCCGTCGGCAACCGGTCGCAGATCATCAGCTGCGACTCGCCGGACGCGGTCCGTCCGCTCGGTGCCTCCTACTGCAAGTCGGGCCTCGCGGTCCCGGAGGACTGCGTGTACACCCAGAAGGAGAAGATCGACCAGAAGAAGATGCCCGGCTCGATGAACGTCGGCAACCAGCGGACCAAGAGGGACAAGAGCACCGGCCGACCAGCCCCGAAGGACGACTACAGCTACGGGAGTGAGAACTCCAAGAAGTCCGGTTTCTACGAGTCCCCCGACGGCTGGATCCACCGCAACAGCGGAGGTGGGGTGCCCATGATCTAGCCATTCCCGACCGCCGGCCCGGCAGCCCCAGCCTCGCTGCCGGGCCGGTTCCCCCGCAGACATCCATCCGGCACTGTGGCCGGATCGGGCCGGGTCGCAATGCCGTTGTCACACAATGCTGAGATGATGGGGTATGGACTTCCGGCGGGTGCAGGTCGGGTGCGAGTTCGTCTATTCCGCCGAGATTCCCACGCCGACGGTGTTCCAGGTGAAGCCTCTCGGTGAGCGGCCGGTCACGGTGACCCGCCAGCATTTCGCGGTCGACCCGGAGGTGGACAGCCACGGCTACACCGACCTCTACGGCAATCCCTGCTTACGGCTGATCCTGCCGGCCGGGCGGTCCAGCTTCCGCTACGACGCGCTCGTGGACGTGCCGGACGCGGCTGAGGACGCCGACGAGGACGCGCCGGAGCTGGCGCCGGCAGACCTGCCGGACGAGGTGTTGCTGTACACGCTGCCCAGCCGGTACTGCCTGCCGGACATGCTCGGCGACGAGGCCTGGTCGCGCTTCGGCGGCATGGCGACCGGCTACCGCCGCGTGCAAGCGATCTGCGACCACGTCAACCAGCATCTGCAGTTCCGCTACGGCAGCAGCACGGCAACCTCCACGGCCGTCGACGTGAACACCTCGGGTTTCGGGGTCTGCCGCGACTTCACCCACCTCGCGATCTCCTTCTGCCGGTCGCTGAACATCCCCGCCCGCTACGTTTTCGGCTACCTGCCGGACATGGACGTCGAGCCCGATCCCGCGCCGATGGACTTCGCCGCGTGGATGGAAGTCTGGCTCGGCGGCCGGTGGTGGACGTTCGACCCGCGCAACAACCGCCGCCGCAAAGGCCGGATCGTCATCGGCCGCGGCCGGGACGCCTCCGACGTGGCCATGGCGACGACCTTCGGCGCACCCGTGCTGGAGTCGATGCGGGTCCAGGCCGAGGAGGTGGTCGCGTGACGATCGACGACCGTCCGGTGCTCGATCACACGGCGCTGGACCTCGAAGCCGCCGGCCGCGTCACGTACCGCATCGAGCAGGGCTTCCGCTACGAGTACGACACACCGGTCACCGCGGTACGGCAACGTCTTGTCGTTGTGCCGCCGGTCCGGCACGGCGATGTGCACCGCCGCGCGCACCGGGTCGAGGTGACGGGTGCGGCTTACCAGCGCCGGGTGAGGCGGGACGCCGCGGGCAACACCGTCGTACGGGTCCACGCGGCACAGGTCGAGCACACTGTCGAGTTTCGGCTGACCGCCGTTGTCGAACGGGTCCGCGGCGACGGCCCGCCGGTGTTGCCGACCGCCGCGCTGACCGACCCACGGCTGTTGCGCCCCACCCGACTCACCACCCCGGACGACGGGATCCGTGCACTGGCAGCGGATCTCACCGGCAACGCGCGAGGGCTCGACCTGGCCGGACGGATCTGCGCCGAGGTCCGGACCGCGGTCACCTACGAGTACGGAGTGACCACTGTGGACACTACTGCGGCCGAGGCGCTGGCCGGCGGTCGCGGGGTCTGCCAGGACCAGGCGCACCTGATGTTGGCGCTGTGTCACGTCGTGGGGCTGCCCGCCCGGTACGTCTCCGGTCATCTGCTCGGGCAGGGCGGTACCCACGCCTGGGTCGAGGTCGTCGTCCGGCGCGGTGCCGAGGTGGTCGCCGTCGCCTTCGATCCCTGTCACGGTCGTCGTGCGGACGCCCGGTACGTCACCGTCGCGACCGGACGCGATTACGCCGACGTGGCACCGACTTCCGGGTCCTACGTCGGCGCGCCGGGCGGGCGGCTGACCGCGAGCCGCCAGGTGGGTGTGATCGCCGTCGCCGCGTGACCTACCTGGACCTCAGCCGGTGACGGAGGGCCTCCAGATCGGCCTGTGCGGGCTGGGTGGTGGCGAGGAAGTCCAGCAGGGTGTGGGCGAACCGGTACGGGTGGTCGGCGTGCGGGAAGTGACCGGTGCGCTCGAAAAGCTCGAGCCTGCTGCCGGGAAGTTGTTCGTGGGTCTGGATTGTGTGTTCGACCGGGATGCACGCGTCGTCGCGGCCGCCGATCAGCAGGACCGGGATCTCCTCGGCGAGATAGAGCTTTCCGGTGGCGTCGAGGCGCTGCCCGGAGATGTCGAGGACGCCGCGGGTCGCGTAGACGAAGGCGTCGCGCGCTTCCTGGTCGGACATCGACGTGATCGCCCGGGCGAACTCGTCGACGTCGGTCGCGGTCAGCAGCGCGCGGCGCAGCACTTGGTGGACGAAGCGGCCCACGGGGCGGGGTGTCAGGTTCGCCAGCAGTTTCAGCACCAGGGTGCTGCCGGGCAGTGTCGCGGCGCGGAGCGCGAGGGTGACCTCGCTGCCCAGGCCGCCGCTGGCGACGAGCACGAGCCGTTCGGTGAGTTCGGGGAACTGGTAGGCGAACTGCAGGGCCACCCCGCCGCCGAACGAGTGCCCGACGATGGTCGCCCGGTCGTGGCCCAGGGCCAGCAGCAGGTCGCGCAGGCTCGCCGCATAGGCGCCGATCGAGTAGTCGCCGCTGCGTGGCTTGGCCGAATGCCCGTGCCCGAGCAGATCGGGGGCGATGACGTGCGCGTGCTCGCCGATCAGGGGCAGGACCGGCAGCCAGGTGCCGGAGCTGCCCGCCAGGCCGTGCAACAGCACCACCACCGGGCCCTTGCCGGCACCGTGCTCCCGGTAGGTGAATCGCTGGCCGTGCAGGTGGATCTCCTGCTCGGCAGCTGGTTCGCTCGCGGATGTGACGGGCATCGGGGCCACCTTCGGGTCGAGGCTACCCGCTAGGTTACCCACCAGTAGCCCTTGTCATGCCTTCCTTCTGCCTGCGGCTCTGGTTTGGTCAGTGCGCGGCGAACTGCAGGCTCGTGGCCTGGGCGACATCGGGCTTGACCGGCAAGGGGTCCACGGCCAGGCGCTGGCCGTAGATGTCGGTGACCGCGATGGCCCCGCCGCAGCCGGAACCGTTGGGGGAGAGGAAGTAGTTGTAGTCGGCGCGGGTCAGCTGCTTCCACTGGCCACCCGACTGGACCTCCAGCCGCGCGACCGGGTTGCGGTGGTCGATGACCTGGATCGCGCACCAGTACCGGCTGGACCCGGTCTTGTAGCGCACGGAGATCGTCTTCGGCGTCGCGGGGCTCACCAGCGTCCAGGTGATCGGGATCTCGCCCTTGCTGGGCGCGGCCAGCCGGGCGAACGCCTCCGCGCTGAGGTCCAGTTGCCCAGCGCGGCACGGCGCCGGGCAGAGGTTGGTGATCCGCACCGTCAGGCTCGCCCCGTTGGTGGTCCGGACCTGCACGTAGGCACCACAGGCCTTGGAGTCCTCGTAGTCCGCTGTGTTCATCGCGGCGGTCAACGGATCGGGGCTGGGATCGTACGAGCACGCGCCGCCGCCGTTGGAGTCGTAGAACGTCGCCACTCCGCTGCGGGACACCCCAGGCTTGATCCTGCCGGCCAGGGACGTGTCACCAGCGGGTGCGGCCGTCTTCGACGGGGCGGTGGTGGTCGTGCTGCTGGCCACAGGCTCGCTCGTGATCGGCGTTGCAGGGGGCGCGCTGGTTGTCGACGAGGTCACGACTTGAGCCGCGGCGACGGGTTCACCCGCGACGCCCGTCTGACCGCGCAGCACGGCTACACCCACCACGACGATGACCGCCACCAGCACGACGACCACTGCGGTCACCGACCACCGTCTGGACACCACAACCCCTATGCGACAAAACGAAAGCCAACGCCCACCGCGGCGACTGTGATCGTCCCAAAACGTCGATCCACTGAACAGGCCCGCAACGCGACCTGGCGGCCTGACCGAAGTAGACCGGTGCACGGTGGACGGTCAGATCCGCAGCACGATGTGCGAGCAGCCCGCGCCGGCGTCCGGAACGACATGGTGAAAATGCGGATGCCTCAACCGCATAACCTCGAAGAGCCACCGGGTGACTACATCCTGGATGCTTTCCTCGGGTGGGCAAACGCGTGGTGCGCGGTGGCGATCGAGTTCACTATGGACAGTCCGATGACGGCGGCGTCGCGGTGGTTCGTGCGGTCGGTGGCGAACCGGCTGCGGCAGCGAGTCGACCGATTCGGCTGGTACTCGCTCGCCGGAACCGCGCACGCTCAGCGCGGAACGCCGGGGTCTTGTTGCCAAGCTCAGCGGAAGCTGTCACGGCATGCCGGATGGCAGGCTGGTTCGTCCTCGCTGGTTTGGTGACGTGGCTTGTCGTGACGTTCGCGGGCGGGTGGCGCGGTTGCGGATCGCGGGGTACTGGCGGCAGTCGTGTTGGCACCGGCGACGTTTCCTTGGTAGTTCACCTGGCCGGCCGTCCTCGGAGCGGCGGCCACGTGGCCCATCTCGCGGGTCGCGGCCGCTGGTCGCCGTCGAAAACCGGCGAGATCAGTTGTTTGTGCGAAAAGTCCGTGATAACCCAGTGTGCCGTTGAAGTTCCACTCGGTAGCGTATACCCTCGCCTGGGAGCGCTCCCAGATCCGTTTGGTTCCCCTCTCAGGAGACGGAGGCCCATTCCCATGCGTATGCCCACTACCTCCGGGTTTGGTGTCAGACGGCGCGGCATCCTGGCTCTGGCGGCCGCGATCGCGTGCCTGTTCGCCCTGGCCCCGGCCGCTTCGGCGCACGGCACCATCGTCAGTCCCGCGACCCGCGCCTATCACTGCTGGCAAGCCTGGGGCAACGACCACCTGAACCCGGCCATGCAGCAGCAGGACCCCATGTGCTGGCAGGCCTTCCAGGCCAACGCCGACACCATGTGGAACTGGATGAGCGCGTTGCGGGACGGCCTGAAAGGAAACTTTCAGGGAGCGACGCCCGACGGACAGCTGTGCAGCAACGGTCTCGCACGCAACAACTCACTGAACAAGCCCGGACAGTGGAAGACCACCAGTATCGGCGGCAACTTCTCGATGCACCTCTACGACCAGGCCAGCCACGGAGCCGACTTCCTCCGGGTCTACGTCAGCAAGAACGGGTACAACCCGGCCACCCAGAGCCTCGGCTGGGGGAACCTCGACTTCATCATGCAAACCGGCAAGTACCCGCCGGCGAAGGACATCACGTTCAACGTCCAGACCTCCGGCTACCGGGGACAGCACGTCATCTTCACGATCTGGCAAGCCTCGCACCAGGACCAGACCTACATGTGGTGCAGTGACGTGAACTTCGGCTGAAAATCCACCAGTACGTTGGTCCGGCGCCGGCTGTCGCGGCGCCGGACCGCCCTTCCGGTGCGCGCGGCTGTCAGTCTTGGTGGCGCAGGTCGGCGTTGAGCCGTTGCGCTTCGTGGAGCTGGTCCTCCAGGGTGACGATCCGGCAGGCGGCTTCCAGGCCGGTGCCCTGATCGACCAGTTCGCGCACCCGGGCGGCCAGCCGCAGCTGGTAGCGCGAATAACGGCGGTGACCGCCGGACGAGCGCTGCGGCTCGATGAGTTTCGTCTCGCCAAGGCTGCGGAGGAACCCGGGCGTGGTGCCCAGCATCTCCGCGGCCCGCCCCATGGTGTAGGCGGGGTAATGCTCATCGTCGAACTTGTCACCCGCGCCGGGCGCGGGCGTGTCACGCGGGTCAGGGATCATCGCACCTCCACATCACAAGGGGCCCCGGTCACGCGCGACGCGCCCGGGGCCCCAGGGTTTGGGTTCATCATCGACCGATCCTGAGATCGGCTTGGAGTACCCGCGTCCACCCAGTGGGCCGATTTCGCGGGGATCGCTTGTCAGTAACCGAGAACCACCTACCAATCTGATGGGACTGCGGTACCCGCCCGGCGAACTACAGCCAGGACGGGCGATCAGATGACGTGACCCTTCCCTTCTCTTCCGTGTGTTCTGTTCTTCGGGTACTGCTGTGGCGTTCACCGTCTGGAACCCCTTGCCAAGATCGGCCCCAGCACGCGAGAAGCGCCAACTGATCAGTGGTCGGAGCCACTTCAACCGATCGGCTCCGACCACGTGACCGTCTTTACTGCTGTCCTCGTACTACTACTACACACAAACTTCGTGGGCGCACCTGCTCCACCCACGCCTTGCACTTGCTCATCAGGACCGGTACTGCGTCGAACTTCCGGTCCCGGTCTTGCCTGGCCGCCGGGACGTTGTCGAAACCGTCACGATCGGCGACCGTTCTGTCTCACCTCGCGGGTAGTTACGTCCTCTCCCGCGCCTGCTAGACATTCTCTCTTCGCTCGACGAGAAGATTACACACACCCGTCGCCGAATGTCTACCCCAGCCATCACAGATTTTCTCCCTGGCAGCCGACGGACCCGAATCGGTCCTCGCCAGGCGACGGCGGCTGTTTCAGCGGTTTCCCGCGCCTCTGGGATATGCGCCGTCGGGCGGCTGCACCGTAGTGCAGCCGCTCAGCGGCCTGCGTCGTCCTTGGGACGAGCGCGAGTGAAGCCCGACGCGGCCGGTGACTGCGCGCCACGCGGCCAGGTGAGGACCAGCGGCGAGTCAGTACGCAGACCGGTGCTGGGACAACGCGATCGTTGAGTCGTTCTTCGTCAGGGTCGAGACCGGCGATCGAACGGTCCGATCCCGTGCGGTTCGATGGGTCCGTCACTGTCCATTGAGGTCAGTGTGGGGGCTCCACGGCCAGCGCGGCGCGGCAACGGTTGAGGTAGTGCCCGAACGCCTCGCGCTCGGCGAGGTCCAGGTCGGCCACCATCTGCTCTTCCAACGCACGCACCGCGGGTTCGTTGTCGGCGAGCACGGCCCCGCCCGCGTCGGTGAGGCTGAGCAGCAGGCGCCGGCGGTTGTTCGGGTCGCGGTCCCGGCGGATCAGTCCACGCCGTTCGAGCCCGGAAACCAGATCGGCCATGGCCTGAGGGGTGACGAACGAGTTGCGGGCCAGCTCGGCCGACGACGACTGTCCGTCTCGCCGCTGCAACACCGTGAGCGCGGTGTATTGCAGCGCGGTCACTCCGGACGGTTTGAGCAGCTCGTCCAGGTGGGCGCGAACGACCAGTTCGACCTGTTTGATCGCGTAGAGCAGGGACGGCTGGGCCGGCCGTCGACCGCGCAGCACTCGGTTGGCGCCTGACATACCGCGAGTGTAGATCAGGAACCTTGTCACAGGAACTCTTTTGATACCACTAAGTGACTCGTGGATTATCAGGAATCCTGTTAATGTGGTTGAGGCAGCGGAGCCGAGGTGCGAAGAGGCGACTGACCATGACCGCAGTAGACACCCAGGCCGGACCGGACGTGCGCAGGCCGCAGGTCGAGCCGGGCAAGTTGTTCATCGGGGGCCAGTGGCGCGAGGGCGCGCAGCACTACGAAGTGATCGATCCGTCGACCGGGCGTGCGGTCACCACCGTTGTCGACGCGACCGAGAACGACGTGCGTGACGCCGTTCTGGCCGCCCGTGCGGCGTTCGACAATGGACAGTGGGCGCACATGGCCGGCAGGGAACGCGGTCGCGTGCTCAACCGTGTCGCCGAGTTGGTCCGCCGTCGCGCCGGTGAACTGGTTGCCGTGGAGAGCCTGGATGTCGGCAAACCAGTGGCGTTGTGCCGTCCTGTCGACGTGATGACCACGGCCGACCAGTACGAGTACTATGCCGCGCTGGCACAGTCGATGGACGGTGCGGTGCGGGACATCCCGATCAACGCGCACGCCTACACGCGGCGCGAACCGCTGGGCGTGGTCGGCGCGATCACGCCCTTCAACTTCCCGTTGATCCTCAGTACCACCAAGATCGCTCCGGCGCTGGCGGCCGGGAACGCCGTCGTGCACAAACCAGCGCCGGACACGCCATTGAGCGCCCTGCTGATGGCCGAGATCCTCGCCGAGGCGGGCGTGCCTGACGGGGTGGTCAACGTGGTGACCGGCGGTACGCGGACCGGCGAGGCGCTCGTACGGGATCCGGGCGTCGACAAGATCGCCTTTACCGGGTCGACCGCGATCGGCCGGCACATAGCCCAGGTGGCCGGCGCCGCGCTCAAACCGGTCACCCTGGAACTGGGCGGGAACGCGGCGCACGTCGTGTTCGAGGACGCCGATCTCGACAAGGCGATCGGCGCCGTGATCAAGGCGTTCGTGTTCAACAGCGGCCAGTTCTGCATGGCCGGGCCGCGGCTGCTCGTCGCCGAACCGTTGTACGACACCGTGCTTGGCATTCTCGGCGACGCCGTGTGCGGTGTGCCGGTCGGCGACCCGTTCGACGAGGCGACGGTGATCGGCCCGATGGCGGGGGAGCGCCAGCTCGCGAACGTACTGGCGTACATCGAGCTTGCCCGGGCCGAGGGCGGCCAGGTGATCACCGGCGGTGACCGGCTGGACCTGAACGGAGGCTCCTACCTGCGGCCCACCGTGATCGCCGGGCTGCCGGCCGAGTCGCGGGTGATCCAGCAGGAGATCTTCGGTCCGGTGCTGACCGTTCAGTCCTTTGTGGACGAAGATGAGGCGGTCGCGTTGGCCAACGCGACGCCGTACGGGCTCGCGGCCGGGCTGCAGACGGAGAACCTCGCGCGAGCCCACCGGGTCGCCGCGCGGCTGCGAGCCGGGATCGTGTGGGTCAACGACTGGGCGATGCTCGATCCGGCCGTGCCCTTCGGCGGCGTGAAGCAGTCCGGCTTCGGCCGTGAGTACGGCCCGGAGGCGTTGGCCGCCTACACCACCACGAAGTCCGTCGTGATCTCCTTGGACTGAGAGGGACCCCGCGAATGTCCACAATCACCACGGCGGCTGTCGTGGAGTCGGCGGGCGCCGGTTTCACGCTGTCCCAAGTGGAACTGGCTGACCTGCGCCCCGACGAGGTCCTCGTCCGGATGGTCGCGGCCGGCATCTGCCACACCGATCTCAGTGTCGCCCAAGGCGCACTGCCGTTCCCGATGCCTGGCGTCCTGGGGCATGAGGGCGCGGGTGTCGTCGAAGCCGTTGGTGCTTCGGTCACGCGGGTGCGCCCCGGCGACGAGGTACTGCTCAGCTACACGTCGTGCGGCCGGTGCGCGAGTTGCCACGACGGGCATCCCGCGTACTGCGAGACCTGGTTGCCCGCCAATCTCATCGGTGGCCGCAGGCTCGACGGGTCGGCCACGATCGCGCGCGGCGGACATGACGTCGGCGGGCATTTCTTCGGCCAGTCCAGTTTCGCGCACCACGCCATCGCCGACGAGCGCGGCGTCGTCAAAGTCGGCCCCGGCGCCCCGCTGGATCTGCTGGCACCACTCGGCTGCGGCGTGATGACCGGCGCGGGCGCGGTGTGGAATGTGCTCCACCCCCGGCCGGGCTCCACTTTGCTCATCACCGGTGCCGGCGCGGTCGGTCTGTCCGCGGTGATGGCCGCGACCATGACACCCGCGACGAGGATCATCGTCGCCGACCGGGTCGAAGACCGGCTGCGGCTGGCCCGTGAGCTCGGTGCGACCGACACCATCGACACGACGGTGACCGATCTGGCCGGCGAGGTCAGCCGGTTGACCGGGGATCGCGGTGTGGACGGTGCCGTGGAGAGCACCGGCAACGCCGGTGTGCTGCGCACGGCGATCAGCACGCTCGCTGTGCGGGGCACGGCTGTGATCGTGGGCGCGCCGGCGTTCGGCACCGAAGTACCGGTCGACGTCAACTTCATGATCCCCGGACGACACGTGGTGGGCCTGACGCTGGGGGACACGGAGATCGAAGCGCTCGTCCCGGTCCTTGCCGGTCTGATGGCCGCGGGACGACTGCCCGTCGACCGGCTGATCACGCACTACCGGTTCGATGAGATCGCCGCGGCGGTCGAGGACGTCGCCGCCGGGAAGACGATCAAGCCCGTGCTCCGGTTCGACCAGCCTGACCGTCGCTCACCACCTGCCCGCAGCGACGCACGTCGGCCAGAACCCATGTCGCCGCGCCGCGGTACCGGCCCGACCTCCTGACCCTGCAGCGGTATCTGTGCAGCGCAGGAGAATTCGCGCTGAAGGCGTTGAGCGGGACCGGTTTTCCGTGGGTGGAGTGGTGTCAGGTGAACGCATGACACGGGGGTGTTGACCGGCCGGGTTACTGTCGGCTCGTGTCCGAGGCAGCGGCCGTTGTCCGCAACGAACGTGTGCTGGCGATCGCCGCGGCGGTGTCGCGGCTCGGCGGCTGCGTGTTCCTGGCAATGGCCTTCACCGGGGGAGTCCTGGTACCGGCCGCGCTCGCGGAGTCGGCCGTGTTGGTGGCGGCGTGCGTGGCGACCCGGCGGGTTCGGGCTTGGTGGGCGGTGGCGGACGCGGTGGTCAGCGCGGCGCTGTTCATCGTGGGCGCGCAGCTGTACAACTACGTGCTGGTCGCGGTGCTGCTGATCGGGATCTCGCCGTTGCGGGCACGGTGGGTCGTGTCGCTCGGGGTGGCGGTCGCGGGCGCCTACGTCGTCGCGGACGCACCCGTCAGTCCACTGTGGAATGTCGGGCCGAACGCGGTGAGCCTCGCGATCATGCCGGTGCTGGCGTGGCTGATGTCCCGGCAGATCCGGGCGGTGGCGGTGCGGATCGACGCCCGCCGGGCCGAGGCGGTCCGCCGGGCCGGGGACCTCGCGGCCGAATGGGAGCGCTCGACCCAGGCCGTCCAGGTCCGGGCACGCCTGCTCGACCTGCTGGAGGAGCTCACCGACGCGGTGAGCGGGAGCCTGCGGGAGCAGGTTCTGGCCGAGGCGAGGTGGCTGCGGGGCTTCGTCAGCGGGGACACACTCGCCCCGACGGACCTGCGGGCCGCGTTGCTCGTGATCGCCGCGGACCGGGGGCGCGCTGGTGCCGAGGTGACCGTGGACATCGCGGACGGGCTGCCCGCGCTCGCGCCGGAACGGATCCACGCCGTGACGGGGGCGGTATGGGAGGCGTTGACCAACGTCGCCAAGCACGCACGGGCAGAACGGGCTACTGTCCGGGCATACGTTGGACCGCAAGGACTTGTGGTCGAGGTCGCCGACACCGGTCATGGGTTCGACCCGGCCCGCACCTCTGGCGGTGTCGGCCTGCGGCAGTCGATCCGGCGGCGGCTGCTGGAGGTCGGCGGTATCGCGGTCGTGGAGTCGGCTCCCGGCCGGGGTACGGTGGTCCGGCTGTCCCTTCCGGACGCCCAACGGTGACCGGCCGTCCACTCTGGACACAATGGCTGACCGGTGACGTGACCGTCCGGTCGGCGATCCTGGTGCGGCTCGTCGCCTTGTTCATGGCGGGCAACGCCCTGGTGTTCGTCGCCGGCCGGTTTGCGTCGATCTGGCAGCCGTTCGCCCTCTACGCGGTCATGGTCGTGCAGACCGCTGCCGTCGTCACCGGTTGGCGCCGCAAGGGTATGGCGGCGGCCCCGTACACGCTGGAACTGGTGACCGGCATGGGTTTGCTGCTCGTCAACGGGTTGATCGCGAGTGACGCGGACGCCCGCACCTGGGAGCTGTTCACCTATCCGTACACGGTCATGATCACGTTCAGCGCCGGGCTGCTGTGCCGGACGCTGGCGGCCTCGTGGGTGCTCGGTGTGTGCTGGCTCGGCTGTTACGTCGCTGTGTTGCTGACCCACGGCACGTCCCTGCCCGACGCGCTCGCTGGAACCCCGACCTACCTGGCGAATCCGGTGATCGGCTGGCTGAGCGCCCGCGTGTTCCGCCGTGACCTGAGGGAACTGGACGCCGCCCGGTCGGCCGCGGTGGTGCGCGCGGCGGAGCTCGCGGCCCAGCGGGTCCGTGCCCGCAGTGCGTGGGCGCTGCACGACCGGGTGCTGCAGACACTGGAGACCCTCGCCCGGGGCACCCAGGTGACGGATCCGGCGCTGCGGGACCGGGTCGTGACCGAGGCCGCCTGGCTGAGGGCGTTCGTCGAGTCCGACGGCGCCCGCCAGGAGCACGACCTGACCCTGGGACTGGACACCGCGGCCCGGATGGCGCGAGCGGCCGGGCTCGCGGTGGAGGTCAACTACGCCGCCTTCCTGACCGACGAGGGCGTTCCCCGGTTGCCCGGACCACAACGTGTCGCGCTCGTGGAGGCGACCCACGAGGCGCTCGAGGCGATGGCCGGCGGTTGCCGGGAAGCGGTCGTGCAGGCGCGCCGGTCGGACGGGGGAGTGGTCGTCAGCGTGCTCGGCAGGTGTGAGCCCGGTGTCCTGCTCGACACGGAGGCGGTCGAGAAGCACCTGGCCCAGGCGGGCGGCCGGGTCGTGGTGGCGGATCCGACGCCCTACTTGGAGTTGTGGGTGCCTGGCGGGTAGCTGCTCACGTCCAGGTGGGTCAGCGCGGCGAGCGCGAGTTCCGCTTTGTTGCCGAGGCCGAGCTTGGCGCGGATGCGGGCGATGAACGTTTCGACGGTCGCCTTCGACACGTGCATCCGGGTGGCGGTTTGGGCGTGTGTGAAGCCCCGCGCTATGTAGCTCAGGGTTTCCTGTTCCCGCGGGGAAAGGACCGGTCGGGCCGGTGCGACCTCTGCCTGGAGCATGTCCGCGAGCTGGGCGGACAGGTGGAACTGCCCGGCCGCGACCGCGCGGATCGCCGTGGCGTAGGCGGTTTCGCTCGCGTGCTTGCTCACGTACCCGGACGCGCCCGCGCGGACGGCGGCCACGACGTCACCGGGGTGGCGGGACGCGGAGATCACCAGGATCGGCACGTGCGTGGACATCGAGGTGATCGCGTCCAGCGCCATCACGTGCCCGTCGAGGTACAGGTCGAGCAACATGACATCGATGGCCGGAGGCGTGTGCTCCCAGCCGGCCGTGCCGAGCTCGCCGGGCCGCGCGCAGGACGCGACCAGCTCGATGTTCCCGGCGCCCTCCAGGATCTTCGCCAGGCCCTGCCGGGCGATCGGGTGGTCGTCGACGATGGCGACCCGGATCTTGCTGCCGTCCGGGTGATCCGTGCGGTCCAGGTGCGGCTCGGTGGAACCAGGCACTGTTGCCCTCCCCTTGGCGATGACAGCCATGCAAGGCGAGACGCAGCGTGTCACGGTTCGGTTCCAGGGCGCCAGACCCGGGCGCGGTCATGGACCGGCTGCGGGTCGGCGATGGACCAGCCTGGTCAGCGGCCGCTGCACCGGCGGGCGGCGTGGTCCAGTTCGGCGGCGACGACCTCGGCGACCCCCAGCAGCGCCGAGGTCGGTCCGCCATCCGTCGCACGGCGCAGCAACCAGCGGCCGTGCGTGGTGTCCACGTACTCGATCGCGTGCGGGAACTGCCACCGCCGGCCGAGCCGGTCCCGGCGGGCGGCGAAGAGCTGCCCGTGGCCGGTCACCTTCGCTCCGGTCGCGTGCTCGAACGCCGCGAGCGAGTGCGACGGCAACGTCACCGGCCCGGTGCCGGGCGGCACTTCGGGCAGTTCAGCCGCCACCGCCATGGCCGGATGTCCCGGGTCGGCCGGCCTCAGTTCGACGGCAGTCCCGATGAGCTTCGCCAGGACGGCTTGCTGCCCGTTCGTGGCCGCCAGCACGCTGAACGCGGGCCCGGCCGCCGGTATGGCCCAGCCGTAGTACTCGTACGCGGGCTTGGCCAGCAACCGCAGGGTGCGCACCAGGTCATGATCGGCCGCACCTCCCGCGCCGAACCCGGCACGGGTCAGCTCCACGGCCACGGCGTGCTCGATGTGGGCGCGTTCGTCGACGGTCCGGCCGGGCGACGGCAGGAACAACGCCCTCGGCAGCTCACCCAGCCCCAACTTCTCCCACAGCACAACGAAAGTGACCCCGGGCAGGAGCAGCGCGCTACTCCTCGTCATCGCCGAACCCTTCGATCACCGCGGGCGCGTGCGACGGCAGCTCGCCGACCAGCTCGCTCTCGTGCTCGGTCTTGAGCACGAACTTTGTCCGGTGCTCCTGGTCGTCCTCGCCCTTGCCGTGACCTCCGGCGCCGCCCATGCCCTGCGACCCGGCCGCTGCGGGCCTGCCGCTCGCCGTTGCGCCGCCGGGTTTCCCGCTTGCGGCGCGGTAGGGCTCGGCCCCGGCGAACCCACCCGGTCGGCCTTTGCCTCCCGGGGCGTTTCCCGCGCTGCCGGCCCAGCCGGAGGAGACCCCGGGCAGCGAACCCAGTGCGGACCCTCCCGAGGCGGAGCCGGCCGGCCGCCCAAAACTGTCGGTCCCCCCAGGTAATGTTGATTTTGGGGGTCCCCCTGAAGGGGACGCCAGTTGCGGCGTGGTCCTGGTGGCGGGCGGGATCGGCGGGATCGGGGACGGCGTCCCGGGTGGTGGCTTCGGTCCGACGGGGTTGGTGGCGGTCGGCTGACCGGTCTGGACGCCGTTGAGGTGCTGGGTCTGGGTGTCGCCCGGCGACTGGGTCCGGGCCGGGGGAGCGGACTGCTGGTCGGTCTGGTCCTGGGTGCGTGGCGGGTCCGGTTGAGGCGAAGGCGGCGGGCCGGGCTGTGGTCGCGGGCCGGGCTGCGGCAGTGGACCTGGTTGCGGGACGGGCGGATCCTGGCCGCCCTTCTTGGTGACCGTGCTGGTCGCCTGGTCCTGGGGGAGCCGCTTGCCCTGCGGGGTCGTCTGGCCTTGGTAGGCGCCGTAAGCGTTCTGGTTGTTGTACGTGGCGAGCTGGTAGCCGGCGACGGCGGCATCCGCGCTCAGGTTGTCCGGCGCGAATGGCTGGGTGAACTGCTTCATGCCGGGGCCGCTCGGCGGCTGGGCCGGAACCGGGATGACGCGGTTCTTCGTGTCGTTGAACGAGGTCACCTGATCGGCGACCGAAGCCCGCGCGTTGGTCGCGTGCCGTTCCAGCTGTGCGGACGCCTTGAGCAACGGGTCGAACGACTTGACCGACTCCTGCGCGGCCGGGCCCGTCCACCCGGACGAGACGTCCTGCTGGGCCGCGGTGATCTCCTTGGTGTAGTCGGGAAAAACGTCGGCGAGCACGGCCAGCGCGTCGGTCGCCTGCTGGTACCCGGCCGTGCCCGGTCCATTGTGGAACCACGCGTAGATGTCCGCCGGGTTGGTGCCGGCCGGCAGCGACCCGTCCGCGAAGATGATCCCCTCGGCGATGCCGGTGGCCTGGTTCACGGCGTCGCCGATCGATTGCGGCAGCTGCCCCGCCGTGTCCCGGACCCAGTCCAGCGGTGTCCCGCTCACCTTGCTCCCCTTCACATCCGCGCGTCGATGGCGGCGAACCGCTGTGCGCCCGCCTGGTCGGTCGCGGTGTATGCCTGTTTGGTCTTCTTCAGGTCCTCGATCTGGTTCTGGACCTTCTGCCGCAACGCGTCGTGCTGCTGGTGCAACCGGGCCATGGACTGGGTGAGCAACGAGTGGAACGCGCGCGTGGACGGCGCGGCACCGGGTTGCGTCACGTGCCCCAGCTCGGCGACCTTGCTCTCGTGCTGGTCCATCAGGTCCAGCACGGACGTCAGCCGCCGGATGGCGCTGTCGATGGCCGCCGGATCGAACCGGAACTCCTCTCCCATGGCTCAGTGCACCTTGCCGTAGTCGCCGCGGATGATGTCGGACATGTTGGTCAGCGACTCGGTCGAGACGAAGTAGGACCCGTGCGCGTCCTGCGGGTTTCCACCGGTCCCCGAGTCGAACACGTGCGCGCCGAACTTGGGGTCCGTGGGGTCGAGGAGATGGGCCCCGACACCCATCTGGTTCATGGACAGCGCGATGGGATCCAGCGCGGCCCGGGACGCGAAGACATGCCCGTCCTTGACGCCGAGATCCTTGGCGTTCCACACGTCCATGCCGGGGCTGCCGACGGCGATGACGTCGTCGACACCCAGCGCGCTCAGCCCGCCTTGGCCATGGAGCGCGTTCGCGGTCTCCCCGACCACGCTGGAGCCGTAGCTGTGTCCTAAAAGGACACTGTGTGGATCGTCGCCGGGGTTGTGGGTGGCGTTCAGGCCGCGTTCGAAGTCGGCCAGGTGCGGCGCGGCGGCCTTCGCCTGGTCGGCGAACGCGGCGCCGCCCACGTCCGGTGGCGCGTCGTAGTCCATCCAGGCGATGACCGCTGTGGAGCCGCCGTGGTCCTTGCCGACCGTCTGGTTGTAGATGTTGCCGGGGATCCCGGTTGCCCAGTCGGCGTTCTGCTCGTTGAGCTTGGTGCCCATCCCCGGTACCCACGTGACCACGTTGTGCGCGGAGTCCGGGTTGCCGGTGGCGACGATCATGTGCCCGGTGCCGTCGGTGTTTACGTTCAGCAGGAGCTTCGGCGGGTGCTGCGGGTCGCCCGGATCGGGGATGTCCTTCTCCGGGAAACCGGGGCCTGGACCGAGGTTCTGGCGCAGCTTCAGCAGCCCCTTGCGTTTCTCCTCGTCCTTGGTGTTCGCGATGAGGTCGTCGAGGACCTGTCGGTTGGCGTAGTCCCGTGCGGCGGACGGGATCCCGTTGGTCGAGCCGACGTAGTACGGGTATTTGTCGGCGGTGCGCCGTTTTTCGTCCAGGGACAGGGTGTCCCACCACTGCTTGACCGCCTTCGGGTCCGAACCGGGGGCGGGTGCGCCTGGCGGAAGGTCCTTGCTGACCGCGGCTTGTGGGCTGGGGGCCGTGGTGCTGCTGGGGGAAGTCAGCGGGGCTGTTCCCGGTCCGCCCGGGGCGAGTGCGTCCAGCGCGCTGGCCGCCTGCTGGTCGGCGGTGTTCGCGGACTGGATCGCGGTCCCGATGCGGTTGGCGACGTCCTGCATCGCCTGAGGGTTCGGCGGGGCGGTCAGGGCCTGTGCGGGATCGACAGCCACCGAACCGTCCTGGCCGATCACCAGACCCAGGTTCGCCGCCTGCTGACGGACCTCGTCGAGCGCCGCTTGTGCGTCGGCGAACCCCGTCGCGGACCGGCGTAGTACGGCGGACACCTGGCGCAGGTTCTGCTCGTGCCCGGCGAAGCTCTGCCCGACGGTGTCGATGTGTCCGCGGGCCAGGTCCGCGGCCGCGCCCTGCCACTTCTGCTCGCCGAGTGCGCCGTGCACCTGCGCCTGCCACTGCTCACGCTGCGCCGCGACGGTGGCGGCCAGTTCGTCCCACCGCACGGCGATGGTGGCAAACCGCTGAGGATCGCCGTTGAGGACGTCCTCGAACCCGAGCGTCATCGCGCACCCCCGTTGAACAGCTCGCTCATCCGCACCCGGCAGGATTCGTCCACAGTGGAGTAGTGAGCCGCGGTCGCGGCCAGCTTCTCGGCGACAGCGCGGACCTTCTCGACGGCCTTCTTCAGCTCGTCCTCCCACGCCTCGGCGCAGCGGGACACCGCGCCGCCGACCGCCCAGCCGGTGTGCGGTCCGACATCAGCGAGCGCTCCCGCGTGCCCGCCGACCGCCCGCGCGAGGTCGTCCGCGATCTCCCCGGCCCGGTCGCCGACCGCCCTGAGCTCGCCGGGGTGCGCGGTGAACCCGGGCAACCCGCCCCGCGGCCCCAACGGCAGGAGCGGCGGATCGCCGTCGGAGGGAAGTCCCTGCCGAGGCGGCCCGATCACGATCGGCCCGCCGCCCGGACCGCGCACGATGGAGGCCTGGCTCTCGAGGGTCGTGTCGCTCATGCGTCCGAGCATGGCGAACCTCCGCCCACCCGTCTGTCGGGTAAACACGCCACACCCGGACACGCGGTCGTCTTCGCGCACCCGCACCGCGACCACCCCGCGCCGGACCGAAGATGGGCAACTTGTTGACGGCCGTCTCGAATATGCCTAAATTGCGGAGGGTGCGGCCGAGACGAACCAGTGTTTTCCTGACCGTCTGCGTTGCGGCGTTCGCGCTGACGGCGAGCCCCATGGCGAATGCCGGGGTGTCCGCTCCCGTCCGGTATTCGGGGGTTCTCGCCAACGGCGCGACCTGGACGGCACGGGTGCCCGCATCCTGGAACGGCAGCCTCGTGCTGTTCAGCCATGGCTTCCGCATCGGTCCGGACAATCCCGCGGTCGACGCGCCGGACGAGCCGACTGCGGAAGCGTTGCTGGAGCGTGGGTTCGCCCTGGCCGGATCGTCCTACGCGCGGACCGGGTGGGCGGTGGACACCGCGGTGGCCGACCAACTGGACACAGTGGACGCTCTGGGCAAGCTCGCCGGCAGGCCCCGCGAGGTGATCGCGTTCGGGCAGTCGATGGGCGGCCTGGTGAGCGCACTGCTGGCCGAACGCGGAGGCCGGCGCGTCGATGGTGCGCTGACCACGTGCGGGTTGGTCGCGGGCGCGCTGAACCTCAACAACCACCAGCTCGACGGGACCTACGCGGTTGCCGAGCTGCTGCTCCCAGGACAACGGGTCCAGCTCACCGGGTTCACCACCTTCGACGAAGCGAACGCGACTGTCGCGGCACTGACCGCCGCTGTGCGCCAGGCGCAGACCACGCCTGCCGGCCGGGCGCGGATCGCCCTGGCCGCCGCACTGATGAACATGACGACCTGGTCGACGGGCGGCACACCGCCCGCGCCGGAGGACTGGAACGCCCAGCAACAGGCGCAGTACGAAGGATTGCTGGCGACACTGCCCTTCGTCGTGCCTGCCCGCGTCACCATCAACGCAGTCGCCGGCGGTGACAGTTCGTGGAACGCCGGCGTGGACTACCGGTCGCTGGCGAGCAGGTCCGGGCGTTTCCCCGAAGTGTCCACTTTGTACCGCCAGGCGGGGCTCGATCTGGCCCGGGACCTCGATCGGCTGACCCGCGGCGCGACCATCAAGCCGGACTTCGCCGCGGTTCGCTGGCTGTCGGCCACTTCTGTGCCCGGTGGCCGCTTGGCGGCACCCGAGCTCACCCTGCACACCCTGTCCGACACTCTCGCACCTGTTGAGTTCGAACGGGAGTACGCGGGCAAGGTTGTTCGTGCGGGAGGTGCGAACCTGCTGCGGCAGGCTTACGTCAGCCACATCGGGCACTGCGCCTTCACCCCCGCTGAGCATGTCGCCGGCCTGCTGGCCGTCCACAACCGCATTCGAACCGGGACGTGGGGCAACAGCACCGAACCGCGGCGGCTGCAGCAGGTCGCACAGTCGCTCGGCCTCGGCCCCTCGGCGTTCGTGACCTATCGGCCCGAGCCGTTCGTCAACGACCGCGCCGACCGCCTGACCCGCAACGGCGGTGCGGGCTGACCCGGCTTCGGGTCTCCACCGGGTCGGGCGGGCGCGGTCAGCCCGCGTCGCAACGCGCGTTCGGCCCCGGCGGTGGTGTTTCCGGCTGGCCGGCGAGGCGGGCCTGCAGGCGCACGTGGCGGAACTGGTACGCGGCGCCGACCTGGCGCAGGACGCCACGGCGGTGGGCGTCGGCGAGGAAGTCCATCAAGTGCAACGGGAGGTGACCGCGAGCGGCGAGCCACAGGCACATCATCGTGAACGCGCCCCACGCGCGGGCGAGGCACACGGAAAGGCCGACGGCGAGCCCGAACATGACCCCGGCGATGATGGCCTGCGTGGCGCTGGTGGCGCGCGGGAACACTTGACCACCGACGACCGCGCCCGCCAGCCCGTAGGCGACGCTGCCCGCGGCGCCGAGCATGAAACGGCCGAGCAGCGCGGATGCGAGGCCGGTGGCCAGTGCCAGCACCAGGTCGAAGTCGCCGCCCAGAACCGGGACGAACCGGGTCTCGTTGGTCAGCGCGAAGGCGATCCCCCAGAACGGGCCGAGGCACACCATGAACGACAGGGTGTAGGCCAGGGCGGCGGTCCGGTCGCCGCGCAGCACGGAGGCCGGGCTGGTCACCGTGCCGGCATCGATCGGCGTGTCCAGCCAGACATGGGGTGCGATGGCCAGCCCGAACACCACGGCGAGCAGAGCGATGATCGGCGGTGACAGCGACCAGCCCAGTGCGAGCAGGCTGCCGGCGACGGCGCCACCGAGGAATCGCCGGACGAACCGGCTTGTCGTCCGGTGGAAGCGGAGCTCCACCCGAAGTGGTCCCGGGCGCTCGCCGATGGTGTGCGCCAGCCAGCCCGCGAGACCGAACGACAGGCCGTAGACAAGGCCGGCGGCCGGGCCGGCGGCGACCCAGCCGGTCGCCGCGAACAGCAGTGCGGGTGGCAGGCCGAGGTAGAGCCCGGCGACATGGCGGGGCACCATCCGGTCGAGACGCCACCAGGCGAGGTCACGGGTCTGCTGGTCCTGCAACCGTCGTGCGAGGAAACCGAGCCACCGCTCGGCCTGCGGCGGGTCGTAGGTCCGCGGCGTGACCGGCGGGTCGTGCGGGGTGGGTGGGGTAGGGCGGTGGGCGTAGCTGGCCGGGAGGTAGGCGTCGAGAAGGTGGTCCTCGATCAGCTCCGGACCGCCGAACCGGTCGGTGTCGCACAGTTCGCCGGGGTCCGTTTCCGGGTGTGCGTAGGCGATTCTGGCCAGGTCGACCATCAGCGGGGTGCGCAGCGCCCGCGCGAGCGCGCTGTCGGTCTGCCGGCGCAACCGTTCCTCGACGGGCTGCCACCGGGTCTCGCCCACTCTTGTCCGCGCGGTCAGGAACCCTATGGCGGCTTCGGCATTGACCGGCTCGATCTCCACCACGGCAGCTCTGGCGAGCAGGGAACCGCTGTGTGTCACGGCTTGCTCGTACTCCGTGCCGCGGCAGGTCACCACGAGCGGACTCCCGTCGGCGACGGCGCGGTCGAGTGCGTCGATGGCTGCGGCATGCAGCGCGGGCGGTATCTCGTCCAGGCCGTCCAGCACCGGGACGATCTTGCGGTCGGACACCAGCCGGGTCGCCGCATCGGCGCCGTACACGGCCTTGTTGCCGAGGCCCGGGTAGTCCTCGACCAGTTTGGTGGCCAGCCAGTGCCACAGGTGCTCCCGGTGCGGGTTCCAGGACGCCAACGGCAGCAGCACCGGGACCGGGTCCTCGTCGCGCCGGTCGGCGAGCAGGCCGAGGGTGAACAGCATCGCCAGGACGGATTTGCCGGCGCCCGGGTCACCGAGGACGACCAGCTGCCGGGACCGCACCTGCCGGAACTTGGCGACGACATCGCAGAGGTCACCGCTGAACACGAGTCGTTCGCCGGCGCGGCGGGGGAGCGTGGCCTCGGCGGCGACCGGCCGGCCGGTGCTCGACCAGGTGAGCGGGACGGGTTCGGGCCGGTTGAGCGACCGCATCTCGACCTCGGTCGTCCACTGCCGGGCGACGGCCGCCGCGAGCTGGTGCGGTGCTTGGTCGGCTGACCCCTTGGGGACGCCGGGAGCCGGCGACGGCGGCTCGCCGCGAGTCCTGGCGAGGATCCGCACCTGTTGCGCCCGCAGGGCGGACCCGGGCTCCACACCCAGCTCGTCGACCAACCTGGCGCGCAGGGCGCTGAACACCGCGAGCGCGTCGGCGGATCGGCCGACGCCGTCGAGGGCCACCATCAACTGCCCGTGCATGCGCTCGCGCAGCGGGTGGAGCGCGACCAGTTCGCCCATCTCCTCGACGACGGCCTGATACTCACCCAGCTCGAGCTGCCATTCGGCACTCGCCTCGATGGCGCTGTACCGCTGCTCGTTCAGCTTGGTGATCGGCCCGGCCAGTGCGGCGGCGTCCAGCCCGTCGAGGGCGGGTCCCCGCCACAGCCGCAACGCGTCGCGCGCCACGTCGACTGCCCGGGACAGGCTGCCCTCGGCCGCCAACTGCTGCGCCATGACCATGCCGCGCCGGAACCGCATGGCGTCGAGCTCGTCGTCGATGATCGTCAGCTGGTAACCGGGCCCGTCCGTGACGATGAGGTCACGCTCTCGGCCCAGCCGCTCACGGAGCACCGAAACGCAGTTCTGGATCTGCTTCGTGGCTGTCATGGGTGGTTCGTCGTCCCAGACCGCGTCGACCAGCCGGGCCACGGGCACCACGGAGTTGGGGGCGAGCAGAAGCGCCGCCAGCACCCGTTGGTGCCGGACGCTCGGCACCATGACCCTGCCCGTTCCGGTCCAGACCTCCAGCGTTCCAAGCACGCGGAAATCCATCAGGCAGCCTCATCCCCCAGATGTGTCCCGCACACGCCGGAATTCTATCTCGCCAGCGGATATGCCCAGGGCACCGGACAGAGGACGAGATGAGGACGAGACGAGGGTGAGAAGAGGGCGGCATCCGACATCGTGGTGCTCGTCGTGCCGAGGGGGGAGTTCCGCCGATGGGCGCGCTGGTAGGGGTGCCCACCGGTGGAACTTGACGCGCGGCGAGCGAGGTCTCTGGGGGATGACGTGCTACGAGTTCATTTCACCGCCGAGGATCTGACCCGCATCCGGCTCGATGCCGCCGTCGACCCGGGCTGGGAGATGGTGTTCAGCCGGTTGAGGTTGTGCGAGCGACACCCGGCCCCGGCGTTCACCTCGTGGGGCCGGCAAGTTCGACCCGGTCCGGGCGTCCGGTCCGGGCTGCGGTTGTTGACCGTGCTGAGCCCGCTCGGCCCCTACTTCCCGGACTTCCTCACCCCGCCAGAAGGCGTGCTTGGGTTACCGGCGGCGCTCGAGGCGATCCGTGCCACGCCGCGTGCTCGGCTCAACCGTGAGCTCCAGAAGTTGTCCCGCACCGCCTACGTGCCTGGCTGGGCTCGCGCGCTCGCGTCGGGTGACGCCGCCTTGCTGGGGGAAGTGGGTGCCACGTTGCGCGCCTACCACCGAGTCACGATCGAGCCCTACACCGACATGATCCAGGCGGCGGTCGAAGCGGACCGTGCTCACCGCGCCAGGGTGGTGCTGGATCGCGGAATCGAAGGGCTGCTGCAGAGCCTGCGCCCGCTGGCGCACTGGCGAGCGCCCGTGCTCGAGGTGCAGTACGCCGTCGACCGGGACCTGCACCTCCGGGGCCGCGGCCTGCGGCTGGTGCCCTCCTTCTTCTGCCAGCGGTCACCGGTGGCACTGGCCGACCCCGATCTCCCGCCGACGCTCGTCTACCCGGTCAACCACGACTACACGTGGAAACGCCCCCTGACCGATTCCTGTGTGACTGATCGAAAGCTGGCCAGACTGCTGGGGGCCACCCGCGCCGACGTGCTGATCGCGGCCCGTCATGGCGCCACCACCACCGAGTTGGCCGCTCGGCTCGGTACATCCCTGGCTTCCGTCAGCCGGCACACCGCGATTCTCAGAGAAGCCGGTCTGATCACGACCCATCGTGAGGGCTCGTCGGTTCTGCACACCACGACACCGCTCGGCACCGCCCTGGCATCCCAGGACGCCGACCGGTCAGGTCGCTGACCCACCCGGTTTCCTGCGGGTTCACACCTGCGCGAAATAACCTCGCCCCTCGGGTCACGCCAGGTCCACACTTCTTCACTGCGCGGCAAAGATCTGCATTGAAGGGGTGGAAACAACGAGATTGCCAGGAGAAAGGGCGGCAAATCCACGCACATGGGCGGTTGTGGCCGCGCTGGTGGTGGGCCTTCTGGCGAACATTGTCCCGGCGGCTGCGGCGACGCGAGGCGGCTCGTCGAACCGCGAGAGGCTGTGATCTCTCCGGCCTTGGCGGAACGGTAACGGCCCGCAATACCGGATCAATACATCAGGGGTCTATCGACAGTTGTGCGTACAATCCCGAGATCGCGTGCCTCAGCGTACGATCCGTCGGACACTATGTGTGCCCATTCTTGGTCGAGTGCGCAGGTGACTGCTGGGTGGACAGTGAAACATTCATGACACTTCCGGACCGGTGGGTGTGGGTGAAGTGTCGCGATTTTCGGTACGGCGTTGGTCGCGGCGCCGCCGGCTCCCGCGCACACCGCGTGCACATCCAGTTCCCGCGCTCATGGCTGCGTCAACGACCCGCACTACTCGGCCTATGTCTGTGACGACAAAGCCGACAACTGGGGGGTGCGGACGCACCTCGTGTTGACCGATGGGTCGACGCCGACCTTCGGAGACGGCGATGGTGCCGGGGGAAGCTGCGGGAACTGGCACAGTCCCGATCTTCGGAAGATCACCCAGTCCAATGTCTGCGCCGGAGTGAATGGCGCGGACACAAGCTGCTCTGGCTGGCGTTCGGCCTGATCGGGTGAGCGGCGCGGTTCCGCCGGGGCCGCATGTGGTCCCATCTCAGCTGTGGTTGCCCAAGGGTGCCTCCCGCCGTGAAGGCACCCCGGACGCCGCGGCTCAGAAGCCGTACCAGTAGAACGACTCGATGTTGAGGTAGAACGGGTCGGCGAGGTTCCCACTCGTCAGTGGCTCGGCATAGCCGCACACACCGGTGAAGCCCGGCGCGATGCAGCCGATGACGTAGTACGGTGCGGCGTTCGCCGCGCTCAGGCTGTTGTTGGAGATGCGGTGCCCCTGGCCGACGCCCGGACCCGGATACCCCAACCCCCTGTCGTTCAAGACGTTCAGGTCGTACACGCTGAAGTTGAAGTCGGCGACGCTGCCCTGGTTGTCCCAAAGGTAGAACAGGCAGAACTCGCCCAGCGTGCACGCGCCGTTGAAGTCGCCCGGGTCAGTGGGCAGCCGGTTGACGGCGAGCGTCCGCGTTCCGCCCGCCGCCATGAGGGACGCGACAGACTTGCCCGCGACAACCGGGCCGCCCTTGCCGGCCGCGGTCGCCGCGGCTGGTGCGACCGCGAGCCCCGCCACCACGACCAGCAGCAGTGCCGCGCCGGCGGCCGCGAGGCGCCTCGGTGAACCGCGACCCGATTTCAGTCCTGGCATGATGAACTCCTTTCGGTATGTCCCGGACCAGCGCCGGAACAATCGGGGTCAGCGCAGGGCACGAGCGGCAGCCAGCTGCGCGGCGTTCGCCTGACGCAGCCGGTCCAGCTCGGCCCGGTGGTCAGCGACCGACAGCTGCTGGTACGACCGCTCGGCGGCGAACCAGATGCCGACCAGGTCGCTCTGTCGCTTGCAGTCCACATCGGCCACAGCGGTGGCGATCTCCGTGGCGCTGGGCGGCGGTACTCCCGGCCGGAAACGTGGATCCGCGACCGGTGCGAACGGATCCGGATAGCGGTAGCCGCGCCGCGCCATGCACTGCGACCACCCGGCGATCGCCGCCCGCACCTGGGGCTGGTCGCGGGACTGGCGGAAACTCTCCGCGGACAGCCGCTGGGCCAAGTCCCGGTCGACGTGCGCGGAGCCGGGTCCGCGCAGCGCCATGTCGGCTTGTCCGAGGCAACCGCCGTCGGGGACCGGCCGGCCGCGGATGGTGCGGGTCCCCGAGCCGGTGAGCGCAGCGGCCTGCTCCGCGGTCGGCCGCGCCGGCTCGGGTGGCGTGGCAGGTTGCGGGGCGTCGTGCCGGTAGCCGTGCTGCGCCGCCGCCTCCGGGTCGGTCAGGCCGTAGCGCCAGTCGTTCCAGGTACGCAGCGCGGGCCCGGGCGGTGGCGGCGGCAGCGGGTCCAGGCCGAACCCGGCCATACACCGGCCGACGAGCGTCCGGCTGGCCTGGGCGATCTCGCCCAACTCCGCCGGGGAGAGCACATAGTCGTCCAGCGGCAGCCGCAGGTCGGCGCCGCGCAGCAGCCGCGGCGCGGCCAAACCGGCCGAGGCCACGGATCCAGCCGGGTCGACCGGCGCACTGGAGCAGCCCGCACCGAGAATCGGTATGAGCAGTGTGACCAGTGCCAGTCTTCGCAGCGTCACCGTGCCAGCCGCGCCCATGTCCACCCCCATCGCTCGCCCCGAGCTGAGAGTCGCAGGCGGTCTTCGTCATTCCCCGAGAACCGGCCACCACCGCCGATCTCCAGTTTCACCGCCACGCGTGCGTCAGCAACTGAGCGGCGTATCAGGGGATGTCCAATACCAGCCGAAGTCAATGAGAAAGTCCGGTGTTTCAACCCACGGGTCCGCCAAGCCTCGCCAGGCGCCCAAGCTGATTTCGAAGCAGGGCTTGGAGTTCGTCGAAATGCCGAGGCCGGCGATTGTGCCGCGCGCAGGTCCATCCATTCCTTCGGTGGAGTAACCACCTCCTGGCACCGCCTGCTGAATGGCGACGTAAAGTCTGACCGGGGCGTAGTCGTCGCACCAGGTGGTGGCCGAGAAGTATGCCTTACCCTGGAACTCCGGCATGGTCGTCACCGATGGGTAGTTGCCGTTGAGGTGACAGGTGACAACAGTAGCCGCAGCTTTGGCCACGCGTGCGGGGTCCGCGCCTGGTCGCAGGGTGGCGGTGACCTTGCGCGTGATCGGTTGTGTAGTGCCGTTGAATCCGGATACCACAATGTTGAACGTCGGCGGCGTCATCGGCGCGGCTGCGCTTGCCGAACCATTGACGATGCCGACGCTTGCCGTAACGAATGCCGCCAGCGTGACAGCCCAAAATTTGCGTCTGATCATCTCGCCCTCCCTGGAATCATTCTTCGGCGTAGGGTTTGTCTGGTCACCACCCGCAAAGGACGAGGCTCCTCAACCCCGCATGACTTCGAAGAGCCGACATAAGCGTGGTCACATTAATTCCGCCACGCCTGGCCGGACCAGGTATTTCGGTCGCCAGATCGGGTCATTGGCCGGATGCGGCCACACCGGTAGACTGCCCGCGCACAGCGAGAGGGTCATTGAAAACTGGTTTGACCGACGTCCTTTCCGAACCGGAAGTGGGCAATGCGATCCTGGCGAAACAGCGGCACATTCTCGACCAGTACCAGGTGCTGCTGCGGCTGCGCGGAGGATGCACGCGATAGCAGATGTGCCAGTCGGCCACCCTCCCGATGGAAGAGACCCGGGATCTAGTGCGCCTGGTCACCGACCGGGACGAGATCGGCTCCTGTCGGTCGAGCTGTGCCAGTCCGCGCAACGCGACGTCGCCAGCCTGGAGACCGAACACGTCACCCGGCCACCGGACCCCCGTTCGGCACGGTCGCTGCCGGCCGAGGTCGTCGTGCGCGGCGTCCAGTTCCGCACCATCTACGCCCGCGCCGGAGCGGGACCAGGTGCCGCGCCTGGTGCTAATCGGCATGACCGACGCCGCGATCGGCCGCCAGCTCGGCGAACGGACCGTGCGCCGCTACGTCGGAGCACTCTTGGAGACACTCGGCGCCAGCAACGGGTCACCGTGGCCGTCACCGCGGTCCGGGACGGCTGGGTCGGTTGAGACTCACTTTCGCTGCCACTCCCACGGAGCGACTCCCGGGCTGATGAGCCCGCCACAACCGACACAGCCCTCCGTCGGCGGATCCACCACCGGCGGCAACTCTGGCCCGCCGGCGATGCCACCAGCCGAGGCTGGGGACACGGAGACACCGAAGACAGCGAGCGCCACCGTCAGGAGAACAACGAGCCGCCGGGTCATCTGGGCTCCTCGCGCGCGTCCGGTCGAAGCGCGCCCCACACTACGCAAAAGTGTGCTCTGGCAAGGCTTTCTGGTTCGGCCCGCACCGGACAGTGACCGCATCCGGCCGGGGGATCAGCGCAGGTTCGGTAGTCCGGCGGCCAAGGCATGGCCTTGGAATACGGACCTTTCGAACCGGGCAGTGCGGACATGGCAGCCAGTGAAATCGAACTCATCCTGCTGACCCCGGAATGGATCTTGTGAGGTTTGGGCGACTGCGTTACCTTTGCGGCAGTTCGGGGCAAAGTCATCACTATGGGGGAATTCGATGCTGCGTAAAAGAATGCTGTCCGCTGCCGTCATCGGCCTGTTCGCGGCCGTGTCACTGGCCGGGACACCAGCCGTGGCAGGCGCGGAGACCACGGAAGCCGCCGTACAAGCAAACCTGGACCGGGAAGTAGCCAAGCGCGCGGCGCTCTCCCCAGCGGCCGCCCACGTCTGCTACGCCGTCCACGTGGCCTTCAGCGGCTGGCTCCCCACCGTCTGCGACGGCGAAGAAGCAGGCATCCCGTGGGAGGCCAAGCAGATCGAGGCCATCAGGATCAGCGTGAGCCCCGGCAGTGTCTGCTACGAGCCGCACCTGCAGGACATCGGCTGGGCCGGCGAATCCTGCAACAACGCCCAGGCGGGCACCACCGGTCAGAGCAGGCGCCTGGAGGCCCTCACGATCCGCGGCGAAGGCGGCGTACGCATCTGCTACACCGCGATGGGCCTGGGCTACGACTACGACGACCAGGGACCGCGCTGCCAGAACGACCCCGTCGGCACCACCGGCCAGAGCCGCTACATGAGCGGCATCAAAATCTGGACCGCCTGACCCACCCCCTCGCCAGGGCAACCCGCCCTGGCGGGGTTACTGAGGTCCTTGCCGACGGCGCTGACGAAGGGGCTGAATCAGGCTGCTCGCGCAATGGATTCGGCTGCTTTGACCTGATCTCGTTCGACCATTCTCGGTGGGTAGAACAGGCGCAGCAACGGTCCTGCCATCGCGGTGGTGACGACCGCCATGACGACCATGATCGATCGAGTACAGCTGCTGGTCGAGCACGCCGAGCTGCAAGCCGACGCTCAGGATGATCAGTTCGGTGAGGCCACGGGTGTTCATCAGCGTTGCCAGTGCCGCCGACTCCCTGGCGGGCAGGCGGTGCAGCCTGGCCCCGGCGAACGCGCCGCCGAACTTGCCGGCGACCGCGACCAGCAGAACGAGTGCGAGTTCGCCGATCCCGGTTGTGCCGATCGTGGACAGGTCCACCTTGAGCCCGGCGACGATGAAGAAAACGGGCAACAGCAGTGTGGTGTTGAACTCGCTGACGCGGCCGAGGATCTCCTCCCGCAGCCGTTCGGTGCCGTCCCGGGGGAGTAGCGCACCGAAAAGGAAGGCGCCGAAAAGGAAATGCAGGCCGATCCACTCGGTGACGGCTCCGGACACAAGCACCCCGGCCAGTGTGACGGTCAGCAAGGCCGAGCCGCGCACGGACGCCGAGGCGAACCACCGGCGCATCACCGCAGGGATATGCTCCTGCAGGTCCGCCGCCGACACGATTTCCCGCGGCTGTGGAAGCCGTGCCGTCCATGCCTGACTATTACTTCCAGGGGGTCGGCAGCGGCGCCGGTGCCATCGCCGTGCACGAAGCGGCCCGCCGGTTGCTCGACGCGGGCGTGGCAGACCGGACGCCCAGACTGATGTTGTGCCAGAACGCGTTGTTCGCTCCGCTGTATGACGCATGGCGAGCGGATCTCGGCGACGTGAGGACTTCCACCGACGCGGCGAACGCGGCCCGTTGTTTCGCCGACGAGTTGACCAACCGGCGCCCGCCGTACATCGCCGCGGGTGGTGTCCGCGACTGCATCACGCAGAGCGCCGGTGAGATGTTCCTCGCCGATCATGCCTCAGCCCGCGCCGCGCAGGACCTTTTCGCCGTGGTGGAGGGAATCGACATCGAGCCGGCCGCCGCAGTGGCGTTGGCCTGCCTGCGTGACGCCGCGGCGACCGGAGCAGTTCCGCGGGAGGCCACCGTGCTGCTGAACATCACCGGCGGCGGCCGCGGTCGCTTCGCCCGAGAGTTCCGGCCCGAGGCGAGCCGACCCGTTCACCTTGTCAGCACGCGAGATCTCCGCGCTGGTGTGTTCACAAAGGACTTGCAGGCATCATTCACGTAAGGACGGCCGCGCGTCAGCCCCGAAGCGGACATCGTTACCCGGTCAGGGTTTTACCGTCATGGGCCGGGATACGGGCCGACCTGGTAGACGAGCAGAGCGATCTGAACCCGGTTCTCGGCGGCGGTCTTGGCGAGGATGCGGGAGACGTGTGACTTGACCGTGGCCTCACTCATGTGCAGGTCGGCCGCGATCACCGCGTTCGAACTGCCCGCGGCCACGCCCTCCGCCACCTCACGTTCCCGATCGGTCAACCGGGCGAGCCTGGCGCGCGCGTCGGCGGTCGCGGCGGAGTCGGGATGTCCGATCGTGGCGACGAGCCGCTTGGTGATCGCCGCGGAGAACACGGAGTCGCCCGCGGCGGCGACGTGCACGGCCCGGATGATCTCTTCGGGGGCGGTGTCCTTGAGCAGGTAGCCGTTGGCGCCGGCCCGCAGCGCCTCCACGACGTAGGTGTCGATCTGGAAGGTGGTCAGGACGAGCACCGGGTTCGGGTAGCCGCTCGCTCGCAGCTCCCGGGTGGCCGCGATCCCGTCCAGGACCGGCATCTGCAGGTCCATGAGCACGACGTCAGGCGCCATGTCGCGCACCATCGCCACCGCCTGGCGGCCGTTGGTCGCCTCGGCGACGACGTGCACGGCGGGGTCGGCGGACAGCACCATGCGCAGTCCGGTCCGCACCATGGCGTCGTCATCGACAAGCAGTAGTCGTGTCACAACTGTGTCATTTCCCATGGCAGCTCCGCGTTCAGCACGAACTCTCCTGTGTCGGTTCGACCATGGCTCAGGCTCCCACCCGCGAGGACGGCCCGCTCTCGCAGGCCGATGAGCCCACGACGTGACCCAGGCACGTCCAACGCGTCGGCTACCACCCGGTTGCCGACGCGCACCCGCAACATGTCGTCGGTGTGGTGCAACAGCACCGTGACGTCGGCTCCCGCGGCGTGCTTGCGGGCGTTGGTCAGTCCTTCCTGCACGATCCGGTAAGCCGCCCGGCCGATACTGGGCGGCGCGTCGCGCAGATCTCCGTGCACCGTCAGCGTGATCCGTTGACCTGCCGCGCGGGCCTCGTCGACCAGGTCGTCGAGCCGGTCGAGTCCCGGCTGTTCGAGTGACACGGCCTCGTCGGCGCGCAGCACGCCCAGTGCGGTGCGCAGCTCCTGCAGTGCCTGCACGGCCGCCGACCGGATGAGGTCGCCCGCGGATCGGACGTCGTCCTGGGACAGGCCGTTGGCCACGGTCAGTCCACCGGCGTGCAAGCTGACCAGGGAGATGCGGTGCGCGACCGCGTCGTGCATCTCCCGGGCGATCCGCGCCCGCTCGGCGTACCTGACCTCCGCCGCCCGCAGCTCCTGCTCCTGTTCGGCCCGTTCGGCCCGTTCGCGGTAGAAGTCGACGAGCTTGTGCTGCGCCTGCTGCAGCGCTCCCCAGGCGCTGAACGCCGCCGCCATCGCCGCGTTGACCGTGATGGTCAGGCTCAGGGAGCTGTTGCCCGAGTACACCAGCCAGAACACGCAGCCCGAGACGACGTTGAGGGCGGCGATGGGGAGCGCGACCCGCAGCCGGCGACGGCGGGCCACCGCGTAGAGCGCGAGCATGTTGGCGAACCCGGCCGAGGCGACGACCGCGGCGACGCCGGCCAGAACTACGGCCAGGACGACGGGTGCCCGGTTACGCAGGACCAGCGCGAGGCTGGCGAGTGCGCCTACCGCGATGTCCAGCACGCGCGCCACACCGCCGGGCCCGGCCTCCAGCACTCCGTAGAGCAGCGACAGCCCGCCGGCGAACGAGAGCAGTACCAATGTCGCCGTGCGCGCTACCGCCAACCAGTCCGGCCCGTGGCGGGCGGCACCCGCGTCCTTGATCACCTGCCCGAGCCTAGACAGTGCCGTCGCTCGGGCGTCCCTCGATAGATGGGCGGTGACTACGACTTTCGTCTATCGGGACGACCACCCAGCGCCGATGCCGCCGGCGCCGTCGACGACCAGTGTTGCCGTCATGAGTTACGACAACGACACGTCCGGCGGCGGGACCGCCCGGCACCCGGTCCGCACACTGGTCACCGACATCGTCAGGCCCGTACGGGACAACCTCGACCCGACGAGCAGGCGGCTCCTGCTCGCCCGGCAGATCGTGGTCCTCGCCGGCGCGGCGATGACCCTGGCCCAGGTGATCGTCTGGCTGATGATCGCCATCCTCGGCGGTGGACTGCGCGAGCCGTGGTGGCTGTGGACCGCGGTCCCGGCGGCGATCGCCACCGGCGTGCTCACCGGCGTCGAGCGGTTCCGCACGGATCGGGGTGAATGACCGTGCCCACGATGACGTCCGTCGGTGCCCCGGTCCAGCTGGACTCGGTGCGCAGGACCTATGGCTCTGGCGAGAGTGCTGTGGAGGCGCTTGCCGGGGTCTCCGTGGATTTCCTCCCCGGCACCTTCACCGCGGTGATGGGCCCATCAGGGTCCGGTAAGAGCACGCTACTGCACTGCGCGGCCGGACTCGACAAGCCGAGCGCGGGCCGCGTCACCCTGGTCGGGACCGACCTGACGGGCCGGAGCGAGACCGAGCTGACCGAGCTTCGCCGTCAGCACGTCGCGTTCATCTTCCAGTCCTTCAACCTGATGCCCGCGCTGAACGTCGAGCAGAACGTCACCCTGCCGATGCTCCTGGCCGGCCGCGAGCCGGACCGGGCGTGGGTGGATCAGGTGATCGCACGGGTCGGGCTGGCGCAGCGCGTCAAGCACCGCCCCGGTGAGCTTTCCGGCGGCCAGCAGCAGCGCGTCGCGATCGCCCGTGCACTGGCGGCCGGCCCGGCGGTGGTGTTCGCCGACGAGCCGACCGGCGCGCTGGACACGAACACCGCGCTCGAGGTGTTGAACCTGATGCGCGAGCTGGTGAGCGCGGGTCAGACCATCGTGATGGTCACGCACGACCCGGTGGCGGCGTCGTTCGCGGACAACGTGCTGTTCCTGGTGGACGGCCAGATCGTCACGCGGATGGCGACGCCGGGCGTCGAAGCCGTCGCGGCCACTCTGGCGCAGCTCGGTGCTCGGGCCAAGCAGGAACGGGGGCAGCGGTGAGCCCGCGGCGGGTGGTGTTCAACCTGGCCCTGGCCAGCCTGCGGTACCGCGCGGCCGCGTCGCTCGCGTCGTTCGTCGCGATCGTGATCGGCTGCGGCCTGCTGATCGCGTGCGCCGGGCTGTTCGAGACCGCGATCGTGTTGCAGGCGCAGCCGCAGCGGCTCGCGGCCGCGCCGGTCGTGGTCGGCGGTTCGCCGGCCTTCCAGCTGCCGGACGAAGAGTCGCAGGTGGTCCCGTACGTCGAACGGGCCGGGCTGCCTGTGGACCAGGTCGGCAGGATCGCCGCGGTGCCGGGCGTGCAGCGCGTCGTCGCGGACGTGTCGTTCCCGGCCACGCTGCTGCGCGACGGGGTCCCCGGCGTGTCCGTCCTTTCCGGACACGGCTGGGACTCCGCCGTGCTCGGCGGCTACGTCCTGCGCCAGGGCGGGCAACCACCAGCCACCAACCAGGTCGTGCTCGACTCGGCCACGGCGGACGCGGCCGGAATCAACACCGGCGCGACCGTCGACATAGCGGTGGACGGACAGAAGCGGTCCTTCGTCGTGGCGGGGATCGCCGAGCACGGTCCGCGGACCGCGTTCTTCTTCTCCCCAGCCGACACCCAGCGGTTCGCCACGCATCCGGGCCGCGTCGACCTGGTCGGCGTGTTCCCGTCCGAAGGCGTGGACGCCGGTGATCTCGCCGCGCGCATCGCCGAAGTGATGCCGAACGTCAGCGTGCTGACCGGCGACGACCGAGGCGCGGCCGAGTTTCTCGGTGTGGACAACAGCCGGCTTCCGCTGATCCTGCTGGCCGCGGTGTTCGGCGGGATGGTGCTGGTGGTCATGGCACTGGTCGTCTCCGCGACGATCAGCCTCACCGTGCGGCAGCGGCAACAGGAGCTCGCGCTGCTACGGGCCACCGGCGCGACGCCGAAACAGGTGCACCGGATGGTGCTCGCCGAGACCATGGCCGTCGGCGCGATCGCCGCGCTGTGCGGCGTGGTCCTCGGCAGCCTGCTCGGCAACCAGATCTTCGAAACCAGCGTGTCGCTCGGCATCGTGCCGACCGAGCTGGTGTTCCAGCAGGACGTCATCGCGTTCGCCGCGGGCATCCTCGTCACGCTCGCGATCGTCTATGCGGCCGCGTGGTTCGCCGCGCTGGCCGCGGCGCGGGCCCGGCCGATCCAAGCGCTGGCCGAGGCCGCGATCCCGAGTGCGAAGGTGAACCCGTTGCGCCGCACCGGTGCGGTGATCTGCGCTGCGGCGACCGTGCTGCTCGCGGGCACCACGGTGTTCATGCCAGCCGACACGGCGGCGGCCATCGGCGGTCCCGCGGTGCTGACCGGCGCCATCGCGGTGGCATTGATCGGCCCAGAGATCATGGCCTTCGTCGCCGACCGCTTCGGCTCGTTGATCCGGCGGGTCACCGGCCGGGACGCCACGCTCGCGGTGATCAACTCACGCGTCCGCGCGGTCGCGTTCGCCGCCGCGCTCACGCCGATCACGCTCGCCACCGCGGTCGCACTCGGCAACGTCTACTCAGAGACCACGACACAGAAGGCCCAAGTGGCGGCGTACACCAACCAGCTGAAGGCGGACGCGGTGATCACCACGGACACCGGCGGGATCTCGCCCGACGCCCTCGCCCAAATCCGCAGCACCCCAGGCGTCGCCACGGCATCACCACTCATCACCAGCACCGGCTGGATCGAACAACCCTACGACGGCAACGGCAGCGACCCGCTACGCCTACTAGGCATCTCCGCCGAGGACCAAGGCGGCACGGTTCTGGCCACCGACGTAACGCAGGGCTCTCTGAAGAACCTGACCGGCAACACCATCGCGCTACCGGAGGACGTCGCCGACCGCCTGACGCTCAAGCTCGGCGACAAGATCACCATGCGACTCGGCGACGGGGCGCAGGCCCAGGTGACCGTCGTCGCACTCCTCGACAGCCCGTCGAGCTACGCGAGCATGGTGCTCCCAGCCGACCTCCTCACCCCGCACACCACAACCGGCCTGCCCCCACAGGTGCTGGTGAAGGCACCCAACTCCAACGACGTCGTGTCCACACTGACCGGCCGTCTGAAGAACTGGCCGGGTCTCACCGTCAGCGACGATTCCGCACTGACGAACAACTTCCAGGCCGGCGCGGACATCGAGGCGATGATCAACTACCTGTTGGCCGTGCTCGCCATCGCCTACGCGGCGATCGCGGCGGTGAACACCCTCGCGGTGGCCGTGCTGGCCCGCCGCCGGGAGTTCGGCGCGCAGCGCCTCGCGGGCGCGGACCGCGGTCAGGTCCGGCGGATGCTGTTCATCGAGGGCGGCATCGTCGCGGTGGCCGGGCTGGTACTGGGCACCATCATCTCGCTGTTCACCGTGCTGCCCATGGCCTGGAGTACCGGACAGCTCATCCCGTCCGGGCCGATCTGGGTGTTCATCGGCGTGGTGCTCGCGGCCTTCCTGATCGTGTGGCCGGTCACCGCGCTCTCCGCGCGGCTGGCGATGCGGCGCAGCCCGATCGAAGCGGTCACGCTTCCAGGACAGTAGAGGCCACGCAGATCCGGCAACGCGCGTGCCGGGGCACCGAACTGATGTGAAGCGCAACCCCGGCTACCGGGACGTGCTGTGTCTACTCGATCGAGGGCCAGGGTGATGGTGGGCCGGCACGATCACCTGGGGTCGTTGCCCGCCACCGAGATCGGCCAACTGCCCACATTGGACTACGACTTCATCGAATGGCACCGCGAAGGCGTGGCCCTCCTGACCAACCTGACCACCCGGCAAACCAGTTAGTGCCACCACCCTGCCCACACTGCCGCTGCTCGCACCCACCGCCGGCCTCCTCGCGTGGCCGGACATCAGCACCACGATCGCCCGCCGCAACTTCACCGGATCCTTCGCGGTGCGCGTGATCCGCTGCAGCTTGCGGCCCTCGTCCATCGACAACGACCGGACGAACACATCCGGGCGACGAGCCGTGACCACCTCCCACTCGACAAGTGGGACCAGCCTGGCCGAGGTAACCACGAAGATCAATTACACGGTCAACGTCGCACGACGGGCCACTGGCATGGCGGTCTGCACTCGCGAAGCAATTTCCCCCTTGCGCGCAAGGCTTTCACTGAGTCAGACCAGTTCCGCCAAGAGATAGGCGGTATTCGGCCCGATGGTCGCCAGGTACTTCGCGGTGCCGGGCTCCCACACTCCGGTGAGCACCGCGATCTGCTGGCCCTCCAACGCTAGTAGCCGCACCGAGTCAGCGTCATTCGCCACGTGCCATGGCCCGGGCGCGGCGTTGCGCGCCAACTCCCGCAGCTCCTGTCCGCGCTCAACTCGGCGTTCAGTGAGTTCCTGTTCAGCCACGCCGAATGAGCGTGCCGACCGCTCGCGTCGAGAACGCCGAAAATCGGCAAGAGAGCGAGAACGACGTTTGACCGAGCTGGACCGGCAGGCCGACAAAGGCCCCCAGCAGCGCCGACTCCAGACGAGCTGAGCCTCGTCGACGTGCTGCCGTGTCTCGCGTTCAACCTGCATCGAGCTTCTTCTCCGACCGGTCTCACGGTCAAAGTGGACGGTCCGTGAAATCGCCGTGAAAGACATCACTGGTTGACTGGGCCGCCGACGTAGCCGGGGAGGGTGTTCGATGTCCCGCATTCTGCGTGTAGTTCTGGTACTCGTACTGTTGAGCGCCGGCGTGGCCGTGGTGCCGCGCGGTGCGTTCGCGGACGTGCCGCCCTGCTCCCCGAGGCTGATCATCGGGGCCCGCGGCAGCGGCGAGCACCAGGACGTGGCGGACCGCAAGGAGGACAGGGTCGGCCAGTACGCTCAGCGTGCCCTGAACCTGCTGCCCGCGGACACGACGTACTACGCCCTGCCGTACCGGGCGATCGAGATGGACGCGTGGACCATGTGGTCCGGCAACTTCCGGGACTCCTACCAGGCCGGCGCCGACCTGCTCTACAACCTGGTCCGCGACCGCATCGCCCGATGCCCGGGCATCCAGATCGGCCTGATCGGCTATTCCCAGGGCTCCATGGTCGTGCACACCGCGCTGGAACAGCTGTCCGCCGGGCAGCGCACGTCGGTGCGGTCGGTATTGTTGCTGGCCAACCCGTTCAGCGTCGGAGCGAGCTCCTACAGCGTGTACTTCGACGTGCTGAGCGGGTCGATCTGGCCGGTGCAGCAGGGCAACGGCGGCGTCCTCGGCCGGGCGAGCCTGCCGGGCGACATCCAGAGCCGCAGCACCGAGCTGTGCCTGACCGGTGACCCGGTCTGCGACAACACCTCCACCCTGAGCGACGCCTTGTGGAATCCGGTGCTGGGCGCGGTGCTCGGCGTCGACTACGCCTTCCACGCGGCGATGCATGGCCGGTACGCCGACCAGTGGGGGCCACTCGACCAGCGCAGGGCGTTCGGGGCGTTGTTCGCGAGCCGGCTGGGGATCCAGGGCAGCCCGCCCGGCGGACCGGTGCCGCCGGTCGAGCCGCCACCGCCCGCGGAGAAGCCGTGCCCGCAGGTGTCGTCGCTGAACGAGGTGCCGAACGGCGCGGTGGTCCAGACCTGCGACACCGGCCGGGTGTACAAGATGGTCGGCGGCGCTCCACTGTGGATGACCACCTGCGCGGGCGGGCTCTGCCCGGGCACCGCGGTCAAGGTGACCCAGGGGATCGTGAACGCGGGCCGCGCCTACCCGTGGGACGGTGCGACGATCATCGACGAGGCCGGCGGGATCTTCAAGTTCGTCGGCGGCGCACCCATTCACCTGGCCAGTTGCAACGTCGGCTGTGGCAGCCCGATCCCGGTTCCGGCGGGCACGATCCGGCTCACCGACCCGGGCAACCACATGCGGCAGAACCCGGCCGACGGCGCCACCGCGATCGACGACGCGGGCGCGATCTTCAAGTTCGCCGGCGGCGCGCCGATCCACCTCGCGACCTGTGACCCCGGCTGCGGCCGCCCGGTGCCGATCAACGCCTGGAGTGTGGGCGCGCTCGACCACATGAACCCGGTCCCGGCCGACAACGCGACGGTCATCGACGAGCAGGGCGGGATCTTCAAGTTCGCCGGCGGCGCGCCGATCCACCTGGCCACGTGCACGGTCGGCTGCGGGAACCCGGTGCCGATCACCACGTGGAGCATCTACGCGCTGGAGCACATGCGCCCGTTCCCGGCCGACGGCGCCACCATCCGGGACGAGGCGGGCGGGATCTTCAAGTTCGTCGGTGGCGCGCCGATCCATCTCGCCAACTGTGCGGTCGGCTGTGGCAACGCGGTCCAGGTCAACACCGCGTCGGTCGTGTCGCTGGACCACATGTACCCGTTCCCCGCGGACTCGGCGACCGCCATCGACGAGGCGGGCGGGATCTTCAAGTTCGTCGGTGGCGCGCCGGTGCACCTCGCCAGCTGCGCGGTCGGCTGCGGGAATCCCGTGCCGATCAACGGAACGTCGATCATGGCGCTGGACCACATGCGGCCGGCGCCCCGGGACGGTGTGACCATGCGCACCGAGATCGGTGACATCTTCAAGTTCGTCGGCGGCGCGCCGATCCGGCTCAACTCGTGCAACGTCAACTGCGGCAACCAGGTACAGATCAGCGGAGCCAGCATCGCGGCGCTCGACCACATGCGGCCCAACCCGTACGACGGCGCCACCGCGGTCACCGAGGGCCAGATGTACAAGTTCGTCGGCGGCGCCCCGCTGAAGCTGTCGAGCTGCAACGTCGGCTGCGGCGCGCCGGCGATGATCAACCAGTGGAGCGTGGACGTCCGCGAGCACATGAACCAGGAGCCGCCGGATCGCACGGTGATGACCGTGGAGGACGGCCGTCAGTACACAATGGAGCAGCACGTGGCCACGCTCGTCGGGTTCTGCGGCGACCAGCGGGGCTGCGGCTCGCAGGTGGTCAACCGGACGTCACTGGACGACCTGGCAGTCCCGGTGACGGCCGGGCAGGCGTGGGCGGACTTCGACGGTGACGGCAAGGCCGACTACTGCAGGCGGGTCGGGATCACCAACGGGACCGACAGCCGCGTCGCCTGCACCCTGTCCACCGGCAACGGCTTCGGCACCACGATCACCTCCGCCGTGACCGACTGGGGTTATCCGGACGGCAGGGCCTGGGTGGACTTCAACGGTGACGGGAAGGCCGACTACTGCAGGCGGGCCGGGATCACCAACGGCACGGACAGCCGGGTGGTCTGTACCTTGTCCGCGGGTGGCGCGTTCGGCGCGAGCATCACTTCGCCCGTGACGGACTGGGGGTACGCGGCCGGGCGCGCCTGGGTGGACGCGAACGGCGACGGCAAAGCGGATTTCTGCCGGGTGGTGGGCGTGACGAACGGCACGGACAGCCGGGTCGCCTGCACGTTGTCCGCCGGTGGGGCGTTCGGTGCGACCATCACCTCGCCGGTGATCGACTGGGGTTTCCCGGAGGGACGGATCTGGGCGGACTTCAACGGTGACGGGAAAGCCGACTTCTGCCGCCGCGCCGGTGGTCCGGTCAACGGGACCGACAGCCGGGTGGTGTGCACGCTGTCGACCGGCGGCGGGTTCGGCGCCTCGGTCGGCTCGGACGTGCTGGACTGGGGCTACGCGGCCGGCTGGGACTGGAAGGACATGAACGGTGACGGCAAGGCGGACTACTGCCGGGTGGTCGGTATGACCAACGGCGCGAACAGCCGGGTCGCCTGCACGCTGTCCACCGGCACCGCGTTCGGCACCACCATCACGTCGGACGTGATCGACTGGGGCTACCCCGACGGCCGCGCGTGGGCTGATGCCGACGGTGACGGCAAAGCCGACTTCTGCCGCCGGGTCGGCGTCACCAACGGAACCGACAGCCGGGTCAGCTGCACCCTGTCCGCCGGTGGGGCGTTCGGTCAGACCATCGCGTCGCCCGTCGTCGACTGGGGCTATGTGGACGGTCGCGGCTGGCGGGACGCGGACGGTGACGGCAAGGCGGACTTCTGCCGCAAGGTCGGGATCACCAACGGAACCGACAGCCGGGTCAGCTGCACCCTGTCGACCGGCAACGGTTTCGGCCAGACGTTCCCGTCCGCCGTCACCGATTGGGGTTATGCCGAGTACTGACATCAGGTCTCGGGTCGACGCACCTGGACAACTTCTGGAACATCCCCGTCTCTGGCGGATGGTGACCCGCGACTTTGTCGTACAGCAGGAGATCGGCTCATTCGGGCGGTGGTCTGTTCAGCTCGATCAGCGGCTGCTACTACAGGGGTGAACCGCGGTCCGTTCGTCTTGGCACGGATGTCGCCCGCGCGGTTGTCCGCCGGGCGTTCCCGAGCTCAGCGAGCAGTGATGAGCCGAAGCTCACAACGGTAACGCGACGATGACCGCATAGCCCTGGTCTTGGCTGGGCATTCACTCTGCGTGGTTGTTGTCGCGGCGGAAGTCGCCTGGTGAAGGGGCACGATATGGCGCTCGTTTCGCCGATTCCGGGCGCTTTCGGCCAAGTGAGTACCGGAGTCAGCTTGCTGTTGGGTATTGCGGGAACCACGGTGACTACAATCCGTGATCTACCTGAAGCCGTATTGACGAAATCGGCTGCCGGGCAGTGGGCGGCCGGCTTCGCCAATGGCGTGTTCGGTGAACGCGTTGATGGAAGCGGTGAGCCTCTGCCTGCGGTGATGTCTGTTCGGGTGGGGCAGCGCCGGGTGAAACTGACGCGGGCCTCCGTGGCGGCGGCGTATCCCTCGGCCTCCCGGCGGTTGGTGGTGTTTCTGCATGGCCTCGTTGAGACCGAACGCTCGTGGTTGCGTTCCGGATGGACCGCGGGAACTCGCTCCGGCGGTGATTTCGGCAGTCGTCTGGCCAAAGATCTGGGGTGCAGTCCGGTGTATGTCCGCTACAACTCCGGGCGGCACATCTCCGACAATGGACGTGAACTCATCGACCTGCTCTCCGGCCTCGTTGACGCATGGCCCGTGGCGGTGACTGACATCGTCCTGGTCGGGCACTCGATGGGTGGTCTGGTGGCCCGAAGTGCGTTGCATCAAGCCCATGCTCGGGCGAAGGGGTGGTCGTCGAAGGTGACGCGGTTGGTGTGTCTCGGTACGCCGCACACCGGTGCGCCATTGGAACGTGTGGTCGCGCGGGCGAGCGCGCTGTTGGGCAGGGGACTGCTGGGCGTACCTTTGTCCTGGTTGCTCGCGTTACGCAGCGACGGCATCAAAGACCTGGCGGTGGGTTGTCTGCACGAGAAGCAATGGATGCGGCAATACGCTGATGAAACTCTGGAAACCGTGCTGCCTCCGACAGTGCGGCAGTTGTTCATATCCGCGACGCTGTCCCGGTTGGACGGAAGCATGCTGGGCCGCCTTGTCGGTGATCTGCTGGTCGGGCCGGCCAGCGCGGCAGATGACAGCCAGCGGGCAGACGTGCGGTGGCTGGGTGGCTTGAACCACTTTGATCTTCTGCGTCATGACCGCGTCTACGACGCCATGCTGACCTGGTTGCGCCAGAACGAAAGGGTGGCGGACCCTCGATCATGATCAGCGGAGCACCGCGGATGGTGATGTCTCGCAATCCGCCCTTCGGTCACAACAGTCGATCAGCAACAGAACGTCCCTGGTGCGGTTGTGCACCTACGGTGCGGGCATACCTCTGGGGATGGACGTGACGAAGGGGTGAATCGAGCATGGAGCAGGACCAGTACGCCCGGCGCGACCCGCGGACCCAGTACCAGCGGCCCGGGCACCAGGAGGGCCAGGAGCAAGAACATCCGGGGACCGGCGAGCGGATGGGGCCGCAGCCCGATCACGGCGAGAAGACCTATCGCGGCAGCGATCGGCTGGCCGGTTGCAAGGCGGTGATCACCGGCGGCGACTCCGGTATCGGCCGGGCGGTGGCGCTCGCGTTCGCCCGTGAAGGCGCTGACGTGCTGATCTCCTACCTGGCGGAGGAACAGTCCGACGCCGAGCAGACCGCCGAACTGGTCCTGGACGCTGGGCGTCAGGCGGTGCTGGTACCCGGTGACATCCGCGAGGAGGCGCACTGCCGGCAGATCGTCGACCGGGCGGTCGCCGAGTTCGGCCGGATCGACGTGCTGGTGAACAACGCCGCCTACCAGATGTCGCAGGACGACGGGCTGGTGGGGATCAGCACCGAGCAGTTCGACCGGGTGCTCAAGACGAACCTGTACGCACTGTTCTGGCTGTGCAAGGCGGCCGTGCCGCACATGGCGCCCGGCGCGGCGATCATCAACACGTCTTCGATCCAGGCTTTCCAGCCCTCACCGGAGTTGCTCGACTACGCGGTCACGAAGGCGGGCATCGTCAACTTCACCAAAGGCTTGTCGCAGGACCTGATCAGCCGGGGCATCCGGGTCAACTCGGTGGCACCCGGTCCAGTGTGGACACCACTGATCCCGGCCACGATGCCCACGGACAAAGTCGATTCGTTCGGTGGGCAGACCCCGCTCGGTCGCGCGGCACAGCCGGCTGAGGTCGCCCCGGCGTACGTCTACCTCGCCTCCCAGGAGTCGAGTTACGTGACCGGTGAGGTGCTCGGCGTCACTGGTGGGCAGCTGTTGACCTGAGGGTACGCCTCCAGGCGGGGGGTATCGAAGTCGCTGTTGACGAAGACGGTGCCATAGCGGGATCGTCCATTGTGGTGTTACTTGCCGGTTTCCGTTGGTGGCCAACGGATCTCGTCCACAGGGATCTCGGTGGTGCCGCGGTGGGCGAGCCGCACGAGTTTCTCCAGCACCCACGGCCGTTGCAGGCCAGGACGTTCGTAACCGAACAGCCGGGCCCGCAGCCGCCGCGAGACCAAGACGGCGGTCACGTGCGTGTGCCCGGTGTGGTCCCGGTAAGCGATGAGATCGGTGATGCGTCCCAATGGCCGGCCGTCGTGGTCGTGTGCCGTGCGGCCGAGGATGTCACTGGCCAGCATCGGTCGCTCCAGGAATCCGGGCGATCAGGTGATCGCGAAGCCACTGCTCCAGCGGGGCCTCGGTCAGCACCTCCCTGCGCAGCGACAAGGTGATGTGGCTGCCGACCTCGGCGACGTGCTCGTACGGGATCCGCAGCGGGGTGGGTTGCCTGTCCGGGTGGGCGCGCCGGGCCACGCGGCGCAACGCCGAGCCCAGCCAGCCACCGGCCCGCCGGCCGAGCACATCCATCCCGACCAGCAAGGCGGTCACGCGCAGGCCGTCCTCGGTCTGCTCCAGCTCGACCTCGTCGACCTTGCCCACCGGGACGCCGTTGAGATCGACGATCTGGCGGTCCAGCAGGTGGAAATCGATCCGCAGCGGATCGGGTTGCCCGGTCATGACTGCCCCATCCCAGTGAAGATCATCAGCGGGATCGCGGCGACGGCGGCGAGCAGGATGATGATCAGATAGGTGACGCCGAGGATGTTGGCGAAGCGGCCGTTGACCGCGTCGCCGAGGTATTCCCGATCGTTGGCAACGACCAGGATTGGCAGATAGGTCAACGGAAGCGCGACCGCGCTGAACATCAGCGAGTACTCGGTGAGCTGGATCGGGTCGATCGTCGTCAACAGCAGCGCTGTTCCGATGAGGACGCTGACGAGGACCACGGTGTGGAAGCGGGCGGCGTTGCGTGGCCGGATCCGCTTGCCCCAGGCCCAGCCGAAGTACTGGGCGACGGTGTAGCCGGCGGACAACCCGGTCTCCAGCGCGGCGCCGAAGGTCGCGGCGAAGAACCCGAACACCACCACGACCAGGCCGATCTGGCCAAGCGTCTGCCCGACCGGGATCGCGACCTGGCTCAGATCGTCGACCCGGATCCCGGCGGGCTCGAACACGATCGCGGCGCATCCCATGATCGCCAGCGAGAGCAGGCCGCCGAGCGGGAATCCGACGAAGACGTTGGCGCGTGAGGTGATCAGGTCGCGGCGGGTCCATCCTTCCTCGACGCCGCCGGAGGAGAAGAAGAACACCTCATACGGCGTCAGCGCGGCGGCGAACAACGAGACCGCGAAGAAGGCGTAGGTTCCCCAGTTCTCATCCGGTGGCAATGAGCTGACCTCACCCGCGAGCCCGGACCACGGCGGGTGCAGCGCGAACAGCGCGACCACGAACACCACCAGGGCCAGCCCGGCCAACCCGAACACCCGTTCCATCGTGTCGAACTTGACCCGCCAGATCACCAGCCACATCGCCACCCCGGCGGGGACCACCCACAGCAGGTACGGCAGATCGGTGAGCAGCTCGATGGCCAACGCCACACCGCCGATCTCGGCACTGAGCGTCAGCAACGTGACCAGGTACGACCCGGCGAGGTTGGCCATCGCGACCCGGGGACCGAGCCGTTCCCGGACCAGGTCGAACACCGGGCGGCCGCTGACCGCCGCCACCCGGCCGGACATCTCGGCGTAGACACAGATCCCGATCACACCGACGATCACGACCCAGCCCAGCCGCAGACCGAACCGCGCCCCGGACTCGCCGTTCGCCACCAGGTCGCCGATGTCGACGAACCCGCCGATGGCGGTCAGGATCCCGAGGGTGACCGCGAGCGCCCGCTTCATCGCGTACTTCTGACGAACTCGGCCAGACCGTCACCGGCCGCCCGCAGCTTCGCCCGGGCCGCGCCCAGGTCCGCTGTCCCGCCGGACATCGCGTCACTGGCTTCCGTCACGCCCGCCATGCCGGTCCGCAGCAGCGGAGCCAGCCGCTCATACAAGGCGTTCGCCGCGGGCCCTGGCCGGTCGGCGCCGTCCAGCTGCGCTATCGCGTCGGACAACCCGGTCTCGGCGTCGTCGATCGCCGTGGACCGATAGGTGGACACCAGCCGGTCGTCCTGATCGGCCGTCACGAGAAGGTCCGTGGTGCGCACCGCGGACAGGCCGTCGTGCGCGATGCCGACAACCGTATCCCGGTAGCCACTCTCCGATGAACTCGACGTCACCACCCAGATGACGATCAGCGCCGCCGCTACGGCAACGCAACCGCCAACTATCCATCGCCTGGTCACAGCGCGTGGTTACCCCGCGACCGGCGTTCCTAACTGGACTCGTCGCGCCGTGTGGCTGAACGCGGCAGCAGCCCGAATGCTCTGTGGGTGGGAGTTGTATCAACAGACCGTACAGCGGGCCGTTACGCTGCTGGGTGTGCGACGGTCCGGAGTGGTGCGGCACGCGCGTGGTTTGGGACTTCATGACCACGTGTGCTGGGCGTATGACGACCGCGAGGAGTTCCGCCGCCACGCGAGCGAGTTTGTCCGCGACGGTCTGGCTGAGCGGCAGTTGGTCTGGTACGTCGCCCGCGGCGAGCCCGACATGCTGGCCACGGACCTGCGCGACGTCGCGGGACTCGACGAAGCGTTACGCACTGGCGCGGCACGGCTTGTCTCGCTGGATGCGGCCCATCCGGTGGGTGAGGTGGTCGCCCCGGTAGCGCAGATCGAGGCGTACGCCGCCGCAACGGAGCAGGCGATAGCGGCGGGCTATACCGGGTTACGGGTGGTGGCTGACTGCACGTCGCTGGTACAGACTCCACGGCAGGTCGAGGCCTTCGCGCGGTACGAGTACATGGTGGACAGGCTCATGGCCACCCAGCCCTTCTCGGCCATGTGTGCCTACCAGCACAGCCTCGTGGGTAATGCCGTGCTCACCCAGGTTGCGTGTCTGCATCCGGCCAGCAATGGGCCCACACCGGATTTCCGGTTGTTCGCCTCCGCGCAAGCCGCGGTCATGCTGCACGGCGAGCTGGATTGGTTCAGCGCCGATGCGTTCGCCGAAGCCCTGCGGCAGGCCGACCCCCAGCCTGCCGCTGGACAACTGGTGGTGGATGCGAGCGGGCTGCGGTTCCTGGATCACAACTGTCTGCTGACATTGGCCGAGCACGCCGCCCGGCACAACGCCACCCTGGTGCTGCGCACCGCGTGGCCCGGCGCCGCGCGCATGGTCAGACTCCTGGACCTGCCCCACATTCGGGTGGAAGAGGCCGCCGCATGAGCGCCACCAGCCACACACCGCCATCCACCATAGTGGACCCTTTCGTGCATCCCGCACTCTTCTACGCCACCGACCAGGAGTACCTCGACGCCCTGCTGCCGTTCGTCACCGAGGGCCTGGCCCGCGACCAGCCAGTCGCCGCTGCCGCCCCGCCGGATCGGCTGCGGTTGCTGCGGACCGCGCTGGGCGGGGCCGCCGAGCAGGTGACGCTGATCGACATGACGGTGGCAGGCGGCAACCCGGGACGGATCATCCCCGCGGTGTTGCGCCGGTTCGCCGACGCCCACCCCGGCCGGCACGCGCGGATCATCGGTGAGCCGATCTGGCCGGGCCGTACCGGCACGGAGTACCCGGCGTGTGTCCAGCACGAAGCCTTGATCAACCACGCGTTCACCGGCCGCGACCTGAGCATCGTGTGCCCCTACAACACCGCCGGACTCGACCCGGTCGTCGTCGCGGATGCCCGCGCCACCCACCCGCTGATCTGGGAGACAGACCGCCGCTATCCCAGCGACCACTACGCCCCAGACCAGGTGATCAGCCGCTACAACCAGCCCTTGCCCGACCCCGGGAGCGTCATCGAACTCGAGGTCGCCACCACCGGCCAGCTCCGGCACGCCCGCAGCTGGGCAGCCACCCACGCCAAGCACCTCGGCCTGGGCGTCGAGCGAATCGCCGACATGGAGCTCATCGTCAGCGAACTGGTCACCAACAGCCTCCGGCACACGCCGGGCGGATGCCGGCTGAGGATCTGGCACGACAACGAGCACGTGGTCTGCGAAGTCCGTGACACCGGACAGTTGACCGACCCGCTCGCCGGACGCAGGCCCCGGCCCCTTGACGTCCCCGGCGGCCGAGGGCTGATGCTGGTACACCAGGTCGCCGACCTCGTCCGCACCCACACCACACCGCACGGCACGACCCAATACGCCCTGTTGCGACGCGACGGGGCTCGGCCGGTCAACTAGAGCCCGTGAGGATGGCGTTTCGCCGCGCCGGTCCAGGCAAACCTATCTCAAGCAGGCCTACGAATCGGTGTGCTGGCGGACTTCGATCATCTCTACCGGTACGCGAACCTGTACGAGATGGTCCAGCACCGCAAGGCGGAGAAGATCGTCGACGAGCTGACCGAGGTGATCCCGTTCAGGCCGACGAAGTTTCACCACCGGCATCCGGTGATCCCGTGGCCCCACTCGTTGGCCTGCCCAGGAACTACCGAAGCTCCAGCGCCTCGACGCCCGCGCGCACGCGATGCGGTTCCAGCGCCTGGAGCTGCTGTTCGGCGCGGTCGATCAGGGCGTCGAAGTCGAACTCGGGCAGCGAGGCGCCGAGGCCGGCCAGGTCCCGCAGCGTGGTCCACAGCTGCTTCTTGCCCTGAATGCCCATCACCAGGAACTCCAGCTCCTCGAACCGGCTCAGCGGTGAGTACGACGTCAGCCGCCCGTTCGGCTTCAACCGGCCGATCCGCTCGGCGACCACGGCGAACCCCGTCTTGACCGGATCGGGCCGGATCCCGAGGCGGCGCATGATCTGCTTGAACGTCTCGACGTCCTCGGCGATCCCGGCCGAGACCAGCTCCAGCGCCTCGCCCAGCGCGGACCCCTTGTTGCTGCCCTTCGACCGCCGGGCCAGCTCCCGCCACGCCACTCCGAGGGCGAGCTGGTCCTTCAGGTAGATGCGGAGAAAGTCGTTCATCCGGGTCGGATACCCGTCCCGCCGCCCCCGAACCGGTCGCGCACGCCGCGATCGCCGACGGCACGCTCACATGCGCGCTTGGCGCCTTCGCCGGGACGGTCAGCCTCCATCGGGGCAGATACCCAGTCGACCACGACCTATTCGCCGGTCAGCAGGTGGTGGTCCCGGACTGCGGCCAGCGACAGGGTGCGGTAGCCGTGCTGGTCGAACAACACGGTCAGCCGGTCCTCCTCGACCGACATCACCACGCCGTGGCCCCATCCGGCGTGCCGCACAGAGGTGTGGACGTCGAACTCGGTGTCCGCCGCGGGCCGGTCCTGCGCGAGTCCCGCGTCACAGGTGTCGCAGTTGCCGCAGGGCTCGTCGAGTTGTTCGCCGAAGTAGCCGAGCAGGAACCGGCGGCGGCAGCCGGTGGTGTCGGCGTAGCCGCTCATCATCCGCAGCCGGGACCGGATCATCCGTTGGTGGGCCTCGGCGATCTCCATGGCCTGGTCGACCGCGCCCTCCGCTGACCCGCCAACGCAGGCCACCTCGCCGGCCGCGGACGTGCTGACGGCACCGGTTTGTTCGAGCAGGTTGATGGCCCGGGTGCGGCGGTTCGCGGAGACACCCCCGATGTCCGCCGGGCGGGTGGGTTCGGCGCGGCCGCTGAGCGCTTCGGCGACCTGGTGCAGCGCGTCCTCGGGCGGCTTGTGCGCGGTGAGGAACCGTTGCAGGTTCAGGTCCTGCGGGTGGAAGCACAGGATCACGGACGCGGGCTCGCCGTCCCGCCCGCCCCGGCCGATCTGCTGGTAGTAGGTGTCCAGCGAGTCGGGCGCGGCGGCGTGCAGCACGAACCGGATGTCCGGCTTGTCGATACCCATGCCGAACGCGGAGGTCGCCACCACCACGTCCGTTTCGCCGGACAGGAACATCTCGTGCACGCGGTCCCGGTCGGCCGCCTTCATCCCGGCGTGGTAGCCCTCGACGCGCACACCGACCCTGGCCAGCTCGTCGGCGTAGAAGTCCGTGTCCTTGCGGCTGGCCGTGTACACCAGGCCTCGACGGGTCGCGGGATCCGCTGTCAGGGCGCGCGTGTTGGTCAGCACCGCGCGGCGCCGGTCGTCGTCGGACGGGAACCGCTCGACCGCCAGATGCAGGTTCGGCCGGTCGAAGCTCGCGATCACCTCCCGGTGCTCCCGCAGGTGCAGCCGCGCGGCGATGTCCTCGCGCACGGGTGGCGCGGCCGTCGCGGTCAGCGCGACCACCCTCGGATGCCCCAGCCGGTCGATGACCGGCCCGAGCCGCAGGTAGGCCGGCCGGAAGTCGTGGCCCCACCCCGAAACGCAGTGCGCCTCGTCCACCACGAACAGCGAGACGTCGAAACCCGCCAGCTCGTCGACCACGTCGTCGTTCGCCAGCTGCTCGGGGGACACCACGAGGGTCGGGCCGTCCAGCAGCAGCGCGGGCACCTGGTAGATGGCCGACTTGCCCGCCCCGGTCGGCAGGACCGCCAGCACATCGTGCCCGTCCAGCAGCAGGCGCATGGCCCGCAGTTGTTCGTCGCGCAACCGCGACCAGCCGAACTTGCTCGCCGCGAGCCGCCGCAGCCGCGAATCACGTTCCCGGGAGGACACCACGGCGGCGGATACCACCGGCGGTGACGGCGAAACGGTGGTTGAGGCGCGTATCTGCGGGTAGCCCTCGGCCAACACCCTGGAGGACCCGACATGACCATTACGCACCAAGACGTGCAACGGCTGTTCGACACCCAGCTCGACGAACCGGTCCTGATCCTCACCGAGGGGCGCACGCTGGTGGTGTCCGCGGCGGACGTCGACGACCGGTACCCGGGCGCGCTGACGATCGGCTCCAAGACGGGGCTGGTCGACGAGTTCGGCGCGGACGGACCGTCCGAACGCGAGCGGGGCGAGGTCGCGGCCCGCTGGGACACCGAGGTGAGCCAGCGCGGTGGCTGAGTCCATTGAGGACCGTCTGTTTCACCGGGACAGTGCGAGGTGCTCCCGTCCAATGTGGCTGATGCGCACGCGCGGTGTGTACCGCCGTCGTGTTCGTGGTCGCAAGTGGTCCTTGCGGCATAGCTTGTAAATGTTGCGCCGAGGATGTGGTTTGCCGGTCGCATGTGGACGTGGCGTGGTGGCCAGAGTGGTTCTGCCTGTTGCAGCTCCGCCTTGATTGAGGCCCCCGTACAGCCACGCCGATGCTCAGGCTCCAGCGATAGTTCGCCCCAACGAGGTGACTGGCACGCTGCGGGTGACGTGTACGCACGACGCGGGGCTGCGAAAACGGCTGCCGCAGCTGAAAGAACTCCCGCCGCGCTACGTCGTGTGGGGCGACGGCACCAGCGACGAGATGTGCACGGGCATCATGACGGTCTCCCCCCGCAAGTCCTGACGAAACGGTGAGGCTGCAGGCGGACCCGGCAGCGGAGCGGCGATCACCTGCTCGCATGCTCCATGAAGGTCGAGGTCAACCCGGCACCGCCGATGCCACACCATTCCCGACGTGCCGTCGGTCAACCTCGACGACCAGAAATACAAGTAGTTGGGCACTCCCTTCGTCCTCAAGGCCGGAGACGACGTCCGGGTCACCTGCACCCACGACGCCGGGCTGCGCAAACTCCTGCCGCAGCTGAAGAAACTCCCGCCGCGACACGTCGTGTGGGTGACGGCACCAGCGACGAAATGTGCACCGGGATTCTCATCGCCGCACCTGCCGCATGAAAGGCGACTTCTCTTGTCCCCCAAGCCTTCCTCCGGCGAAACAACGCCACAGGCCGATGCGCCACCACGGACACCGATCTGGGCACTCCTGCCGCTACGCGTCTTCCTCGGTGGCACATTTCTCTACGCAGGCCTCTCCAAAATCCTCGACACCCACTACCTGGACCACACCTCACCCCTCGGCGTCCACGCGCAGATGCTGCACGCCACGACAACCTCCCCGATCGGACCGCTGGTGTCATTCGCGGCCGAACACCCGACCGTCACCGGCCTGGTTCTCGCCCTGTTAAGACGGCGCTCATCCGCGAGGGCCCTGTTCGTCGGCAGCGCCGACGAGCCCGCCGCGTTCCTGGCCGGCGCGGTGCGCGACCTGCCCGCTCCCGCGAAAGCGCCCGTGGACCAGGTCGTCGACGCGGGTACCCAGATCGTGCCCACCTCGCTGGTCATTCGCGAGTCCGCACGCCGGCGAAATCCGATTAGCGATACTAACGAAAAATCACCAACATATTCGCACCCCGTAACAGCGCTGCCACCCCGGCCGAGATATGACCCGCAAGAATAGCGGTTGAAGAGGGGTGGACTGATGGCTGACAGTATGACCGTATTGCGTAACGCCGGCCCGCCCGGCACAAAGCGGAATATCGTTGTCCTCGGTGACGGATTCACCGCCGCCGACCAGCCCGCGTACAACCAGTGGGTCGAGGACAAACTGATCAATGGCGTGTTCGGCCACGATTACTACGCGGAGGACGCGAGCGCCTACAATATCTACCGGATCAACCTGGAATCGGTGGACTCGGGCGTGAGCACTCGCACATATGATCCGCACGGCACGCCTTCGGACGCGTCCGACGACACCGTGGCTTCGGAGACGATCCTCGACACGGCGCTGGGCATGATCTTCAACGGGTCATGGGCGCACTGCTGGCTGGAGTACGGGCCGAACACCGAATCCCGGCTGCAAGCAGCGCTGAACAAGTGGGTGCCGGACGCGAACGAGATCCTCGTCGTGCTGAACAACCCGAACTACGGCGGCTGTGGCGGCGGCGGGCGCGCGCATGTCCCGATGGGCGTGGACTGGACCGTCATCGCGCACGAGTTCGGTCACGGCATCGGCGGGTTCGCCGACGAATACTCCGTCGCCGGAACGTACTCCGGCGGTGAACCTGGCGCGCCGAACCTGACAATCAACACCGACCGTGCGACCACCAAATGGGGCCGTTTCATCGCGCCTTCCACACCGCTGCCCACGGGTGTCGGCAGTGCGGCCAACTACAACCAGGGTGCGCGCCCGGCCGGGTGGAGCGGCAACTTCGACGCCGGTTTGTTCGAAGGCGGCGGAACCAGGAATCTGGGCATCTACCGCCCGGTGGAGAACTGCCGCATGAACAGCAACACACCGGCCTACTGCCCGGCGTGCTACACCTCGATCAAGACGGCCCGCGACCACGAGACCGACCACCATTTCCGGGGCGCCCACGCGGGTGATTTCTTCGGCACCGGGCGGTCGGACCTCCTGCTGCACCACGGCACGTCGATCCAGTTGTTCCGCAATGACGGCAACGGTTTCACGCACTCGTTCAGCGGCGTCGAACGGGTGCCGGGGTCGTGGCAGTTCAAGCCGAACGACCAGATCATCGTCGGCGACTTCAACGGCGACGGCGTCGACGAGATCGCGATCTTCAACGGCGGCGACTGGGTCATGCCCTACCTGGGTCTGCTGGCCTCCGACGGCGCGGGCGGGCTGCGGCTCATCGCCCGCTACGACGGCGACATCCCGGGCTGGGGCGGTTTCGCCGCCCACGACAAGTTCTACAAGGCCGACCTCGACGGCGACGGCAAGGACGATCTTCTCGTCGCCAACGGCGACGACTGGTCGATGACCTACGTCGGGCTGATCCGCGGCACCGGCACCGGGTTCGCGATGACCAACCGCTACGACGGGGACATTCCCGGGTGGGGTGGTCTGGCCCGCCACGACACGTTCTTCGTCGGCGACCTCGACGGGAACGGCAGCGACGACGTCGTGATCTTCAACGGCGACGACTGGTCGATGGCCTACGTCGGGTTGTTCGCGGCCTCGGCGGCCGGTCTCACCATGACCGCCCGCTACGACGGCGACATCCCCGGGTGGGGCGGTCTGGCCAGGCACGACAAGCTGATCCTCGGGGACTTCGACGGGGACGGCTGCTGCGATGTGTTCATCTTCAACGGCGACGACTGGTCCATGCCCTACCTCGGCATGTTCCGGGCACTCGGCGGCGGGCTGGACTACGTGAACCGCTACGACGGCGATGTGCCTGGCTGGGGCGGGATGCGCCGGCACGACCAGTTCTTCGCCGCCGACATCGACGCGGACGGCATCTGCGACCTGTGGGCGTGGAACCACCAGGACTGGTCGGAGGAGTACCTCGGCCGGATGATCTCCTCCGGCAAGGGCCTCTCGGCGAGTTTCATCGGTGACTGGGTCGGCGAGTGGAACCTCGGCCCGTCCGACACGTTCGAGGTGGCCCGGTTCGCCGGGCGCACCGGACGGCCGAACCTCTACGTGCACAACACCGACTGGTTCGGCGTGATCGACGGGCGGACCGGGTACGCCCTCGACAAGATCTATTTCCGCTGGATCCACGACTACCGCTACGGCCGGAACTGGTGAAGGGATCATGGCGATGAAGAAGGACAGGAACGGCAACGGCGGACCGCCACGGATCGCGCAAGGCCGTCCGGCCAAGCCGGCGGAGTCCGAGGCCCGGCCGCCCGCCTACGACGGCCGCGCGAAGACCGACGACATGCCCGCCGCCGAGGGCGGACGGACGAAGGACGCGTTCGCCGCGCCCGACCCGGCTGAGCCGGCCGGCGGCTACGACGACCAGCAGCCCAAGCCTGGTGCCGAACAGCGAGTGGCCGCCCCGGCGGAGCAGTACGTCCGGCTGCGCGTGCGGGTCCGTGACGACCAACTGTCCGTAGTGGACAGTCATCTCGTCGACGGGCCGCTGGGACAGACGAACAGGTTCACCGGAACGCACGCCTATGAAGTCACCGTCGGCGACCGGCTGGTGCATGCGGGCGCGCTGCCCGATCTCGGTGTGCAGCGGTCGTTCGTCAACCCCGGCGGCCCGCCGGAGCAGCAGGCGCACCACCTCGCCGAGCGCAGGACGGTCGAGTTCATGGCGCGGGTGCCGGCCAACGAGGTGACGCCCGAGACGATCGGCGAGATCGCCATCCGGCTGCACCGGATCAAGGACAGCGCCGGTACCGACCGGCTGGGCGCCGCGCCGCTGGGCGCCCAGTTCGAACGAGAGATCCGTCAGGTCGCCGAAGTGGTCGGCCTGCCCGACTCCGTGCTGCCCGACGCCATCGAAGCACGCGGAGCCCACACTCCCAGCGTGTGAGCTACGCACAACGGCCGAACCAGCCTCGCGCTGGTTCGGCCCGCGTAACTTTGCCGACACTGCAGCGCGTCGCGGTGCCCGGCCGCGTCACTGACCCACGCTCACTACCTGTTCGGGCCTGAACGGGATGCAACCCGGGCAGCGCCATGGACATGGGATGACCTCGCCTAGTAGACGGTGGCGGCAAAGAAGTGGCTTGCCCGTCGGCTCATGACTTTGCGTGTCCAACATGGCGACTGAATGAGGGCGAGCTTGCCGGCCCAGCACTCAGGACGCACTGGTCCATGCTCCCCGAGCCATGGGATAAGTCTCAGGAGCACGTATCCGCGCGCCATGTTGGGGTGCGAACTCCGGCACAATCACGTCTCGCCGGAGACCGCCTGTCCTATGTGGATGGTCGCCGCTCGTGGCGCCTGTGTACCAGAAGGGTGGCGCGGACCATCCCGTGATCCGTGTTGGAATCGTATTTGCCTGGCGCGAAAGGCGAGGGGTGGGGCCTATCGGGCGACGCTGCCGTCGTCACTGTCGTATGTAGACAAAGGGTTTTCAGGCCCTGGGTGGCCGAGGTTTCGATTCTGTGCGGGGCTGCGTTGCCGAACTCGTTCGCGTTCGGCGGCCACAACGTGTCGCTGGTGTTCCAGCGGCCCGGTACGCGGCTGACCCGATGATGTCCGGCCAATGCACCGCGTTCAACTGCGAGTTCTGCGAAGTTGCACATAGAACGGGAATCAGCCGGTGTCGATCACCTCGGCGAGCGTGGAGTGCACAGACAGCCCCGTGGTACCGCCATTGTCGTGTGCCGACGTCCTGGCGCCCAGAGGCCGGAGGGCACAGCCGATCGGTCCACCGTGCCCCGGTCCCGGCGGGAGACCGGGGCACGGTACTGATCGGGAAGCGGCGTTGATCAAGAGCTGGCGGCTGTCAGGCCGTGGCGACCGAGAGCAGGGCCTGCTGGGCGTCTTCGCCGACTTCGGACCACGGGATGGTCTCGTGCCGGAACCCGGTGGGACACAGGTAGAACCGGGTTCCGCGCAGCTGCCAGCCGATCGACTCGGCCTGCTCGGCGGTGAGCCGCAGCTTCGGGTCGGCCGCGTCCCGGGCGACGCTGAGCAGTTCCAGCCCGACGAGCAGGTCCCGGATCCGCTCGAAGTCGGCCCCGGTCAGGGTCGGGGTCTCGACCACCTCGAAGTCGCCGTCGTGTGGCTGGGTGACCCAGCCCGGGCGCTGGCGCAGGTACTCGAACGCGGTGCCCGGGATCAGCTGCAGCACCGAGCAGTACAGCGTCGCCTCGGGATACCGGGTCAGCAGCACGTCGACCCCGTGCAGGCAGTCGGCGAGGGTCTGCTCCGGCAGGCCGAAGATGAGGTCGATGTGCAGCTTGCGCTTCTCCGGGAACCGTTCGTAGAGCAGGTCGAGCGCGTCGGTGAGCTTGGTGGTCTTGGGACTGCGCTTGGTCGCCTTAAGCACGTCGGGTGCCAGGGACTGGACGCCGATCGCGGCGAAGTCCAGCGGCAGCGAGGCCACGCCGTCGGCGAGCCGCGGCGTGAGGAACTGGGCGTGCAGCTCGAAGCCGAAGTGCGTGTTGGGCGGCCATTTCCGCAGCCGCTCGATGATGGCCAGGCCGCGGCTCTCGTCCCGGCCGAAGATCGTGTCGGTGAACCAGATCATGTCGTAGGCCTTGGCCGCCAACGCGTCCAGCTCCTCGAAGACACGGTCGAGCGGGAACTGGCGCTCGCTCATGCCGTCCTGCCAGGCGCAGAACGAACACCGGTAGATGCAGCCCCGGGTGGTCGCATAGGACGGCATCCGGGTGCTCGGCGGGTCCTTGAGATGACCGGTGAGCAGCGGTGAGGGCAGCTGGTCGAGCGGCAGCGGTGTGGAGATCCTCTCGCTGCGCTCGATCGCGCCGCCGGTCACCCGGCCGGTGCCGGGCGGCAGGTCCAGCACGCCGCCGTCCTTCTGGATCCTCTCGATGATCTCGCACATGGTCTGCTCGCCCTCGCCGAAGACGAGGATGGTCCCGTCCGGCAGCGCGGTCAGGTCGTTCTCGAAGACCGTGCGGGTCTCCGGTCCGCCGACCACGAGCGTGGTGCCCGGCATGCGCTGGGAGACCGAGCGGGCGACGTGCTGCATGAAGCCGTGGTTCCAGGTGTACCAGGACAGGCCGACGACGTGCGGGGTGTCGCGCATGATCTCGGCGATGGGCAGGGCCGGGTCGAGCCGCCGGAACCGCAGGTCGTCGATGTCGTAGATGAGCTGGTCGACCGCGACGGTGGTGCCGAACCGCTCGGACAGGATCGCGTCGAGCGAGCCGAGGGCCAAGCTGAACCGCTCCGGGTTGAACGCGACCAGTTTGATCCGAAGTGGACCGGGGCCGGCACCGGTGGTCTCGGCGGCCGGGCCGGCGGTCAGCACCGAACCCGGCGCGGGACCGGACGCCTCGTAGAACGATGGTGTGATCGGTCGGTTGCCGCTCAAGGGAATGCCGCCTCCTGACAGGTCCGTCGTCACGCTTCGGAAATGAGCAGCTGGGCCCACTTCGCGGTTTCCTCGGGGCTGCGCGGCACGTCCATCAGGCCGCACATCTCCCACCAGGCGCCGATGTAGCGGGCCTTCTGGGTGATCGGCACGCCGGTGAAGCGGTGCGCGAGTTTCTTGCCCACCCGGGTGAACCGGTCGCAGGCGTCCTCGAGCACGTCGCCGCTCAGGCCCGCGGACGGGGCCTGGTGGTCGCTCTGGAAGAACACGAAGTGCTCCTCGAGTGTGGCCGTGTAGAACTCGGCCTCGACGTCGGGGCCGGCGCAGACGAACTGGAACAGCGCGCCGGATCCGGCGACCTCGATGGGGATGTCGTTGCGGGTGAACACATCCCGGGCGTGCTCGACGAACCTTCCGCCGTTCTCGGCGATCCCGCGCTGGATGTCACCGGTTCCCATCAGCCGCAACGTCTCCTCGGCCGCCGCGAGCACGGACGGTTCGAAGAACGAGGTGAACGTCATCTCCGCCAGCGGGGCGAGCAGGTCCGGGTCGCCGCCGACCGCGCACACCGGGTAGCCGTTGGCGAGTCCTTTTGAGACGGTCCAGACATCAGGGCGCAGCACGTCATCGTCGACGAACAGGCCCGGCCGGTGGCGCAGGCCGGACTTCACCTCGTCGAGGATGACCTTCACGCCGGACGGCGCGGTGGCCTCGCGCAGCCGCCGGAACCAGTCCTGGCCGAAGTAGATCGGCTCCACCGACACGACGACCGCGGCGACCGAGTCGCCGTGCTCGGCCAGTAACCGTCGCAGCATGGGCAGGTCGTAGTAGAAGTCGATGATGCCGCCGGAGTTCGGCGTGAAGATCTCGTCCGCCGGGTCCCACATGGTGTCGAAGCCGTGATATCCCGAACTGAGCACAATGGACTTCCCGGTCGCCTTGCGCACCGCCGAGACGGCCGCCCGCACCCCGGCCGTGCCGGACCGGAACAACCCCATCACCTGCCCGCCGCACAGGCCCTGGATCCGGTCGAGCACCGAGTCGATGCTCGGGTTCCAGCCGGTGGTGGTGCCGTACTCCCCGCGGGCGGCACGGCCGACGGCTTCGGCGACGGACGGATGCCCGTGGCCGAGCAGAACGGAACCGCGGGCGTTGTCGAAATCAATCCAGTCGTCACCGGCCTCGTCGAACACGCGGGCGCCGTCGCCGCGGACCAGGCGCAGCGGTGTGCCGTCCGTTGTGCTCGGATGGATCGGGTGCTGTGCCAGCAAGGGCTGTGCCATGGCTCTCCATTCCCCACAGTAACGCGAGCGGCGTCGGTTGCCAGGGGAAAGAAGCCGGAACGGTCTCGGATCAGAACGTACGTGCGGTGAGTACGGTTCCCAGACCTGCCAGGCGAGCCACCCCCAGGACAATGGCAGTGACGTTCACTCTCGTCAGTTTCCGTGGAAGCGTCAAGGCGGTCATCCCTTGGGCGGCCGGAAATGGCAGCAGTTCAGCTGCCGGAACCCTGATAACGCGCCAACCCCATGTGCCACACCCGCAAGGCGATCGCGACGACGACCACTGCGGCGACCGGCGGACCGGCGACCAGCAACCACGACGGCAGACCGTCCTCGTGGTGCAGCAGCAACCGGGAGGGGTAGTAGTTGACGAACGCGAACGGCAGCAGCGTCGAGATCAGTTGCAGGAACCAGGTTCCGAAGATGTGCACGGGGTAGTGCTGGACGATCTCCTCGATCTCCTGCGTGCCGGACATGAACACGCTCGCGTGCATGGTCCAGAACGCGAGGCTGCACAACGCCAGCGAGATCCCGATCAGCAGAGCCGCTCCACAAAGGACGGTCACAGCCAGGTACGCGATCCGGGCGGCCGTCCACGGCAGGCCAAGCCGGTCGGCCGCCAGCACCACCCCGGCCACGCCCAGCAGGATGTGCGAGATGTCCTTCAGGTGCACCTTCTGCCCGAGCACCTGCACCAGCACCGGGACCGGCCGGATCAGCATCTGGTCGAGGGTGCCGTCCTGGACGTGCACCTCGATCTCGCGCAGGTGCATGGTGAACAACGACTGGATCCCCATCGACATCAGGAACATGCAGTACAGGAACACCACGTCCCACACGTTCCAGCCGCCCAGCCGCACGAACGTCCTGAGCAGCACACCGAGCAGCAGCATGTCGATGACGTTGATCAGGATGATCCCGACCGACATCAGCCACGTGTCGGCCCGGTAGACCCGCTGGCTCTTCACCGCCAGGCGCAGGTAGAGCCCGTAGTGCCGCAGCGCCCGGCGCAACTCGGTCATCTCACCCGCCCTGCACGACGATCTTGCGTCGGATCGCGCGCCAGGCCGCGGTGATCACGGCCAGGCCGACCGCGGTCCACACCACCTGCAGGCCCAGATCCCGCCACGCGTCGCCGCCCCGGACGTACCCGACGTAGATCGACAGCGGCGTGAAGTACACCGAACGGAACGGCAGCACCATGGTCAGGTCGCTCAACCACTGGGGGTACAGCCACAGCGGGATCCACACACCGGACAGCATGGTGATGACCGAGTGGTAGAGCACCATCAGGCCGTAGAGGTTCAGGGTGAGCATGACCAGCAGCCCGACCAGGAAGTTCAGGCAGAACACCAGCACGAACGACAACACCACGCTGACCGCGAACTGCGCGCCCGCCAGCGTGCTCGCCGGGCCGCCGATGCCGAACGCCACCGCGGCCACCGCCACGACCGGCAGCACGACCAGCCCCAGCACCACCAGGGACTCGCCGAGCCACAGGCAGAACAGCTGGTACGGCAACGACATCGGGCGCAGCAGGTCGCCGGTGATCAGCCCGGTCCGCACCCGTTTCGCGATCAGGTAGTGCGGCCCGTCCCACCAGCCCAGCAGCTCGCTCAGGATCGCCGACACCGCGCCATAGGCGATCATGTCCGGCAGCGGGATCGGGAAACTGCCGGGGGACACCGAATACAGCACCGACCAGACGGTGACCACGCCGAACATCTTGATCAACGTGTTCAGCAGGTGCACCCAGTAGCCGGCCGGGTAGGCCAGCCTGCGGCTGGCCCCCTGGCGGGCGAACGCCCGCATCAGCACCAGCCAGCGCGGCGCCCAGGTGTCCGCCGGCGCGGTCACCGGGAGCCGTCCAGCACCTTGGGAACCACGGCGGCCTTCGGGGTGTCGTCGTAGATCTCCCGGACGATGTCCTCGATCTGCGGCTCGCCGACGGTGAAGTCCCGCACCGGGTAGTGCCGCATCACATAGCCGGTGACCTCGGTGATCGGCAGGTCGTCGCGGCGGAACCGGACGCGCACCGACAGTTCGCTGTCGCGTTCGACGACCGCGCCGGGCACCCGGATCTCCCCGGGGACGTCCTGCGACAGTTCCAGCCGCACAGTCGTGTACGGCGCGAACCGGGCGATCGTCTCGGCCAGCGTGCCCTCGAACAGCTTGCCGCCGCGGTCGATCAGCACGATCCGGTCGCTGAGCAGCTCGATGTCCTGCAGGTCGTGCGTGGTCAGCAGGATCGTCACGCCGGTCTCGTCGCGGATCTGCTTGACGAACTCCCGCAGCCGGCTCTTCGCCGCGATGTCCAGGCCGATCGTCGGCTCGTCCAGGAACAGCACCCGCGGCCGGTGCAGGAACGCCGCCGCCAGATCGGCGCGCACCCGCTGGCCCAGGCTCAGCTGGCGGACCGGGGTGTTCAGGAACTCGGCCAGCCCGAGGACCTCGGTCACTGTGTCCATCATCCTGTCGAAGTCCGCGGCCGAGACCTCGTACACGTGCCGCAGCAACCGGTAGGTGTCGATCACCGGCACGTCCCACCACAGCGTCGTCTTCTGCCCGAACACCACACCCAGCTCACGCGCCACCCGCTTGCGGTCGCGGAACGGGTCCAGGCCGGCCACCCGGACGAACCCGCTGGTCGGCGCGAGAATGCCGCAGAGGCACTTCATCGTCGTCGACTTGCCGGCCCCGTTCGAGCCCAGCAGCCCGACTATCTCGCCCTCGGCCAGGCCGAACGACAACCCGGACACCGCCACGTGGATGTCCCAGGCCGGGCGGAACAGATTCCGGACCGGACCGGAACGCTCGTCCCTGCGCCGGATCCTGAAGTGCTTCGTCAGGTCGCTGACCTCGACCGTCTTCAATATCCCCCCAGCGGTCACCAATAACACACGTCGCGGACAGTCGCTCGATTGGATCGAATTCGCGCCATCCCCGTACCCGCATCCGCACACCCCAGACCGAATGCGGATCGGCGAACCGGCTGATCATCCTATGGGTGTCGGCCAGGCCCGCGCAATAGGTAACTGAATTGTCTCGTCCTTACCTAATTCTTGACTGATTGGCTCCCTTGTGCTGGTGCCCGGTATGCGGCATGATGACCACTTGTTATGACATCAGGGATGTTGTCAGGTGGCTACTGGGGAGTGCCGACGACAAATTAACCAGCCGGCGAACGGCTTTTCGCGTGCACGATTGAATTGAGCTGCACTTCGTTTGCGGGGGAATCATGCGGTCGGCAGCACTTTCAACCAACTGGGCAGGTCTTCGGCTGGTGGTCGAGCACACCCTGTCGAATGCGCAGGCAATTGCGGCCAGCACAGTCGAGTGGCTGCGCAAGAACCTCGACAAATGCAGACAGCTCGAACCCGGCGCGCTTCACGCGAGCGTGCACCGCATTGTGGCGATGATCGTGCAAAGCCTGTTCGAAACGAAGTACACCGAGTGCGAGATCGAGAACGCGCTCGTCCGGCCCGCATTGAATGACGGTATCTCGCGGACTCTGCTGCGGGCGATCTGCAAAGCCACCGCCTCGCAGACGTGGGCGGCCCTGTCCGACCGCGCCAACGAGGCCGAAAAGGAACTGCTGGTCAAGGGCGCCGCGGCCTTTTTCAGCGGCAGCCATCACATTCAGGACGCGATCAACCGCGGCGAACGAAAAGCGCAGTCCGGCGCCGAGGACTCCTCGGTCCGCCGCCGCGAGCTGACCCTGGCGCTGCTGCGCGGCGAACGGCCGGACGCCGGCGGCATGAACAGCGCCACCTACGCCGTCATCGTCGTGGGCAAACACCCCTGCGTCGCCGGGGACGCCTCGGTCGCCGACCACATCCGCCACGTCCATGAGAAGACCGGCGCGGACTGGCTCGTCGTCGAACAGCAAGACGTCGTCGTGCTGCTGGTCCCGGACGGCTCACCACACCCCGCGACCGCCCACGCCGGCCCCACCGCCGCCGCCCAGGCCGCGTTCGACGCGCTGCGCATCCCCCTGGTCGCCGGGTACGTGCTGCCCGAGATGCTCACCGACATCCCCGCCGCCGTCCGCGAGGCCCGCGAGACCGTGGCCACGGTCGCGGCGCTCGGCCGGGTCCGGCCCGGGCTCTACCGGCTGGACGACCTGCTGATCGAGGCGATGCTGCTGCGCTCCCGCGACCTGGCCCACCGGCTGGCGACCAAGGTGGCGCCCGTGGTCGACCTCGGCGAACAGGTCGTGGAGACGCTGGAGGCGTTCCTGGAGAGCGACTGCGAACGCCGGGAACTGGCCCGGCGGCTCTACATCCACCCGAACACGCTGAACTACCGGCTGCGGCGGGTGCAGGAGCTGACCGGGCTGTCCGTCTCCTCACCACGCGACCTGGGCATCCTCAAGACCGCCCTGGTGGCCCTGCGGATCACCGGAACCCGCACCGGCATGGCACCGGCCGGCCACGCGGTGGAGGTCCGGCAGTCGAACGTGGGCTGACGTGCGGGTCAGCGTCGTCATCCCGGCCTGGAACGAGCGGAACCGGTTGCGGCGCTTGCTGACCACGCTCGCGCACACCGTCGTCGACCCAGCCGACCGGATGGATGTGGTGGTCGTCGACGACGGCTCCACCGACGGCACCGGCGACACGATCGCCGCGCCCGCCAAGTGTGTGCGCTTGACGCGGTCGGGCCGGGCCGCGGCGCGCAACGCCGGTATCGCCGAGGCGACCGGCGAGCTGATCGTCCTGCTCGACGCGGACCAACTCGTCGGTCCGGCGTTCATCGCCGCACACATCCATGCCCACCGGCAGCGCGACGACCTCGTGGTGATCGGCCCGCGGCACGAACTCGCCGACGGGCCCATCGACGAAGACCGGCTCGCCCGCGGGTTCACCCTCGACGCCGTGCCGCCGGTGGCCCGCGGCGACGACCGCGAGCTGCTGCTGGCCGAACTGTCCGCCGACCTGAACGAGCTCGCGATCCGCTGGCACCTCATGTTCAGCTGCAACGTGTCCGTGCGCACCGAGCACCTGCGCGCCGTGGGCGGCTTCGACGAGGCGTTCACCGGCTGGGGCCTGGAGGACTGCGAACTGGGCTACCGCATGCACCAGCGCGGGATGACCTTCGCCTGGAACCCCGCCGCGACCACCTACCACCAGCAGGCCCAGCACATCGACGCGGACAAGTACGCCCAGTTCACCCGCAACCTCACCTACATGATCGGCAAACACCGGACACCCGAGGTCGCCCTGCAGGAGCTGATCGGCCGGGCCCTCGACCCAGCCGGCCACGCCACCTCCTGGCTGGAAGCCGCCCGGCGCTTCGAGATCGAGGCCCGCGCGCTGCGCCGGCTCAGCCCGCCCACAACTGGTCGATCAGCGGCCGCGACCGGTACGCACGCAACGACAACAGGCTGCCCGCACTGACCAGCAACGCGTCATTGCGGGTGACCAGCGCGGCCATCCGCAGATCACGCCAGTGCCGCTCGATGCTGCTCCCCGGCACCAGCGCGGGCGCACCGATATCGGCGACAACCCGGTCCACGACCCGGAAACACGTCTCCGACGCGCCCGCCTTCAGCAGGTTCGACCGGACGGTGATGTGCTCGTCCACCCGGTCACTGCCCGTCTCGCCGGGCAGTTCCCGTTGGTGGCGAAGCAAAGCACCCGTCACCGACTCCAGCTCCCACACCGTCGCGGCGAGCGAGGCCCGCGGGATCGTGCCGACCGCCTGCCTGCGGGCGAACCGCTTGCGCGCGGGCCCGCCGGTGGCCTCCTCGACGACCTGCGCGGCCGCCCCGACCCAGGACGCCGACCAACCCAGGTGCGCGAGCCTGCTCCAGCGCGCCTTCGCCGCACCGCGGAACCCGTCCGCCCCACCGATCAGCAGGTCCTCGTCACCATCGGCCGCTACCACGAGCGAACGGTTCTCGGTGGCCCGCATACCGGTCAGCGGTGTGCTTTTCCGCAGTCCCGCCTGCCCGCCGACCACGGCGGAGGTGGGCACCCACGCCATCGCGACCGCATCGGAGTCCCGCCGCCCCGCGGTCACCAGGAACGCCTGCGCGTGCCGGGCCGCGGACACGACCGGCGCCTCCCGCCGCAACCACCAAGACCCCGGCGAACTCCCCGGCACCAGCGCCGTGACCGCCGCGTCGATGCCGGGGAACAACGTGTCCGGACCGGGCCGCTCAGTGGTGACCGAGCACAGCAGGCCGCCGTCCTCGATCACCTTCCGGGCGGCCTTGCGGACCAGGGGAGAGCCGTGCCGGAACACCAGATCCGCCTGCTGGCAGTGCATCACCCAGACATACGCGGTCGACAGGCACGCCGCTCCCAGGCTCATCGCGACGGCGCAGAACCGGGCATCGGTGAACTCGAGGCCACCGTCCTGCCGTGGGACCATCGCCCGCAGCAAGCCGCTCCCGGCCAGATCGGCGACCGTCTCCGACGGGAACACCGCCTCGGCGTCGGCCTCTGGGGCGCGTTGGCCGATGCGTTCGATGGCCTCGGTGAGCGCGGACGGCAGGGTCATGTCGCGAACCTCCGCACCACCTCGAGCGTCGACTCGACGGTCGCGAACGTGTCCCCGGTCAGGTACTCGTCCGGGAAGAAGAAGTCCAGCTCGTCCTCCAGCAACGTCACCAGCTCCACCACCCGCAGCGAGTCCATCCCCATCTCCCACAACGGGGCCTGCGGCGGCAGGTCCACCGCCTCGCCGATCCCGCACACCCGGCGGATCGCCGACTCGGCCCGCGCGGTCACACCGTCTACGTCAGCCACAGGCACCTCGCACCATCGTCACTCTCGTCGCACTCAGCACGCGCTGACCGTCCACAACCACCTCGGCGGGCAACCGCCGCGACAGAAAACCCACCGCGGCGGCGGAAAGCCCGTACGCGCCCACGTTCGGCACCCGCACGATGTCCCCGGCCGCCACATCCAGCTCGATCTCCCGGTTGAGCACATCGAACGGCGTGCACAACGGCCCGGTCACCACCACCGGCCGGCTCCCACCCGCGGCCGACCCGCGATGCGCCACCTCGACATCCAGCGACGCCGGCAGCGTCCGCCCGCTGGCCTGCAAGCCCGCCACGGCGTTCACGCCCGCGTCCAGCACGACGTACCGCTTGCCCTTGGAGCACTTCACATCCAGCACCGTCGCGTACAGCGTGCCGGCCGGGGCGCTGAGGAACCGCCCGGACTCGAACACCAGCGCCGCCTCCGCCGCCGCGGGCACACCGTCCAGTTCGGACCGCAGCGCGGTGCGCAGCCCATCGAGGCTCGACCGGCCGGCCCGGCCGAACGGCGCGGCGAACCCGCCGCCGAGATCGAGCACCGACGGCCGGAACCCGTGCAGCTCAGCGCAGTCCCGCACGAACCGCAACGCATCACCGGCCGCGCCCGCGATCACCTCGACGTCCGGCTGGTTGGACATCGCGTAAACCTGGAACCCGGCGATGTCCCCGGCGCTCAGGTCGTGCACGGCCCAGTCCCGCAACAGCTCCACATCATCGATCCCGAACTGGCTCGGCCGCCCCGACATCGTCAGCGACGCGCCCCGCCGGTCCGAGGTCACGTTGACCCGCAACAAGATCCCGGCGAACCCACCGAGCCGTCGCACCTGCGTCAGTTCCCGGAGGCTTTCCGCGGTGACATAGCCACCCCACCGCCGCGCGAACTCGGCCAGCTGCGCCGCGGTCTTGCCCGGACCCGAGTAGATGATCGACGACGACGGCGTCCCGGCCGGGACCGACGACCACTCACCCTCGCTGCTCACCTCGACCCCCAGCCCGGACTTCAGGCAGGTCGCCACGACCTCCGGATGCGGGTTGGCCTTCAGCGAGTAGAACACCCGCGCGCCCTCGGGCAGCGCGCCCCGCAACCGTGCCGCCGAGGCACGCACCTCGGCCAGGTCATAGACGTAGAACGGGCTGCCCACCTCCGCCACCAGAGCGAGCACATCGTCGGCCGGAAGAGACATGTCAGCGCTCCTGTGCCTCGGCGAGCCCGCGCAACGCGGCCAGATCGACCTTGCCGCGGTCGTTGACCGGCAACCGGTCCAGCACCCGGATGTCGTTGGGCACCTTCCACGTGCCCACCAACTCCCCAAGGTGCCGCCGGACATCGGCTCGCGTCGCGGTGCCTTCCACGTACAGCACCGGTTCGCCCGCCCGGCCGGCCACCAGCGCGGCCGCGCCGACCGTCTCGAGCCCGGCCGCCGCACGCTCGATCTCGGCGGCCGACACCCTGGTCCCGCGGATCTTGACCTGCCCGTCCCGCCTGCCGTGCACGTACAACCGGCCCTCGGCATCGAAATGACCGTCGTCACCGGTCACCAGCTCGCGGATGCCCTGGCGTTCCCGGAAAGTGGCTCGCGTGCGGCCAGGATCGTTCCAATAGCCGGACATCACGTGCGGACCCCGCACGATCACCTGACCGATCTCGCCTCGCGCCGCCGGTCGCCCGTCCGCGCCCTCGATCCACACCGCCGTGCCGGGCAGCGGACGGCCGACTGTGCCCGGCGCCGCCAGATCCTCGTCCACCGCGGAGATCGTCGCCCGCTTACACTCGGTGAGCCCGTACATCGACACCAACCCTGTGTTGGGAAACAAGTCACGCAACGCCGCACGCGTGTCGTCATCCCAATGCGCGCCCGTACTGGTGATCAGGCGAACACCATCGCGAACCGAAGCCGGCCACCGGGCGGCAAGCGACATGCACGAGCGTGCGAGCGCGGGCAGCACCGGCAGAACGGTGGGACGCAACGAACTCGCCCGCGCGAACGTCGCCAGGGCGTCACCCGGGACGGCCACCGCGAGGCTCGCACCCGACACGGCAGCCAGGAATAGTTGGTACAGACCGTAATCGAACGAGAACGGCGGGATCGACAGCACCCGATCACCCGGCCGGTAGCCGAGCACCCGCTGAATGGCGCCGACACTGAACGACACCGCTTCCCGTTGGCAGACAACACCTCCCGGCCGCCCCGACGAGCCGGAGGTGTAGATCACCAAGGCGGGGTTCCCGGCCTGCGCGGCATCCCCGCCCGGGCCGGCCGCGGTGACCAGGTCGCCGTCGTGCTCGGTCAGGATCAGCTGTGGCGCGAAGTCGGCCTCGATCATCGCCCGCTGAGCGTCGCTGTACCGGTCGCCGATCACCGAAGCGGTCGCACCCAGACACGACACGGCGTAGACCGACAGCGCCGTCCGCAGGGCGCCGCGTACCGTGATCAGCACCCGGCTGCCCGGTCCGATCCCTTGTCCGGCAAGGGTTCGGGCGAAGTCCCGCACGCCGGACCACAACTGGGCGTAGGTGACATCGGCGCCGTTCTCGGTGATCGCGACCGCGTGCCGGCCGGCGGCCCGGCGCAGCAGCTCCGGCAGATGCGGCGCGTGCGCCACGGAACTCAGCACGGTCCCCCGATCCCCGGTCGATGATGCCTGCCCGGCAGTATGTTCACACCCCGGCCCGGTTGTAAAGCAGGGCAAAGACTTGGCATACAAGGAAAGCCAGCCTGTCGAACGGCTTGACACGCCACCGTCCGGCACGGGACGTTGCCAGCCGAGGTTCGGGTGGACGGACGGAGGACCAGTTCCTGATGGACGACAGCATCTCGGCCAGGAAGGTCGAGTCGGTGCTCGCACAGCATGACGCCATAACGGACACCGCGGTGTTCACCACGAGCCACGGGGCCCTGGGCCGGGCCACGGTGGCCGCGGTGACCGTCCAGTACGACGTCGCCGTGCGCGATCTGCACCTGTACGCCAGGAAAAACCTGTTCCCGCACGAGTTCCCGACCATCATCCTGGTCCTGCCCAGCCTGCCCAGGCACGCCGGCGGCGACATCATCGAACAGGACATCCTCGCGCTGCTCGACCGGCCCGGGCCGGCCCGGCACATCGCACCCCGGTCGGACGCCGAACGGGTGATGGCCGGGATCTGGGCCGAGGCCCTGCAGATGGGCGCCGTCGGCGTCGAGGAGAACTTCTTCGAGCTGGGCGGCGACTCGCTGGCCGCGATCGACATCGCCGCCCGCGCGAAGAGCTTGACCGGGGCCGAGATCGACGTGGCGGACATCTTCGACCGGCCCACCATCGCCGGACAGGCCGAACTGCTCGCCGAACGGGCCGAACTGCTCGGCGGGCAGGCCGCCCGGTGACCACCTTCCCGCTGTCGGTACCGCAGCAGCACATGTGGGAGTACCTGAGGTTCCTCAACCCGGCCGACCCCGGCCGCACGTGGATGAACCAGGTCCTGGCGTACCGCGTCAAAGGCCCGTTCGACGTGTCCCGGATGGAACGCGCGCTGAACACCCTGGCCGGCAGGCACGACGCGCTGCGGATCACGTTCACCGACCTCGGCCCCTCGCCCCGCCTGCGGATCACCCCCGAGCTGACGATCACACTGTCCCCAGTGGACCTGACCGCCCTGCCCGCCGACCGGCGCGAGGAAGCCGCCGTCGCCCTCGCGGCCGAAGCGGACACCTGGTCGTTCGACCTGGTGAACGGGCCGCTGATGCACGCCTCGGTGGCCACAGTGGACGAACAGGACCACCTGCTCGTGATCGCCCTGCACCACATGGTCACCGACGGCTGGTCCGGCTGGCTGCTGCGCAAGGAACTCACCGCGCTCTACTCCGGCCGCGCCCTGCCCGAGCTGCCCAGCGGCTACCGCGAGTTCGCGACCAGCCCCGGCAGGAACCCCGGGGAGTCGGTCGCGTACTGGTCCCGCCGGCTCGCCGGCGCCCCGCGTTCTCTCGACCTGCCAACGGATCGCCCACGCGAGACCATGGCCGGCTGCGACTACGCCTTCCACGCGTTGACCATCGACCCCGCCCTGGCCCGCGCCGTCGTGAGCCTGGCCAGACGCAGCCGGGTGAGCCTGTACGTGGTGTTCCTCAGCGCCTACCAGGCCCTGCTGCACCGCAAGACCGGCCGGCACGACATCGTGGTCGGCTCGATCTTCGCCCAACGCACCGACAGCACCACCACCAGCCTCATCGGGTTGTTCAACAACGTCGTCTTCTTCCGCACCCAGGTCGACCCGTCCGCCACCTTCGCCGAACTGGTCACCCAGGTCTCCCGCACCACCCGGGACGCCTACGCCCACGTCGGACCGTTCCAGGAGATCGCCCGGAGCCTGTACCCCGGTTTCGACGCCGAACGCCCCTGGCCGGCGCAGAACCTCTACCACGCCTGGCTGCAGTTCGCCGTCCCGCCGGACGTCACCCGGCACCCCGGAGACCTGGAGCTCGACTGGTTCCGCTACGACCTGCCCGACCCGGTCAGCCAACCGCTGTCCCCGGCCCAGCACCGCCTGCTGGCCAAGGAGAACCCGAGCTTCGAGCTGCACGCCAACGGCGGGGGAGGGCTGATCCAGTACAACCGGCACCTGTTCGACGAGAAGACCATCGCGGGCCTGGCCGACGACCTGATGGCCATCCTCGCCGCGGCGACCGAGAACCCCGCGATCCGGATCGAGGACCTGCCCGTGGCACTGGCGGGTGACTGATGGAGTACGTCGACTGCGACTACAGCGAAGGAGCGGGCTCCGGCGACGCCCAGCTGTCCTGGGCGCAGCGGTTCATGTGGGACGCCATCGCCGCCACCGGAGCGGTGTCCGCCGAATGGGACATGGTGTTCGAACGCGAGTTCCCGCACCCGCTCCCGCTCGAAGCCGCGCTGGATCTGGTGCGCCGCTTCGTTCTGCGCCACCCCGTGCTGCGGACCGCGATCACGCTGTCCCCGGACGGCACGCCCGTTCAGCACGTTCGCGCTTCGGGAACCGTTGGGGTGGCATTGTTCCGTGGCTCGTACACCGGACGCGACCAGCTGTGGGGCCTGATCCCGGACACCACACCGGCCGAACCGTTCGTGCCGGTGCTGTACATGGCCGGTGCGCAGGCCGTGCGGCTCGCGGTCGCGGTCAGCCACTTCTCCACCGACGGCTGGGGACGTCAGCTGCTGAAAGACGATCTGCTCGCCCTTCCCCTCGAAGACACGGCGGACGTGGTCCCCAGCACGCCCTCACCGATCGACCTGGCCCGGTTCGAAAGCTCCGAGGAAGGCGCGGCGGCCGAGCGCAAGGCGATGAAGTTCGCGGGCGCCCGGTACGCGAGCTGCCTGCCCACCGCGTGGCTACGGCACCGTTGCCCGCCAGAGCCGGTCCGGTTCTGGTACGGCGAACTGCGTTCGTCCGCCCTGCTCGCGGCGATGGACCGGCTCTCGCGATCCAAACGCGTCGTCCGCGCCGGAATGCTGAACGGGAGCCTCGCCGCCGTGGCCGCCGCACGCGCGGGCCTTGCCGCCGCGACGCTGTTCGCCATCTCCAGCAACAGGTTCAGCCCGGCCTGGCGGGACTACCCCGGCCCGCTCGCGCAGGAGGCGATCCTGCACGTGCCGATCAAGGACACCGTCGTGGACACGATGCGGGCCGCCGCGGCCGAGTCGATGCGCTCCATGCAGTGCGCCCGCTACGCGCCCGCCGCCATGAAGGCACTCTTCGAGCAGGCCGAATGGGAACGCGGGGTCTGCTTCGACAAACTCGGCTCGGCCATCGTGGTGAACCTGATGGCCGGCGAAACGAGCACCAGCCCCGCGCCCACCCCCACGTCGACCACGTTCCGCTGGCTGCGCAACACCGGCAACGAGAACCTGGCCTTCTACGTCGACGCCGCCCAGGAAGGCCCGGAGTTCGTGCTGCAGGTCCGCCTCGACACCACCCGGATGACCCGCGCCGAGGCCGAAGCCTGGCTGCGCACGGTCGAATGGGCGATCGTGGCGAGCGCCGAGCGCGATGTCCCCGCCGGTGAGGTCCGCACTCATCTGGCCGCGCTGCTCGGCGCCGCGGACAACGGGGAGGGCTGGGCCGGGGAAGGCCACCGCCTGCTCATGGCCGGGTGTGAAAAGGTGGTCCGCGCGGCGACCGGCGCCGACGAGGTGCACCTCGAACGAGACACCTGCTACGTGGTGAACCCGAAGCGCGCCACCACTCCCGCGGAAATGCACAAGGCGGTCATGGCCGCTTTGCCCGACGCGCAACCCGCCGTGGCGCCGCAGTGGTACGTCGTCGTGCCGGCCGGGCTGGACCGGTCGCGGTGGTCCGGGTTGCCGGCCGTCAGTGGCCGGTGAGCATTCCCGGCGCTTTCAGTGTTGTGTGCAACTGATCGGGACTCGCACTTGAACAGGCCCGGAAGCGGTTCCGGCCGAGGTTATCGCGCCAGGTAACGACTACCGCTGTGGCTGGCGACGGATCGATTTGTTGCTGGCCACAAAACCCTCACCATGCAATGCCGGCCCGTTCGAACGTGAGTAAGAATGATCTTGTCATTCTGTGCTGCACAATAAATCTTGGGGGATTTATCGATGGCACATCCCGAAGCCGGCGGGCGCCTGACACGTGTCCACGAGTTCGCCGCTGACGACAATACAGGTAATTCCGAAAACAATGAACCGGTTGTGCACGTTTCCATCAGTTCGCTCAAGCTGACCGATTCGCCGCGGCTGGACGGCGAGGACCCCGCGCACACCCGGCTGCTCGCGGAGGTGACCGGCCCGCTGCCACCGATCCTGGTGCACCGGCCCACGATGCGGGTCATCGACGGCGAGCACCGGCTGCGCGCGGCCCTGCTGCGCGGCGAGCGCACCCTGGCCGTCCGGTTCTTCGACGGCGACGAGGACCGCGCGTTCCTGCTGTCGGTCCAGGCCAACCTCGCCCACGGGCTGCCGCTGTCGCTGGCCGACCGCAAAGCGGCCGCGCTGCGCGTCATCGAACGGCACCCCGACTGGTCGGACCGCGGCATCGCCGCGGCCGTCGGGCTGGCCGACAGCACCGTGGCCGGCATCCGGCAGAACACGGCCACCGGCAACGGAGAACCCACCGCGCGCATCGGCCGCGACGGCCGGGTCCGCCCGATCGACTCGACCCAGGGCCGGCTGCGCGCGAGCCGGGTCCTGGCCGACAAGCCGCACGCATCCCTGCGGGAAATAGCGAAGGAGGCAGGCATAGCGGTTGGCACGGCGCGCGATGTGCGCGACCGCGTCCGCCGTGGAATGGACCCTGTTCCCGGCAATGACCGCAAAGACGCCACCATCGACACCAGCACATCGGCGAGCCAGCCGGTCGAACCCGCGCCGAAACTCGGCCCGCCTTTCCCACGCGGCAAGCTCACCGGCCTGGCGACGACCCTGCAGTCGTTGAAAAACGATCCGTCGCTCCGGTTCTCCGACACCGGCCGGCGCCTTTTGCGCTGGCTGAACGGACACGCCGTGTGGCCCGAGGACGAGGCCTGGCTGGTCTCGTCGGTCCCGCCGCACTGCACCGTGCTGGTCGCCGACATCGCCAGGCAGTACGCCGAGATGTGGCAGGAGTACGCGGAAGTCCTGGAACAACGCAGCCAGCAAGCGATGTGACACGGCCCGCACCGGCGGCCTACCGGTGCGGCCCCGCACTCCGGTCGCGGTTGTTCGCCGGTCAGCGGAGGAGTTTGTGGTAGGCGGCCGAAACTCGGGTCGCCACTGCGGTCCAGCTGAGTTCACGCTCGGCCCGGCGCAGCCCTTCGAGGCCCATCGCCGTTCGCCGCGCGGAGTCCGTGATCAACTCGGTCAGTGCGGCGGCGATCACGTCCGGGCGCGGCTGTACCACCAGGCCGTCGACGGTGTGCCGGACCACTTCGCGGGCGCCGGGGAAGTCTCCGCTGACCACCGGCTTGGCCATCGACCACGCTTCGGCGAACACGACCGGGAACACGTCCGCGCTCGACGGCAGGCACAGCAGGTCGGCCGCCGCGATCGCGTCCCGCTTGAGGTGCTCGTGCACGACCCCGAGGTCGAGCAGCCGGCGATCGGCACGCCGCTCGAACGCCGCGGCGGCGCCGGGTTCGGCGTTGGCACCGGCGAAGGCGAACACGGTCTCGGGCACGGCACGCCACACCAGCGGCATGCTCTCCAGCAGCCGCCGATAGCCCTTGAACGCGACTCGCCGCCCGACGAACAACACCAGCGGACCGTTCACGCCGTACGTCCGGCGGAAGGCGGCCGGGTCGGGCGTGCCGGTGAGGTCGGGGGCCATCGGGATGCGCACGATCCGCCCCGGATCTACGCCCTTGCCCACAAGAGCCTTGTCCTCGCTGCCGGTGATGCTGAACACCACGTCCGCCTGCCGGCACAGCCGATCCCCGCCGGCCGGGTCCGGCCACACCGAGCTGTCGGTCGCGGGGGTCAACGCGAACGGAACGCCATACCGCTGGGCCAGCCGCCGGCCGTGCTCGACCGCCGCGGGCTTGCCCAAGTCGAACGCGTGCACCAGATCGGCGGGTGCGTGGCTGCCCGCTGGGAGAACGCGGACGTCCGCCGCGGGCGGTGAGTCGGTCACGACGGTGAGATCACAACCGTGCCGGGCAAGGTGTTCGGCGGTCCGCCAGCCCATCCGCTCGGCCCCGGAATGCGTGCCCGGGTAGGCCCCGAAAGTCACCAGGACGCTGGTCACCGCGCGTACCACGAGGAGGTCAGCCGCAACCCCTCGTCCAGGCTGACCCGAGGCTGGTACCCGGTCAAAGCGCGCAGTGCGGTCAGATCCGGCAGCCGCCGGTCCGGCGAACCCGGCGGCGGGGCGTGGACCTCGACCCGGGGATCGACCCCGACCACCGAGAACACCCGCGCGGCGAGATCCCGGGCGGTGATCTCCTCGGTGTCATTGCCGATGTTCACCACCACCTGCGCCGCCGCACACGTCGCCGCCGCGATCGTCGCCGACACAGCGTCGGCGACGTAGCAGTAAGCGCGGGTCTGGTCGGCGCCGTAGATCGGGAACGGGTCCACCCCGTCCAGCGCCCGGCGCAGGAACTGGGGAATGACATGGGAATTGCCCATCCGGGGACCGTAAACGTTGTGGTAGCGCCCGATCCGGACCGGGAAGTCCTTGGCGTGCTGCATCACCAGCAGCTCACCGGTCACCTTGCTGAGCGAGTACGACGTCCGCGGCGCCCACGGATCCGTTGCCACATAAGGCACACCCTCGGGCGCGGGCAGACCGGACAGGCCCGCCGCGACCGCCCCGTCGGCGACCTCACTGGTGGAACTGAAGAACAACATCCCCGGCGGCCGCGACGAACAGAAGTCGAGCAGGTTCAACGTCGACAACACGTTGGTCCGCAACACATGCACCGGGTCGCCGATGGTCCGCTGCACACCCACGACCGCGGCCAGGTGGTACACGCCATCGAAACAACCGGCCAGCAGACCGGCGGGGATCGGCAGCCGCAGATCGTGCTCCACCACCTGAGCGTGCTGCCGCAGACGTTCGAAATCACTGTCGGGCCGGCCGCGGGAGAAGTCGTCCAGGATCACGACCTCCGCACCGGCGGCGAGCAGCCGCGCGGCGAGGTGGTGACCGACGAACCCGCCGCCGCCGGTGATCAGCACCCGCTCAGCCACGGCCGAACCGCACGTAGTTGATGCCTTCGGCGCCGGCCAGCGCGTCCTCGGCGATACCCCACATGTCGAGCACCAGACGCGGTCCCCGCATCAGCGAACGCACCTGCTCCGCGGTGATGTCCCGGTAGCCGGGATGATCCACCAGCAACAGAGCGCCGTCGGTGTCCCGAAGACCATCCGCCAAGCTCATCGGCTCGAACCCGAGCTGCCGCACTACCTGGTCCGGGACCAGGAAATCGTGCCCGGCCAGCGTCTTGACGTCACTGCCCAGCAGCCGCGCGACCGTACTGCTGGCCGCGCCCCGCACATCGTCGGTCGCCGGCCTGCCCTTGTACGCCATCCCGCACACCAGGACCTTCGACTCCGCGAACGGCCGCCCGGACAACCGGGTCAGCTGCTCGGTGAACCGCTCGACGGTCCGCGCGGGAACGTCCTCGTTGAGCCGCCGCGCCGCCGCCACCATCGGCGGCGAGTACCCGGCCGCGGCCGACGAATGGATCAACAGGTACGGATCCTTGGTCAGGCAGCTGCCGCCGACATACCCGGGCAGCGAGATGTCCGGCCGCGGATAGCCGGCGTTGGCCGACCGGATCACCTCGCGCGCGTCCAGGCCGAGCGCGGTCGCCATCAGCGCGACCTCGTTGCCGAAGCCATAGATCAGATCCGTGTGCGCGTTGCCGACGAGCTTGATCATCTCCGCGGTCTCCGGCGACGACACCGCGACCCGCCGCTCGGTCAGCGCGGAGTGCAGCGAGTCGGCCGCGGCCAGGGAACGCGCGTCGAGCGGGCCGATGACCTGCGGGAGGCTGCGCATCTCGGCCAGCGCGGTGCCCTGGATCAGCCGTTCCGGGCAGAACGCCAGCATCGGCCGATCGGCTTTCGCCCGAAGCCTCGGCAGCACCAGTGACCGGGATGTGCCGACCGGGACCGTGCTTCGCACGACCACCAGCGTGTCCTCGCCCATGTGCCCGGCGGCCACGTCCGCCGCCGCCCGCAACTGGGTCAGGTCGGGCCGCAGGGTCTCCGGATCCGTTGGGGTGCCGACACAGATGATGATCGCGCGGGGCGGCCCGCCGGTCGGCGGTGACTCGGCGACGGTGAGCATCCCGTCCGGGAGCCCGCGCAGTGCCTCGTCGAGACCGGGCTCGAAGAAGGGGGCCTGCCGGGCCTGGACGGCGTCCCGGACGGCGGGGTTGGCCTCGACACCGGCCACTTGAACACCGGCCGCGGCGAGGGACACCGCGAGGGGCAGGCCGACGTAACCGAGACCGACCACTGTGACGTACTCAGCCATGCCGGTGATCGTACGGACACCCGGCCGATCCGCCTATCACAGTCCACAAAGGACTTGAAGTGTGCATCCCTTGTCCCCAACGGCGATCGCTGGCACGCTGGACGCCTGCACGGTCTCTCGCAAGTGGACCGGCGGACGCGAACCGGGGCTGGTTCCCGCACCGCGGCCCCGGCTTCGCTACTGTGCCGGAAATGAGCCGAACGCAGGACTGGGACCGGCCGATCCTGGTCCGGGACGCCAGCGAGAACAACCTCCGCTCGGTCACCGTCGAGATCCCGCGCCGGGCCATCACCGTGGTCACCGGCCCGTCCGGCAGCGGCAAGTCCTCGCTCGCCTTCGACACGATCTTCGCCGAGGGGCAGCGGCAGTACCTGGAAAGCCTGTCACCGTTCCAGCGGCGCGGCTTCGACCAGCTGCCCAAGCCCAAGGTCACCGCGATCACCGGCCTCGGCCCGGCGATCGCGGTCCGCCAGCACATCCCCGGCCGCAACCCCCGCTCGACCGTCGGCAGCATCACCGAGATCGGCAACCTGATCCGCCTGCTCTACTCCCGCGCAGGCGAACACTCCTGCCTGACCTGTGGCAACGACGTCGCCCCGCGCAGCCCCGACGAGCTGATCGCCGCCGCCATCGCGGCCATCGGCAGCCGTCCGGCGGTGATCAGCCTGGTCAAAAGGTCCTCCCTGGCCACCGGCGAGGTCGTGCGCAAGCAACTGTCCAGCCAGCCGGGGGAGCGGACCACCGACGAGCTGATCGCCGTCCTGCGCAAGTGTTTCGCCTACGCCATGCGCACCCCCGACGCGCTCGTCGCGGTCGAACCCGCCGGGCAACCGGTCCGGTACCTCGACAGCGGCTGGATCTGCGAACACTGCGGCCGGGTCGCGCTGGCCACCTCCTCGCAGTTCTTCAGCCCCAACTCACCCGAGGGCATGTGCCCGGCCTGCGAAGGCCTCGGCAACCGGTTCGAGGTGTCCGACGATCTGCTCGTGGCCGACGAGGACGCCTCCATCCGGGCCGGCGCCCTGTCGTTCTACGGCGACCGCCGCCGCGAACCCAAGAAGACCTACTGGCCGATGCAGGAACTGCCCAAGCTCCTCGGCCTGTTCGGCTCCACAGTGGACACCGTCTGGCGGGACCTCTCGCCCGCGCTGCGGGAGCTGATCCTGCGCGGCCGCACCGAACACCCGCTGTCCGACGAGGTCAAGGCCTACCTTGCCGGCCGCACCGACACCGGGCTCACGCCGAACATCGAGCGGCTGTTCCGCGGCGCCTCCACCCTGGACCGCAAGGAGTTCTACCAGCAGTACATGATCGCCGTGCCCTGCACGGAATGCGGCGGCAGCAGACTGACCCCCGACGCGCTCGCTGTGCGGCTCAACGGCGACACCATCGTGCGCACGATGGGCCGCCCGGTGCGGGAACTGCCCGCCTGGCTCGACGGGGTGCTCGCGCTCGACATGCCGCCGATCGTCGCGGCCGCGGTCAAACAGATCGACGCCGAACTGCGCCGCAGGACCGAGCACGTCCTGCAGGTCGGCCTCGGCTACCTCGCCCTCGACCGCCCGGTGCCGACCCTGTCGGCGGGCGAGGGACAGCGGCTGCGGATCGCCAAACAACTCGGCAGCACCCTGATCGACCTCGTCTACGTCCTCGACGAACCCTCGGTCGGCCTGCACCCCGCCGACACCGGCCGGCTGACCACGAGCCTGCGCAGGCTGTGCGACCTCGGGAACACGGTCATCGTCGTCGAGCACGACGCCGAAGTCATGCGCGGCGCGGACAACCTGGTCGACGTCGGTCCCGGCGCCGGTGAACTCGGCGGCCGGATCGTGGCCACCGGCTCCCCGGCCGAGCTGATCCGCTCCGGCGACACCGCGACCGCCCGCTACCTGCGCGGCGAACTCGTCATCGGCCGCACCACCGAACGCCGCGCGCCACGCCCCGGCGAAGACCTCACCATCACCGGGGCGCGCCTGCACAACCTGCGGGACGTCACCGCCCACTTCCCGCGTGGGCTGCTCACCTGCGTCACCGGGCCCAGCGGCAGCGGCAAGAGCTCCCTGGTCAGCGGCCTGCTCCAGCGCGCCGCCACGCTCGCCATCGACACCGGCCGCGTCCCATCCGGCCCGTTCACCGAACTGACCGGGTACGACTCGTTCAACCGCCTGGTCAGCGCCGCACAGGACCCGATGGGCCGCAACTCACGGTCCATCCCCGCCACCTACGTCGGCATCTTCGACGACATCCGCAGGCTGTTCGCCCGGCTGCCGGTATCGGTCACCAACCGCTGGTCCACCGCGAACTTCTCGTTCAACGCCGAGGCAGGCCGATGCTGGACCTGCCGAGGCAGCGGCGAACAGACCATGGAACTGCACTTCCTGCCCGACGTCGCCGTCCCGTGCCCGCGGTGCGCCGGACGGCGCTACAACGACGATGTCCTCGCGGCCAAATGGAACGGGCACTCCATCGCCGACATTCTCGACCTCGACGTCAGCACCGCCATCGACGTCTTCGCCGACGAACCCAAGATCGGCCACGTGCTCGAGGTGCTCGGCGACATCGGCCTCGGCTACCTGCGCCTCGGCCAGAGCGCCGTCACCCTCAGCGGCGGCGAGGCACAACGCCTCAAGCTCGCCCGCGAACTGTGCCGCGACAGCCGGGACGCACCCACGCTCTACATCCTCGACGAGCCGACCAGCGGGCTGCACGCCGTCGACGTGGCCGTGCTGGTCGAGTTCCTGCACCGGCTCGTCGACGCCGGCCACACCATGATCGTCATCGAGCACAACGCCGACGTGATCGCCGCCGCGGACTGGGTCGTCGACCTCGGACCCGGCAGCGGCGCCGACGGCGGCAGGATCGTCGCCCAAGGCACACCGGAGGACATCGCGGGCAACGAGCACAGCGCGATGGCGCCGTTCCTGCGGCGGGCACTGGGTCTGTGAACCACTGCGCGGCCGAACCACCGAGCCGCTGAACTTGGCGGTGCCGGCCGGAGTCGTGCAACACTGCGGCAGCTGCACATTTCCCGCTTGCCCGCCACAGTTGTTGCCCAGTGGGGAGATCGGCACTTCCATGACCAAATCTCTGTCACCCGTGCGATTCAGGCTGCCCGACAACGACGCCCTCGTGTCCGCGCGGAAGGTCGCGGTCCTCGCGGCCGGCCACGCCGGCGAAGCCGACCGCAACGCGGAATTCCCCGCCGACGCGGTCTCGGCGCTCGCCGGCAACCGGCTGCTGGCCGCGGTCGTCCCCGAGACGGCGGGCGGGCTCGGCCTCGGGTTGTCCGTTCTGGCCCAGGTGGCGACGGAGCTGGCACGCGGATGTGGCTCCACCGCGATGATCTGGGCCATGCACCAGATCATGCTGGCCTGCGCGGTCCGCCACGGCGGACCGGCGGACGTGGTGTCCACTGTGGTCTCCGGCAACCAGCTGCTGGCGTCGGTCACGAGCGAGAAAGGCATGGGCGCCGAGCTGTCCCGGGCGAACGCCGCCATCCACAACGGCCGCAGCCTGGAAAAGGAAGCCCTCACGGTGTCCTACGGCGAACACGCCGGCGCGTTCCTGATCCTCGCCCGGCGCGCCCCCGACGCCGAACCGGACGACATCGTCGCCGTCGTGGTTCGCCGCGACCAGGTCGAGCTGACCAGGACGGGGACCTGGAACCCGATGGGCATGCGCGGCACCTGCAGCCCGCCGTTGCGGATCAAGGCCGAGTTCGAGCCTGGCCAGGTCCTCGGCGATCCATTCCGGACGGTCAAGAGCCGCACCCTGGTCCCGATGTCCCAGATCCTGTGGTCGGCGGTGTGGATCGGCCTGGCCACCGAGGCGCTCGACCGGGCCGCGAAAGCCGTGGACACCCGGGGAAAACGGTCCGGCACCACCGTCCTGGACCACCGGATGGCCTGGGGCGACCAGCTCCTGCTCGGCCTGGAGACCCAGCTCGCCGACGCCGTCAGGTGGTGTGAGGAGGTCTGGGCCGGGCAGCGGATCCCCGGCAGACGGTTCGCCGCCCGGTTGAACGCGTTGAAACTGGCCGCGTCCACCAACGCCGTCACCATCGCCCAGCAGGCCATGGCCATGTGCGGCTTCCCCGGCTACCAGGAGGACGGGCCGCTGTCCATCGCCCGGATCCTGCGCGACCTCTACTCGGCGCAGGTCATGGTCTCCAACGACCGGCTGCTCGACGCCAACGCCGCCACCGCGCTGACCGGCCGCCTCACCTACCCGGAATAGGTTACCGGGCAACGGATCCTGGTTGCCGCGACGGCACCGCGTTGCCAGAATTCGCGCCATGACCTCTGTCTCGGACGGTATCGCGCTGATCGACCTCGCCGGCTGGCGGGAGCACCGGGACGAGAACGTCGCACGGAGGCTGCTGGAAGCGTTCCGGGACACCGGGTTCGCGCAGATCACCGGGCACGGCGTGGCGGAAACGACACGCACAGCCGTTTTCGACGCCGCCCAGCGGCTGTTCGCGTTGGGCGACGAGGAACTCGACATTGTGCACAACCGGCACGCCGGCCACTGCCGCGGCCACGTCCGGCTCGACGAGACACCCGGCCCCGGCCCGCGCTACGAGACCTTCGACCTCGGCCTCGACCTGCCGGACACGTACCAGGGGCCGGGCCGTGCCCTGCGGACCACCGCGAACCTGTGGCCGCGCCTGGACCGGTTCCGGTCCGATGTGGAGCGTTACCGGGCCGCGGTCCGGTCACTCGCCGACAGCGTGCTCAGCGCGATCGCGGTCGCCTTGGACCAGCCCGCGGACTTCTTCCTGGAGCGATGCCGCGAACCGCACGCCCTGCTGCGGTTGCTGCACTATCCACAACAGCCGCACCTGCCCGAAGGCTCGCTGAGCGTGGGACGGCACAGCGACTACGAAGCCGTGACCGTGCTCGCCCAGGACAGTGTTGGCGGACTGCAGGTGCGCGGCCCGCGGGGCGGCTGGATCGACGTCCGGCCGGTGCCCGGCGCGTTCGTCCTCAACGCGGGGGAGATGCTCACCAGGTGGACCAATGGGCTGCTGCCCGCCACCCCGCATCGCGTGCTCAGCCCCCGGGACCAGGACCGGTACTCGGTCGCGTTCTTCTACGCCACCAGCTTCGAGGTGGTGATCGAACCGATCGGCGGCCCCGCCGCGAACCTCTACGAGCCGATCACCACCGGGAGCTACCTGGACCGGCGCTTCGGCGAGGTCGGCAACTGAGCTCAGCCGGCGGCGTGCACCGTGCCCGCGGTGCCGTCCACGACGATCCGCATGCCGTCGGTGATCACGTCGGTGCCCGTCCTGGTGCCCACGACGCAGGGAATACCCAGTTCCCTGGCCAGGATCGCCGGATGGGAGGCCAGCCCGCCGCGGTCGGTGACCAGCGCGGCGGCGTGCTCGATCATGTCCGCGAAGGTCAGCGGATCGGTGATCACCGTGACCAGGATGTCCCCGGCGGCCAGCTCCGCGCCGGCCGGGTTGTCGCGGTACACCCGCGCCCGGCCCGTCGCGATACCGGGGCTCGCGGGAGTTCCGCTGACAAGAGGTGGCTGCACGACCGCGAGCCTAGCCCGCGTGCAACCGCGTGGAACACGCAGTTGCACGCCGGCCGCAGCTGGACGTCCTCTGTGGACAGTCGCGTGCGATCGCGTGCCCTATCCGGCCCGTGCGGCGGTGGTTATTCTCCGGTTCGTGGGGCCGTCCGCCCGATGACTGTGTTGATGTGGCTGGGGAATCCGACACGGGAGGCCAGTTGATGACGACCGAGGTGTCCACCGCGAACGGCCGGGTGCGGGGCGCTGTCGTCGATGGTGTGCACGTGTTCAAGGGCATCCCGTACGGCGCCACGACCACCGGCGACGGGCGGTTCGCGCCACCCCGGCCCGCCGCGGCGTGGACCGGGGTGCGCGACGCGACCGAGTTCGGTCCGGCCAGCCCGCAGTTGCCGACCGCGCTGCGCCCCGGCGACGCGCCGATCCTGGCCGCCCTGTTCGACGCGCCCCTGAAACACCCGCAGAGCGAGGACATGCTCACGGTCAACGTGTGGAGCGCCGGCCTGGACGGCCCGGCGAACCGGCCGGTGATCGTGCACCTGCACGCGGGCGCGTTCCAGTTCGGCTGGGCGTCCTGGCCCATGTACGACGGCGCGAACCTCGCCCGCGACGGCGACGCCGTGGTCGTCAGCCTGACCTACCGCCTTGGCGTGCTCGGCTTCCTCTACCTCGCCGAACTCGGCGGCCCCGACTTCGCCCACTCCGGCAACATCGGCCTGCTCGACGTCCTGGCCGCGCTGGGCTGGGTCCGGGACAACATCGCCGCGTTCGGCGGCGACCCCGGCAACGTGACCATGGTCGGCGACTCGGCCGGCGCGGGCGTGGTGACCGGCCTGATGGCCCTGCCCGAGTCACGCGGCATGTTCCACCGCGCGTTCACCATCAGCGTCGGCGGTTCCTCCGGTGTCCAGCCCGGGCAGGCGACCACGGTCGCCGAGACGATCGTCAAGGAACTCGGGTTCAGCCGCGGCGACGACCTGGCACCACTGCGGGAGATCCGGGCCAGCAGGCTGGTCCGCGCCCAGATCGCCGCCAGCGCCCGGCTCGGCGAGTTCACCTTCGGCGGCTCGTTCCGGTTCGGGCCGGTGATCGACGGCCTGCACCTGACCGACAGCCCGCTGAACATCGCCGTGCGCGGCGACGCGATGGACATCCCGCTGATGCTCGGCAGCACCAAGGACGAGTTCACCCTGCTGGCCGCGGACATGGCCGCCGGACTCGACGAACCACAAGCCCGCCAGATCGCCCAGACCATGATGGGCGACTACGGCGAGACCGTCCTGGACACCTACTGGAGCCGCCGGCCCGGCGCCACTCCCGGCGACGTCATGCTCGCGATCTGGTCGGACTCCACCAGGGTCGCCACCCTGCGGATCGCCGACGGGCACGTCACCCACGGCACCAACCCCGTCTACACCTACCTGTTCACCTGGGAAAGCCCGGTCCACGGCGGGAAGTACGGCGCCACCCACATCCTCGACTCGCCGTTCTGGTTCAACAACGTCGACGCGGCCCCGATCACCGGCGACGGCCCGGACCGCCGGGCACTGGCCGACCGGATGAGCAAGGCCCTGATCGCGTTCGCCCGCACCGGGAACCCCAACCACTCCGGCCTGCCGCACTGGCCCGCCTACCGCATTGGCGACCGGCCCACGATGGTCATCGACACCACCTGCGAACTGCGGCTCGACCCGTACGGCGCCGAACGGGAAGTGCTCACCCAGGTGTCCGCGCGCGAGCTCAGCCACCGCGGGCTGTAGGAGGCGGCCACATGCCGGAGGTGGACGAGGCACGGCTCGCGGCGGTCGGCCAGGTCATCGCCGAGGTGCTCGGCCGCGAACACGTCGGCCCGGACGACGGGTTCCGCGCCCTGGGCGGCGACTCCCTGCGCGCGGTGAAGGCGGCCGGCCTGCTCGCGACATCCCCGGGCACCGAGGAAACCTTGCTGGAAGCGTTGCTGGACGGCGCCTCCACCCGCGCGCTCGCCGAGCTGCTGACCGACGAACCGCCCGCGGTACCGGATCGGGCGACCGGAACTTCGATGGCGTCCGGAACGCTCTCCCACGGCGAGGAAATGCTCTGGCTCGGCTGGCGCTACCACCCGGACAGCCCGGCCTACCACGTCGTGAACGCGTTCCGGGTCAATGGAAAGCTCGACCTTGCGGCGCTGGGCACGGCCGTCCGCGCGGTCGTCGGCCGGCATCCCGCGCTGCGAACCCGTTACGAGGAAGACCTTCCGTCCGCGACCGTCGTCCCGGTCGCCGCCGACATCGCCCACGTGACCGCGCGGGACTGGCCGGAAGCGACCCGGCTGGCCACCCGGGCCGCCCGCGCGCCACTCGGCGTGGCCGCGGGCAGGCTGCTGCGGGTCCGCACATACCAGGTGACCGACGACGAGTGGCTGCTGCTGATCGTCGCCCACCACCTCGCCGTCGACGGCTGGTCGATGCGGCTGATCTTCCGCGACCTCGCCGCGGGCTACGCCGGCGAGGGCACCGCGACCGGCGGCGACTACCGCGAATTCGCCCACCGGCAACGGTCTCTGCCGGACACCGCCGCTCAGGACTGGGCACGACGGCTCACCCCGGTTCCCGACCGGATCGAACTCGCCGTCACCGGCCGCCCGCCAACCCGGTCCCTGCGCGGAGACGTTGTCTCCCAACGCCTTTCTCCCCAGACCGTGGCGGCGTTGACCGAACTGGCCGACCGCACCGGTTCGTCGCTGTTCGTCGTGCTGCTGGCGTTGCTGCACGTGAGCCTCGCCCGGCGGACCGGCCAGTGGGACGCGCTGATCGCGACCGTCGCGGCCGCCCGCACCCAGGCCCGGGACCACGAGACGGTCGGGTTCTTCGCCAACACCGTGCCCGTTCGGGTCACCGCATCGCCGACGGACACCATCGCCGAGGTCGTCGCCGGTCTGCGCGAGGAATGGCGCTATGTGCTGAGCCACCAGGACGTTCCGCTGCAACGGCTGGCCGCCCTCACCCGGCCCGTGCCCGATCCCGCACACGCACCTCTCGTCGACGTGGCCCTTGTGCTGCAACAAGCCGGGGACGGCACGCTGAGCCTGCCGGGCTGCGACGTCCGGCCGCAGCGGATCTCCACCGGCACGGCCAAGTTCGACCTCATGGCCGAGGCGATCCCAGCCGCGGACGGCGGCCTGGAGCTCCTGTGGGAGTACGCGACCGACATCCTCGATGCCGCCGCGAGCGCGCAGATCGCGGAGTTCTACACCCACCTCGCCGAACTCGTGGCGGCCGACGGCGACATCACGGTCGCGGATGCCATCCGCGTCAGCCCCGCCGAGGCGGCGAGGATCGCCGAACCCGGATCAGCGGACGTGTTCGACCAGTGCGTTGTCGAGGCCTTCGACGCCGTCCGCTCCTTACCGGGCACCGCCGTCCACATCGGGAACGAGCAGGTCGGCTTCGCCGCCCTCGGTGCGATGCGCGACCAGGTCGCGGGTGCCCTGCTCGCGGCCGGTGTCAAGCCCGGAGATGTCGTGGCCGTCCGGTTGCCGCGGTCCGCCCTGTCGATCGCGGCCATGTTCGGCGTCTGGACGGTCGGGGGAGTCCTGCTGATGCTGGACACCCGGCATCCGCCCGACCACCAGGTACGGCTCATCGACGCGTGCGGTCCGGCCGCGATCGTCGGGCCCGGCGGGATCAGCGCCGACGAGATCCTGGCCGCCCCGGCCCACCCGGTCACACGAGTGGAACGCGCACCCGGGGATCCGGCCTGGCTGGTCGGCACCTCCGGCAGCACCGGCACCCCCAAGGTGACCGTCGGGTCGCATCGCGGGCTGCGCAACCGATGCGGGTGGGAACGCACCACCTGGCCCTACGAACCCGGCGACGTCGTGGCGATCCGCACGCCGCTCGGGTTCGTCGACGCCATCGCCGAGACCGTGGTGCCGCTGATCGCCGGTGTCCCGGTCGTCGTTGTCCCAGAACCGTCCACATGGGACATCCCCGGGCTGCTGGCCTTGCTCGCCCGCCACCACGTCACCCGGGCGCTGGTCACGCCGTCGCTGATGCGGACCATCCTGGACACCAACGGTTGCGTGCCGTCGTCGCTGCGGATGTGCAAGTTCAGCGGCGAGGAGCTGGAGGCCGACCTGCTCGACCGCGCCCGCACGGCGTTACCCGGCTGCCGGTTGGTGAACCTCTACGGCAGCGCGGAAGTCGCCGGAGACGCCACCGCCGTCGACGTCACGGACTGGGTATCGGCACATGTGCCGCTGGGCCGTCCGATCGCCGGAACCGAGGTGCGCGTGCTGACCGCGTCCGGCGAACCGGTGCCGCCGGGGGTGATCGGCGAACTCGTGGTGACCGGAGCCCCGGTCGGCCTCGGTTATCTGTCCGATGTGGACAACAGCGGCTACTCGGTGGTGGCGGGGGAGAGGGCCTACCGGATGGGCGACCTGGGCCGGCTCGCCCCCGACGGGCATCTGTACTTCGCCGGCCGGCGCGACCGCCAAGTCAAGATCCGCGGCTGCCGTGTCGAGCTCGACCACGTCGAAGCCGCCCTCCGGATGGTCAGCGGGGTCCGGGAAGCCGTGGTGTGGGCCCAGGCCCGTCCGGCCGGGCCCCGGTTGATGGCCGTCGTGGCCGGGACCGGGCTGCGTGCGGATCGGGTCCGCGACGAGCTTCGGACGTCCTTGCCCGCATACATGGTGCCCTCCCGCGTGACCGTGACGGACGAACTCGCGATGACCGCCAACGGCAAGCTCGACCGGGCCCGTGCCATCGCGGACGCGACCCGGCGGCCACAACTGGCCGCCACCGTTCTGGCGTCCGAAGTGGAGCGCCGGATCCACGCCATCTGGGTCGAGGCGCTGGACGACGAGACGGTCGGGCCTGCCGACGACTTCTTCGCCGCGGGCGGGGACTCGCTGGCCGCCAACCGGATGCTCGCCGAGGTCATGCGGGACACCGGTACCGTGCTCGACCTGCGGGCATTCCTGGCCACCCCGACCATCAGGGGACTGGCCGGCCTGGTCGAGGCGATGCGGTGACCCGGCGGCTCACCGCGGCCCAGCGCGACCTGTGGCTGCTCGCACAGGACAACCCCACCGACCCGTCCTACCACGTGCCGTTCGCCTTCTGGGTGGACGGCCCGCTCGATGCCCACGCCCTGACCAACGCACTGAACGCCGTCATCGCCAGGCACGAGGCCCTGCGCACGGTGATCACGGTCCACCACGGCGAACCGGTGGCCGAAGTACTCGACGAACTGCGGCTCACCTGCGCGGTGCTACCGGCATCGGAGCCGCAAGCCGTCGCAGCGGCGGAGAAATTCAGCGCGGAGCCGTTCGACGGGCCGCTGCTGCGCGCCCGGCTCTACCGGGTGGCCGAGGATCGGCACCTGCTGGTGCTGGTCCTGCATCACCTGATCTGCGACGGCAGCTCGCTGTGGATCATCTTGGCTGACCTCGCGACCTGCTACAGCGGCGACACGCTCCCACCCGCGCCCCGGTTCACCGGCACGCCGGCCGACACAGGGGCCGCCCGGCGCATCGCCGATCGGATCGCGTCCGCACCCGATGTGGTGAACCTGCCCTACGACCTGGGCACACCGCGTCCCGGCCCGGCCAGCGGACGGGTCCTGCTCACCCCGATCCCGGCCGACACCAACGACGCCATCGAACGAATGGCCCGCGAACACGCCGTGACCGCGAACGCGGTGCTCCTCGCCGCCTACGCGACCGTCCTCGAAGTGGTCACCGGCGTCGACGACATCCTGGTCAGCATCCCGGTCTCCTTGCGCCGCACGCCCGAGCAGCAGCGGGCCGTCGGCTACCTCGTGCACAGCGTTCCCATGCGGCTGCGGCCAGGAGCCCACGACACCGTCACCTCCCTGGTCGCGCACTGTGCGCAGGAACTCCGGCAGGCGTGGGCAGACGCGGGTGCCTCGTTCGGCGAAGTGGTCGAGCGGGTCCGGCCCCAGCGCGTGCCCGGCCTGAACCCGTTGTGCCAGTGCGAGTTCTCCAGCCAGACCGTGCCGGCCCGGCTGCCGTCCCTCGGCCAGGCCACCCTGCGGTACCAGTACATCCACAACGGCGGCTACAAGATCGGCCTCAGCGCCGAGGTCGTCCAGCAGGGCGGCAGCCGCACCCTCGCCGTCGAATACCCCGCGGATCTGTTCCTGCCCACGACGATCAACCGGATCGCCCGCCTCCTGCTGCGGGTGCTGCGCCAGATGGCCGAGACACCCGCCATGGCACTGTCCGGCCTGGACCTCACGGCAACCGCCGAACGCGAATGGCTGGCCCGGCGAACCGGTACCCCAGACCTGACCAGGCATCCGGCGCTGGAAGAGCGGATCGGGCAGTGGATCACCGAACGGCCCGCCACGACCGCGGTGATCGACGCGACCAGCGAGATCAGCTACGAACGCCTCGGTTCCTGGTCCGCCGAGGTCGCCGAGTCGTTGCGGCAAGCCGGAGTCCGGCCAGGTGACCGCGTGGCCCTGCACGGACCCCGGACCTGCCGGTTCGTCGTCGCCGCGGTCGCCGTGATGCGGATGGGCGCGAGCCTGGTGGCCCTCGCCGACGACCTGCCGGCCGGGCGGATCGCCCGCGTCCTCGCGGTGGCCCGGCCGGCCGCGATCATCGTGACCAGCGAAGGCCTGCTCCAGATCGAGTCCCGGCCTTGCCCAGCCGGATGGCTGGCGCCCCTGCCAGACCCGGCCGCGCACCCCGGAGAGGCCTACGTCGTGCTCACCTCCGGATCGTCCGGTGACCCCCGAGGCGTCAGCGTCCCGCGCACGGCCCTCGCGGCGGTCGTGGCGGCATGGGGAGAGCTGCTCGACCTGGCCGCGTGGCCCGGCCGTCACCTGCAGCTCGCGCCTTTCTCGTTCGACGTGTTCATCGGCGACCTCGGCCGGGCGCTCGGCTTCGGCGGCACCCTCGTCCTGGCCCGGCGCGAGGAGATCCTGGACCCGATCCGGCTGCTGGACCTGATCGACCGGCACGGCGTCGACACCGGCGAGTTCGTGCCCGCGGTGGTGCGGCTGCTGCTCGACACCGTCGACCGGCTGCCGCTGCGCCGGATGATGGTCGGCTCGGACGCCTGGTCGGTGGACGAAGCGTCGGCCCTGCTCCGGGCCTTGCCGAGCGACGCCGAGCTCTACTGCACGTACGGCACCAGCGAGGCGGCCATCGACTCGACCTCCTACCGCGTCACCCCGTCAAGCCTGCCGGCCCGCGGTGGAGTACCGATCGGGACGCCGCTGGCCGGCACCCTCGTGTCGGTCCGTGACCGACGCGGCCGGGTCGTCCCGCCCGGGCTGCCCGGCGAACTGTGGCTCGGCGGCGCCGGTGTCGCCTCGGGCTACCTCGACGAGAACGGCGAACCCGTGCGGCGGCAAGGGTTCACGGTGCCGGGCTGGTACCGGTCGGGCGACCGTGCGCTCTGGGGCCGCACCGGTGAGCTGTCCCTGCTGGGCAGACTCGATGACGAGACCAAGGTCCGCGGCGTCCGGGTCGACCCCGGCGAGGTCGAAGCCGTGCTACGCGCCCACCCCTCGGTGCGCGTGGCGGCCGTGGTGGTCACCGATGCCGAGCCGGAACGCCGTCAGCTCGCCGCGTTCCTCACCGGACCGTCCGATGTGGACGAAGTCGCGCGGTATGCGCGGGAACACCTGCCCGCCGCGGTCGTCCCGGCGATCTGGCGGGTCGTCGACCGCGTCCCGATGACGCGCAACGGCAAAGTCGACCGCCGTGCGCTGGTGAACCTCGCCGCGGACACCGGTGGGGCCCGGCCCGCGGCGGCGTTGACCTCGATCGAGGCTGTCGTGGCCGCGATCTGGCGGGACGTGCTCGACGTGGCCGAGGTCGGTCCCGCGGACGACTTCTTCGCGCTGGGCGGGTCCTCGATCCAGGCCGCCCGCGTGGCCTGGCGCGTCGGCACAGCACTGGGTGTGCACGTCACGGTCGCCGACATCGTCCGGCGCCCCTCCGTACGGGACCTGTGCGGCTCATTCGACACCGCCGAGCCCGAGCCGGACGTCCCGGCGCTGGCCGGCGTCACGTTCTGCCCACCACCCGGATCGGAGCCGTGGTCGGGGCGGATCGTGCTGACCGGCGCGACCGGCACACTCGGCGCCGGGATCCTGGCCCGCCTGCTGGTGTCCCCGGTCGCCGAGATCCACTGCCTCGTCCGGCCCGGCCGCCTGCTGCGCGACGCCTTCCAGCGCTACGGAGCCGATCCCGCCCTGCTCGACGACCCCCGGCTCACCGTGTACCCGGCGGACCTCACCGCCCCGGATGCCGGACTGAGCCCGGAGCACCTCAACGAGGTCCTGCGCGCGGACGCCGTGGTGAACGCGGCCGCCTGGGTGAACTTCGTCTACCCGTACGAAAAGCTCGCCCCGGTCAACGTGCGGGGCGTGATCACGTTGGCCCGCTGGGCAGGCACGGCAAAGGCGAAGGCCCTGCATCACCTGTCCACACAGTCAGCTGTACCCACACGGGGTGAGCAGCTGCGCGGCGGCTACAACCAGACCAAAGCCGCGGCGGACGAGGTGATCCGGCGCTTGGCCGCGGTCGGCACGCGAACCAGCCTGTACCGGCCGGGGTTCGTCCTCGGCAAGCTGACCGGGACCCCGCGACGTGCCGGGCTGCTGGAGAGCTTCCTGCGGGAATGCCTGCGGCTCGGCCGCGCACCCGAACTCCCCGGCTGTGTCGCGGTGGTCACCGCCGATCACGTGGCCCGCACGATCGTCGGCAACGTGCTGGCCGAACGCCCTGAGTCCGTTGTGGACATCCTCGCTGAGCCGGCGTTGAAGTGGACGGCCGTGTGGGACCTGGTCCGTGACCGCGGCCTGCCACTGGACATCATCCCCGCGGACCGGTGGATCGGCGACGTCTCGGCGGACGCGCTGTGGTTCGAGCCGTTCCTGCCGCTGCTCAACGAGGTGCCGCTCGCGGAGCTGTTCGACGACCTGCCCACGCCCACCGGCGCGATGCGCGCCGCCGAGCCCGCCGAACAGGTCTGGCACGCCATCTGCGACCAGCTCGCCGACGCGGCGAAGCCCACGGCAGGCAGGAGATTCTGATGCCGCAACTGTCCCCCGCGAAACGCGCCCTGCTGGAGCAGTGGCGAACCGGCAACCGCGGCACCGCCCCGCAGGGCATCACCCCGCACCCGGCCGGCGAACCGGCCCGTGGATCGTTGCAGCAAAAGGAACTCTGGAACCTGCACCAACGCTCGCACGGCACCACCAGCTCGAACATCACCTTCGCGGGCACGTTCCCGGCGGCCGTCGACGCGGACGCCTTCCGGCAGGCCATCGACGCGCTGTCCCGCCGGCACGAGATCCTCCGCACCACATTCTCCTGGGACGACACCGACACCGTCTGGCAACACGTGCATCCCAGCCCCATGGTCGAACTCACCGTGACCGATCTGTCCACACTGGAGCCGCAGGAGGCGTTGGCGAAGGCGCATGAGCTGGCCAACGAAGCCGCGGCCGAGCCGTTCGACCTCAGCACCGGCCCGCTGGTCCGGCCCGTGCTGTACCGGCTGGGCCCCGCGGAGTCCATGCTGGCCGTCATCGTGCACCACGCGGTCGCGGACGGCTGGTCGCTGGCCATCGCGATGCAGGAGATCAGCCGGTTCTACGAGTCCTTCACCGGCGGCGCGCAGTACGAGCCGGAGCCGCTGCCGGTGCAGTACAAAGACTTCTCCGAATGGCAATGGCGATGGCGGGACACCGCCGAGGCGCACGCCCACGCCCGGCACTGGGCGGACAAGGTCGCCTCGCACGTCGCCACCCTGCTGCCGACCGACTTCGCCAAGGGGGAGAAGAAGGAGTTCCACGGCGGCCTGGCCGAGCTGAACCTCACCCCCGGCCTGTCCACCGCCGTCCGCGAACTCGCCCAGCGCGAACAGGCGTCGATGTTCATGGTGCTGTTCGCCGCGTTCACCGTCCTGGTCCGGGAACTCACCGGCGACCCGGTGGTGAGCGTCGGGACGCCGGTCGCCGGCCGCAACCGGCCCGAGACGCACCAGCTGATCGGCTGCTTCGCCGGCATGGTGCCCACCGTGACCACAGTGGACGACCAGCAGCCGTTCCGGGAGCTGCTGCACGCCGTCCGGGCCGAGCTGGCCAGCGCGGTCGCGCACGAAGAGTACTCCCTCGACATGTACCTCAACTGGGTCGAACCGGATCGGCTGTTCGCCACCAGGCCCATGTACGCGGCGATGTTCGGCCTGCAGCCGCCGATGCGGCCGTTCGAGCTGGCCGGAGCCCGCGTCCGGCCGGTCGACCTCGACCGCGGCGAGACCCGCACCCCGATCGCCATGCACCTGTGGAACGCCGAACCGTCCATCCACGGCACGGTCGGCTACGCCAAGGCGTTCTTCCGGGACGCCACGGTGGAGGCGATGGTCAAGCGGTACGCCGACATCCTCCGGACCGCCACCGGCGACCCCGGCCGCCCGGTCGGTGACCTGCTGCTGCCCGAGGTGCGCTGATGGCCACCACCACGCTGGTGTACTTCCTGCGCCGCAACGCGTCCCGCTTCGGCGGCCGCGCGGCGATCGAGGAGTTCCGCGATGGGCGCTGGGAAGTGATCTCGTGGGCCCAGTTCGAGGCGATGGTCGACGCCGCCCGCCATCGCGCCGCACGACTGCCCGGCCCGGCGTTGCTCGCCCTGGACAACAGTGCGCGCTCGCTGGCCGCGTTGCTGGGCCTGACCAGCGGGGGAGTGGCGCTCGCGGTAGCCGAGGCGGACAGCGCGCAGCTGGCCGACCCGCAGTCGGTCTTCCACACCACGGCCGCCCGCCATCTCGTCACGCCGGGCGATCGTTCACCAGCGGCCGGGTACGAAGTCGTCCTCGCCGCGGACCTCACCAAGCCGGACGTGACCGCCAGCGGCGTCGACGACGGCGATCCGGTGGTCCTGCAGTCGACCTCAGGGTCGACCGGCGAGCCGAGACTGGCCATCCAGACCCTGGCCAACCTCCTCGAGGGTGCCCGGCTCTACGAACGGATCTACTCGGTCACGCCGGCCGACCGGATCCTGGCCGCCGTACCCGCCGCGCACTCGTTCGGCATGGTCGCGGGCCTGCTCACCGCGGTCGTGTCCGGAGCGAAGCTGATGACGTTCACCGGGTTCAGCCCGCGCGGCGCCCGGGAGGCGATCGAGGGCGGGGCGACGGTCATGCTGGGCACCCCGCTGGTCTACGAGCTGCTGAACCGGACCATGCGGGCGAGCCGGGGCAGACTCAGGGTGGCCCTGTCCTCCGGCGGACCGCTGCCGGCCCACGTGGCCGGGGAGGCGGGCGAAAGGCTTGGCACGACGGTTCTGCAGGCGTACGGGAGTACCGAGACGGGCTTGATCGCCTGCCAATACCCACGAACCGAACCGTGGCCCGAAGGGTGCGTCGGGGCACCCGCGTCCGGGGTGAGCTTCGAGGTGTCACCAGACGGGGAACTGACCGTCCGGACCGGCACGATGTTCCGCGGCTACCACGGGCACGCGCCGCTCGACGCGTCCCGCGGTTACCGGACGGGTGACATCGCCGAACTAGACCCGGACGGGCACCTGTCCCTGGTGCGCCGCAAGGACACGTTCATCAACGTCGGCGGCCGCAAGGTCAACCCGGCCCGGGTGGCGCGGATCATCGGCGAGTACCCGCACGTCGCCGAGTCGGCCGTGTACGGCAGGGAGGCCCTGGGCGGCCAGGAGGTCGCCGCCGCGGTCGTGCTGACCGGCGGTGACGTGCCCGCGCTGCTCGCCCACTGCCGGGCCCACCTGGCCGCCTACGAGGTCCCGCACCGGATCCACGTGCTGGACCGGTTGCCGCGCAACGGAATGGGCAAGATCGACCGGAGCAGGCTGCCCCAGTGAGGAGTGAGCGGGAGTGAGTACCGATCCGTGGCGTGTCCGTCTGTCGGACACGACGGTGGGCGAGGAGGAGATCGCTGCCGTCACCGACGTGCTGACCAGCCGGTGGCTCTCGGCAGGCCCGGTCACCGCCGCGTTCGAGCAGGAGTTCGCCAAGGCGATGGGCAAGCCGGACGCGGTCGCGGTCAACAGCGGCACCGCCGCGCTGCACCTGGCCCTGTTGGCGCTGGGTGTCGGGCCGGGCGACGAGGTGATCATGCCCGCGTTGACGTTCGTCGCGGGCGCGGCGATGACCCTCGCCGTCGGGGCCACACCCGTGTTCGCGGACATCACCGCACCCGACGAGCTGACCGTCGACCCAGCCGACGTCGCCGCGCGGATCACCCAACGCACCAAGGCGATCGTGGCGATGCACTACGGGGGCTACGCCGCCGACATGCCCGCGCTGAAAGCCATCGCCGCGCGCCACGGCCTGGCCCTGATCGAGGACTCCGCCCACGCCCCGCTCGTCCGGCACGAGCAGGGCATGCTCGGCGGCCTTGCCGACATCGGCTGCTTCAGCTTCTACGCCACCAAGAACCTGACCACCGGCGAAGGCGGCATGCTCGTCGCGGCCGACCCGGACGTCGCCGCCCGCTGCCGGGCGGCTCGGTCCCACTCGATGACGACCTCGACCCTGCAACGAGATCGCCTGGGCGCCATCGACTACGACGTGACCGCGCTCGGCTTCAACTACCGGCCCAACGAGATCACCTCGGCGATCGGCCGGATCCAGCTGGCCAAACTGCCCGCGGAACGAGCCGTCCGAGCCGCCCTGGTGGCGCGATACCGCGAACTGCTGTCCCCGGCGCTGACCCTGCCGTTCGCCCAGCGGACCGGCCTCGACAGCGCACACCACCTGTTCCCGGTCGTCCTGCCGCCCGCGACCGACCGGAACGACTTCCGGAAAGCCATGCGGGAGGCCGGGATCCAGACCTCGGTGCACTACCCGCCGACCCACCGGCTGTCGTTCTACCGCGGCGGCACCGTTCTCCCGGTGACCGACGAGATCGCCGACCGGCTGGTGTCACTGCCGCTGCACGCGAGAATGACCCAGGCCGATGTGGACTACGTCAGCGAACAGATCTCAGGCTGGGCGTCATGATCGGCGTGGTCTACCACCCGAGCGCGGCCGGCTGCCGGATCTGGCGGGACTGGGACCCCGAGGTGATCGACGCCGACCTGCGCCGGATCGCCGAGGCCGGGCTGAACCTCGTGCGCGTCTTCGTGTTCTGGCGCGATGTCGAGCAGGCCGAAGGCGTGCACGACGAGACGGTGCTGGGCCGGGTGCGCGAGTTCGTCCGGCTCGCGGGCACTCATGGCCTGGAGTGCGTGCTGTCGGTGTGCACGATCTGGATGAACGGGCAGCGTCTCGACCTGCCCTGGCGGCGCGGCCGCAGCCTCTGGCGCGACCCGGACATGCTCGACCGCGGCGAACAGTACGTCCGCGCCGTCGCCGGTGCGCTGACCGGCCTGAGCAATGTGTACGCGATCGATCTCGGCGACGAGATCGCGAACGTCGACCCCGCCGAGGCCGCCGCACTGCGAGCCGAGGACGTGATCGCCTGGCAAAGCCGCCTGGCGCGGGCGATCCGTGAGATCCTGCCGTCCGCGAAGGTCAGCCAGGCCAACGATGTCTCCGGTGTCCTGGGCACATCGGTGTTCGGCCCGGACGCGAGCGAAGGCCTCGACCTGCTGTGCGTGCACGGCTGGCCGTTGTGGTCACCGGGGAACATCGAGTCCAACGCCTCCTACAAGGCCAGCCAGCTGCCCGGGTTCCTGGTCCGCTACGCCCGCGCCTACGGTCCCGTGCTGCTCGACGAGATCGGCAGCTACGGCGTCAGCGAACAGGTCGCCACCGGCTACCTGCGCGCCGGGGTCGCCGCCGCGATCGGTGCGGGCGCCGAAGGTGTGATCGCCTGGTGCTGGCAGGACATCAGCTCCGAGACCGAGCCCTACCAGCTGCGCCCCGGTGAACGCCGGGTGGGGCTCACGGCGCTCGACGGCACGCCGAAGCCCCGGCTCGCCGCGATGCGGGACGCCTTGGCGCTCGAGGACTTCCGGCCCGATCCAGCCGACACCGGCCTGTACGTGCCGGAACTGGCCAGGCAACCCTCCACCTCGTACATCGACGGCGAGGCCACGAACGTCGCGGCCTTCTACGCCCACCTGCTGCTGCAACGGGCGCACATCCCGTACGAGGTCTGCACCGCACGCTCGGCCCGCGACTACCGGCTGGTGATCGTGCCCTCGGTGGCCCGCCTCACCCTCGCCGACCGCGAGCTGCTCACCGGTCTCGCCGAACGCGGCGCCACCGTCTACCTCTCAGTCGCCGACCACGTGCACGGCTGGCCGGACGAGGACGTCGCCGGTGCTCGCCCGGCCGATTTCAGCCTGCTGACCGGCGGTGTCGCCGAGCTGATCTGGGACGACGAGACGTGGCCGGTGCCGCTCGACGGGCTCGGCAGGCGGCGGATCGTGGTCGAACCGGTGAAGGCCGACGTGATCGCGACGTTCGCCGACGGCACCCCGGCGTGCACGCTCAACCAGGTCGGCACCGGGCAGGTGATCGTCTGCGCGGTCCCGTTCGAACTGCTGCTGGACCGGCCCGGGCGGCTGGCGGAGACCGCGTGGCACGGCTTCTACCGCCGGATCGCCGGACTGGCCGGGCTGCGTCCGCCGGAGCTGGCGCCCGAGGTTGAGATGATCACCGGCGGCCCGTTCACGCTGCTGATCGACCACGCGGCCAAGGGGTGGACACTACTGCGCGACGGGCGAGTCGTGTATGGGTGTGGCTGAACCGAACCCGGGCAAGGAGGACTTTCTGTGGGCGCTGCACTCGCGAAGGTGACCGGCCGGGCGCGGGACCGCTGGCGAACCTGGACGAGACTCGCCGCGTTACTGCCCCAGGCCGGTTCACCGCTGGTGGCCCTGTCCGCGCTCGTCGCGGTCATCTGCGGCCTGCTGCCGATCACCTTCATCGTGTCCATGGGCTACGTCCTCAACGAGCTCACCTCCTCGCCCGCGACCGGCGCCGCGGAGGCCCTGCGGTCCGTGGCCACCGCACTCGGCCTCGCTCTGGGTGCGTTCGCGTTGCAACAGTTCCTCGCGCCGCTGCAGGCGTTGCTGAGCGACCTGATCGGGCGGCGGCTGGACGGCGCCGGGATCGCCGGGGTGATGTCCTCGGCCATCCGCGCCCCGCTCGCCACCACCGAGCAACAGGACACGATCACCCGGCTGACCACGACCACGGTGAACTTCCTCTACGCCGGACTGACCGCGGGCCGGGGCGCCGCCGCGCTGCTGCCGATGGCCAGCCGGTACCTGGACCTGGTCGCGGCCGTGGTGGTGATCGGCGTGACCATCTCCTGGCCGGTCGCGCTCCTGCTCGGGCTCGCCGCCATGGTCGTCCGGTTCGCCCGGCGCGGCTCGCTCGGCCGGTTCTCCCAGCTGTGGAGCGGGTTCCGCGGCGAACGGCAGAAGATCTTCTACCTGCAGTCGATCGGCATCGACGACGACTCCGCCAAGGAGATGCGGGCCCTGCACCTGGCGCCGTGGCTGACCGACCGGCACACCCGCGACAGCCAGGCCTACCTCGACCCTTTGTGGCAGGGGCGGCGGAAGATCTACTTCGGGCCGTTCATCGGGTACTCGATCTTCGGCTGGGTGGTCGCCGTGCTCGCCTTCGCCGCCATCGCCTGGCAGACCAGCGGCCGAGCCGAGGTCCTCGGCCTCGCAGTCGCCGTGCAGGCCGTGCTCGTGCCACTGCGGTTCGGCGCGCACTTCCCGGACAGCGACACCGAGACCCAGTACGGCCTGCAGGCCGCGAACGACCTCGCCGACCTGCACCGCGACCTCACCGGTCCGGCCGGTCAAGCCGGGCGGAAGCGCCTCACGCTCACCGCGCCACCGACGATCCGGTTCGAAGACGTCAGCTTCGCCTACCCCGGCAGCGGCCGAACCGTCCTCAGTGGCCTGGATCTGACTCTGCGATCCGGGACCTCCACGGCCGTCGTGGGCATCAACGGCGCCGGCAAGACCACATTGGTCAAACAACTCTGCGGCCTCTACCCGCCATCGGCCGGCCGGATCACCGTCGAGGGCCTGGACCTCAAGGAGATCGCCCGCGACGACTGGCGCAGGCACGTCGCGGTGATCCTGCAGGACTTCGTGCAGTACGAGACCACCTTGCGGGACAACGTCTTCTTCGGCGCACCCGGCTACCCGCTCGACGAGGACGCGCTCGCCGACGCGATCGACCGGGCCGCCGCCCGCGGCATCGTCGACGACCTGCCCAACGGCCTCGACACGATCCTGTCACCCGCCTACGAAGGCGGCGTCGGCCTGTCCGGCGGCCAGTGGCAGCGGCTCGCCCTCGCCCGTGCCCTCTACGCGGTGAACATGGGCGCCCGCCTGCTGGTCCTCGACGAACCCACCGCCCAGCTCGACGTCCGCTCGGAAGCCGCGTTCTTCGACCGCTTCCTGCACCTGACCGAAGGACTGACCACCCTGGTGATCTCGCACCGGTTCTCCACCGTCCGCCGCGCCGGCTCGATCGCGGTCCTCTCCGGCGGCCGGGTCACCGAGTACGGCGGGCACGACGAACTGATCGACAGCGGCGGGACCTACGCCGAGATGTTCCGGCTGCAGGCCGACCGGTTCACCGGGGAGGACGCGTGAAGGCGTTCCGCGGTGTCCGCGCCCTGCTCGGACTCGCGTGGCGGCTCGACCGGGCCCGGTTCACCAGGGTCGCGCTGCTCATGGTGGCCCGCTACCTCGCGGCCCCGCTGATCGCGCTCGGGCTGGCCTGGTTCGTCGACGCCGCACTGGGCGGCGACACCAGCCGAGCGGTGCTGGTCGGGGTCGTGCTGGCCGCGCTGGTGGTGATCGACCTGTCGTTCGAGCACTTCGCGCACCTGTCGTACTACGAACTCGGCGAGCTCGCCCACCGGACCCTCAACGAGGACCTCTTCGCGCTGGCCAACGAGCGCGCCTCACTGGAACGCCGGGAACAGGCCGACTACGCCGACAAACTACAGCTGGCCAGGGAAGGCCTGGAGTCGACGCTGTTCGCGGTCGAGTCCGTGCTGCAGTTCTGCGGCCTGCTCATCCAGATCACCATCACCACCTACCTGCTGGCCGCCCAGGACCTCGTGCTGATTCTGTTGCCGGTCCTGGCCTTCGCGCTCGTGGCGGCCAGCCAGTTCGCCCACCGCGCCCGGCAGCGCGCCGAGGAAAGCGGCGCCCAGTACACCCGGCAGGCCAACCACCTGCTGGAGCTGGCCACGTTCTCCTCGTCCACGTTGCTGGAACTGCAAATGCTCGGCCTTCAGGACGCGATCATCGCCCGCCAGCGCGAGGCCTGGGACCGTGCCACCGCCATCCGGTGGCGCGGCCAGCTCACCGCCGCGCTCATCCAGTGCGGCGGGCAGCTCGTGTTCATCTCCGGGTACGCCGGGGCCATCCTGCTGATCCTGTGGGAGGTCGCCTCGGGCCGGGCGACCGTCGGCGTGTTCGTGCTGGTGCTGGCGCTCACCGTGCAGATGGGCGGGCAGGTCGTCGCCGTGGTCGACCTGCTGACCGAGCTCCAGCGGTTCGGCGTCACCCTCGACCGGATGGACTGGCTCAGGCAGCAAGGGGCGGCGAACTGCGCGCCGGCCCAGCCTTCGGCCCCGGCCGGGGGAATTCGGCTGGAGGGCGTCACTTTCCAGTACCCGGGCCGGGACACGCCCGCGGTGCGGGACATCACAGTGGACATTCCGGCCGGCGCGGTCGTGGCCCTGGTCGGCGAAAACGGTGCCGGCAAAAGCACATTGGTGAAGCTGCTGTGCGGCATGTACACCCCCACCGCGGGCCGGATCGTCTACTCCGACGGCACCGAAGTGACCCCCGCCTCTGGTAACGAAGGCATCCGCGACCGGGTCAGCTGCATGTTCCAGGACTTCGCCCGGCTGCAGCTCAGCGTGCTCGACTCGGTCGGCGTCGGCGATGTCCGCGACCAAGGCCCGCACCAGGTCAGCGCCGCCCTGGCCGCCGCGGGCGCCACCGATCTCGAGGAGAGCCTGCCCAACGGGCTCTCGACCGTGCTCGGAACCCGTTACGTGCCAGGGCTGGAGCTGTCCGGCGGGCAGTGGCAGAAGATCGCTCTCGCCCGTGCCCTCATGCGCTCGCGCGCCGAACTGGTCGCCCTCGACGAACCCGCCGCCGCCCTGGACGCGGCCGGGGAACACGCGCTGTTCGAACGGTTCACCGAGACGGCGAGACAGACCACCGGCCGGGAAGGGATCACCCTGTTCGTGTCGCACCGGTTTTCCACCGTGCGAATGGCCGACTACATCCTCGTCCTCGAAGGCGGGCGGATCACCCAGGCCGGGCGGCACGAGGACCTGATGCGCACCGGCTCGGTCTACGCTGACCTCTATCGCCTGCAGGCCCGCGCCTACACGTGATTGGTGTTGCGCCACAAGACAATGCGTGTTTGACCGGCGAAGAGTCCAAGTCGTATAAACACAGTGGTCTCCCTGGGAGGGTGCATGCACGCCGTCGTACTGGTGGTCAGCGGATGACCAGCCGGCGAGTTCGCTGTGTCCGCGACATCGGGCAGTTGCTGGACCGGTCCCGCCCGGTGGTCACGTTGTACAGCGGCGGACTGGACAGCAGCTATCTGCTGAAGCTGTTGCGGGACTTCGAGATCCGGCACGTGATCGCGCTCGCCGTGGACATCGGCGGCGACGACGGCACCGAGCTGCTCGCCGAACGCGCCCGGCGGCTGGGCGCCGAACTGGTCGTGGTGGACGCCCGGCACGAGTTCGCGGCCCGGTTCGTCGCCCCGGCCATCCAGGCCCAGGCCCGGTATCTCGGCGGCCACCCGATCTCCTCCTCGCTCAGCCGGCCGCTGATCGCCGAGAAAGCGGTGCGGATCGCGCTCGACCGCGACGCCCAGGCGATCCTGCACTCGGCCCACCCCACCCAGAACACGCTCCGCCGGATCAACACCTCCCTTGAGCTGCTGGACTTCGCGGGTGTGTTCGGCACTCCCTACGAGCTGACCCCGGTACCTCGCCCGATCGAGGCCGCCGAGCTGGCCCACGCCGGTGTGGCCGAGCTGACCGGCCGCGCGATCAGCCTGGACGCCAACCTGTGGTGCCGCGAGTTCGAGTCGGGCACGATCGACGACCCGGAACGGTTCGCCATCCCCGACGAGCTCTACACCTGGACCCGGGCAGGCCAACGCGCCGCCGACTCGGTCACGGTGACCTTCGACGCGGGCATCCCCGTCGAACTCGATGGCCGTGCCCTGGACCTGGTCGGCTTGATCGAGCAGCTCAACAGCATCGCCGGGGCGCACGGACTGGGCCGCTACGTCGGCCTGGAACACGTGGCCACCGGCGAGAAAGTGCTGGAAGCACGGGAAATGCCCGCCGCACACATCCTCCTGCACGGCTACGCCGCCCTGCTGTCGGCCACCGCCGACGCCGAGACCATCCGCGAAAAACTGCACCAGGACCAGCTCTGGGTGCGGGAAGCCGTGGAAGGCAGGTGGTTCGGCCGGCTGCGCGGTGCCGCCCAGCAGTTCATCTCGGCCGTCAGCGCGGAAGTCACCGGCACCGTCCAGTTGCGACTGCGCGGAGGACGGGCCGAGGTCTCCTCGATCCGCGCCGCGCGGCCGCTGTACATCCGCGACCGCGAGGCGTGGGAGTACAACGTGACCCGGCGGGGCAGTGCGGCGCTGGAGCTCGAAGCGGACACGACACCGATGCTGCAGAAGGCCGGTGCCCACCAGCCCGATCCGCGCTCATGATCCCGCTCGCGCGGGCGTACGACGTCGAAGTGGCCGGCGGCAAGGCCGCCCGGCTCGGCACACTGATCCGGCTCGGCGTGCCCGTTCCGCCCGGTTATGTGGTCGTCGGCGACTATGACGACAGCGCGCTGGCCGGATACCCGGCGCACCAACGGTTCGCCGTCCGCAGCTCCGCGTCCGTCGAGGACTCCCGGCAGGCCAGCTTCGCCGGACAGTTCCAGTCCATTCTGGACGTTGAACGAGCCGCCGTCCCCGCGGCGGTCGCCCAGGTGCGGCAGTCTCTGTCCAGCGCCTCGGCGGCGACCTACGCCCGGCGCCTGGGAGCAGACCTGCCCACGAGGCTCGCTGTGGTTGTGCAGGAACAGGTTCGGCCGCTGCGGTCCGGAGTCTGTTTCACCATCAACCCGGTGACCGCGGCCGCCGAACTCGTCATCGAGTACGTCGACGGCCTGGGGGACCGGCTGGTCAGCGGCCAGGTCGATCCACTGGCGACCGTTCACCTGTCTCGCACCACACCGGACCACGGGGAACTGGGTGAGGTTGCCCGGCTGGCGCTGGAGGTGGAACGGTTGCTCGGGGACGGCCCGCAGGACATCGAGTGGGCGATCGACCCGGCGGGCGTGTGGATCCTGCAGAGCCGCCCGATCACCACGCTGGCCACGCCGGGAAAGGATGCCCGATGATCGACGACTTCCTGGACGCCGTCGGGGTGGCGTTCGCCAACGCGGGCCAGATCGTGCCGTGGCCGATGCACGTGGCCCAGATCGGCCCGTTCTTCGGCGATCTGGAAGCCGCGGACCTCATGCGCCGGTACACCTCCGCACGCGAGAACGGCGTCTGCGATGGGGAGCTGGCCAAGCTCTACCCCAGCACCAGCTCGGCGAAGTCGCTGATGCTGGACCTGGTGCCGGGGATGAAGGTCGCGGGGATCCCCGCGGCCGGCCGGGTCACGTTCGTCACCGGGATCCTCAGTGGACTGGCCGAGATCGAGACCGGCGACGTGTTCTGCCGCGACGGTGGGCACCGGTTGCTGGGCGCGGACGAGGTCCAGCGCCTTGCCGGCGGGCCGGGCTGGGTCACCGGATCCGCCCGTGCGGCGTTCGAGCTGTCCGGCGCGGCACAGGCCCTGGTCTGGTCCATGCACTTCTACGGCTGGACGGACATCTCGTTCGTCATCCACGGTCCCTACCAGGCCGGCGACCAGGTTCTGATCGTGCGGGACTTCTTCGACCTGCGGCCGGGGGAGCTGTGGCCGCAACTGCCCGCGCCGCCGTGCCGTGAGCTGCGGGTCCTGTCCCTGCACGACACGACCGACACGTTCCGGATCGACATCTTCAACCACCTGCTGCACGAACGGCCGCTGCGAGAATCGACCAGGGCCGTGCGGGTCATTGTGGACGGACACGACGTCGCGGGCGGCGAACGACCCTTGAGTCTCCGCAAGGACCTGGTCGGCCTGGTGCGGCGGCAGAAGACCGCGATCGACGGACTGTCCGAGCGCGAGGTGCTCACCAAGTTCGTGGAGAGCAGGTACTACGCGCTGCGCGGCTGGCGCACCCGCGACGGGGACGCCTGGCGACCGCCGCCTGAGGTCTACGAGCGGATCGCGCAGGAGCCCATCCCGCCCGCGCCCGCCGACGACAACGACGAATGGCCAGTGCTCCGGGACATCTTCGACCCCCGGGCCGAGCTCCCGGCGAACTAGAGAGGACACGTCATGCAGGTTGCGGACCCGACGACCGTGCTGGACGCCGAGGCGCTCGCCGCGTACCGGCGCGACGGCTTTCACCTGGCCGAGAACTGGCTCGCCGCCGAGCTGGTACAGCAGCTCGCGGCCGCGGCCACGGGCATCCTCGGCCAGGACAGCCCCCGCCGGATCATGGAACGCGACGGCGTCACCGTCCGCTCGGTCTACGGTCCACATCAGACCGACCCGGTGGTCGCCCGGACCTGCCGGCGGGCGGAACTGGCCGGCGCGGCGATGGACATCATCGGCGAGCCGGTCTACATCCACCAGTCGAAGATCAACGTCAAGGCCGCGTTCGTCGGCGACCAGTGGGAATGGCACCAGGACTACATCTACTGGCTGCACGACGACGGCATCCACAACCCGGACCTGGTCAACGTGGCCGTGTTCCTGGACGAGGTGACCGAGTTCAACGGCCCGCTGACCTTCGTTCCCGGGTCACACAACGAAGGCGTGCTCGCGGCCACCGAGAAACAAGGCCCGCCCATGGGGTACGAGGACGCCCCGCAGTGGGTGTCGACCCTGACCGCCGACGAGAAGTACCAGGTCCGCCCCGACGTGATCGCCAGGCTGGTGCGGACCAACGGGATGGTGAGCCCGAAAGGGCCGGCCGGGTCGGTGTTGTTCTTCCACCCCAACATCCTGCACGCCTCCTCGCAGAACATCTCGCCGTTCGGCCGGACCACGCTGATCACCGTCTACAACGGAGTGAGCAACCCGGCGACCAGCACCGGCAACCCGCGCCCGGAGTTCCTGGCCGCCCGGGACGCCACCCCAGTGCGGATCAACTCCTGACGTTGGTGACCTGGATCCGGGTGTACTCCAGCAGGCCCCAGTAGCCGTATTCCACGCCGATCCCGGAACTCTTCATCCCCCCGAACGCGACGTCGTGCCGCAGGTCACCGTGAGTGTTGACCCACACCGTGCCTGCCTCGATCCGCGGCGCCAGCGTGACCGCCTGCTCGGTGTCACCCCAGAGCGACGCTCCCAGGCCGAACTCGGTCGCGTTCGCGGCGGTCACCGCCGCGGTCACGTCCCGGTAGCCGAGGACGGGAATGACCGGGGCGAACTGTTCCCCGGTCTCCAGGCCGGTTCCCACGGGCAGATCGGTGACCACGGTCGCGGGGAAGAAGTTGCCCGCACCACCAGTGGGTGTCCCGCCGGCGAGGGCCTTGCCGCCCGACGCGGACACCAGCCGCGCCGCACGGTCCACCTGAGACGCATTGGTGAGTGGGCCGTGGGTCGACGCCGGATCCATGCCGTCACCCATCCGCACCTCGCCCGCCAGCTCCGCGAGCAAGCCCGCCAGCCTGGCCCGATCTTGCTCGTGGACGTAGATCCGTTTGATGGCAGCGCAGAACTGGCCACTGTTGATCATAGACAGCGCGAACAGCGCCGGTGCGATGTCGTCCAGCGCGGCTCCGGGCAGCACGATGGCCGGGTCGTTGCCGCCCAGCTCCAGCACCACACGCCGCAGACGGGTCGCCGCGCTGCGGGCGATCGCCCGGCCGACCGGCACCGACCCGGTGAACGACACCAGATCGACGCTGTCGTGATCGCTTACCGCCGGCCCAAGCCCGGGATCGCCGGACACGGCGTTGAGCACCCCGGGCGGCAACGCGTCCGCGAACAGCGAGACCATGTGCAATGTGGACAGTGGAGTCACCGGCGAGGGCTTGACCACCACGGTGTTGCCCGCGAGCAGAGCGGGTGCGAACTTGCAGACCGAGAGGATGACGGGGAAGTTGAACGGCGTCACCGCGGCCACGACACCGTGCGGTACCCGCCGCATCGTGATCCCCTCGCCGAGGACCTCCTCGCCCGGATCCAGTTCGGCGGTCTGCCCGAACCACGACGCCGACAGGTCCACCTCGGCCAAAGCCTGAGCCAGCGGCTTGCCCTGCTCGCGAGTCAGTAGCTCGGCGACCTCATGGCGGTGAGCCGCGAGGATGTCGCCGCAGGAGCGTAAATGGCTTCGCCGCTCGTCCAGCGAACGCGCGGCCCAGTCCGGGAACGCCTTGCGCGCCGCATCGACGGCCAGGTCGAGCTGGTCCGCGGAACACGCTGGGCCATGGGCGAACACCTCCCCGGTGGCCGGGTTGGTCACCGGTTCGGCGATCACGGTGCCGACGGGCTTGCCGCCGATGGTCATGGGCACGGTCACGACCGCTCACTTTCCGTCCGGAATGGACATCGCGCTGTGGTGTGCGACAAAATCCTTGCACCGTAACGAGTTCGTCTGCCACCGGGACGGTAGTAGCAGGGTTGGCACAATTGCACGCCGCGCGGGCGCCGTGCTATCCATGTCCGGCATGGAGAGTTTCCCGCTTGTGCGGTGACGACAGGGGGCCCATGGACTTCGGCATGTTCTTCGAGCTTCAGCTTCCCCGTCCGTGGGCCGGCGGCGACGAGCAGGCGCTGTTCCAGCACGCCCTGCAATGGGCGGAGCTCGGTGAGCGCGCCGGTATCGGCTACGCCTGGGCGCAGGAGCACCACTTCCTGGAGGAGTACTCCCATTCCAGTGCCCCTGAGGTGTTCCTGGCCGCGGTCAGCCAACGCACCCGCACCATGCGCATCGGCCACGGCGTCAACCTCATGCCACCCGCCTACAACCACCCGGCCCGCGTCGCCGAACGGATCGCCACCCTGGACCTGGTGAGCAACGGCCGGGTCGAGTGGGGGACCGGCGAGTCCAGCTCCCGCCTGGAGATGGAGGGCTTCGGCGTCAACTACGTGGAGAAGCGCGCGATGTGGGCGGAAGCCGTCCGCGAGTGCACTCGAATGCTCGCCGCCGAGCCGTATCCCGGCTGCTCCGGTGAGTACTTTTCCATGCCCGCCCGCAATATCGTGCCCAAACCCGTGCAGCGCCCGCACCCGCCGATGTGGCTGGCCTGCACGAGCCGCGAGACCGTCAAACTCGCCGCCCGGCTCGGCCTGGGCGCACTCACGTTCTCCTTCATGGACGGCGACGAGGCCGCGTTCTGGGTCAACGAGTACTACGACACCTTCCGCGCCGAATGCCGGCCGATCGGCCAGGTGGTCAACCCGAACATCGCCATGCTCGCCGGGGTGATGATCGACGAGGACGACAGCGAGGCGGTCCGCCGCGGCCTGGCCGGTCAGCAGTTCTTCAAATGGGCCCTCGCGTACTACTTCCGGTTCGGCACCCACCTGCCCGGGCGCTCGCGGCTGTGGGAGGAGTTCGAGAAGTCCGCACCCGACCCGATGGCCGGCGTGGCCGCGGTCGGATCACCTGCCCGGGTGCGGCAACACCTGCGGGACCTTGAAGACGCGGGCGTCGACCAGGTGATCATGTTGCAGCAGGCCGGGAACTACCCGCACGAGCACGTCTGCCAGACCCTGGAACTGCTCGGCAGCCAGGTCCTGCCCGAGTTCCTCGACCGTGGTGAGCAACGCCAGCGCCGCAAGCAGGAGGAACTCGCGCCTTACATCGAGAAGGCCCTGCAGCACGTCGTCCCGGTCGAAGAAGCGGAGCCTGAGCCCGTGGAGGCCTATCCGGTGCTCTGGGAACGGCTCGGCATCGACGCCAAGCAGTGGGGCGCCCGGCGGTCACTCGACGCCGCACAGATGTGGCGGCTCAACGTGGGCGGCGGCAACCGGTGAACACCACGACGGTCCCGGACCTCCTGCGCGCTCGTGCCGCGGAGCGGGCCGGCGGCTACGGGTTCATTGTGGACGGTGAACCGGAACCGGCCCGCTTGCCGATGTCCTGGCTCTACCAACGAGCCCTGGCCGTCGCCGCCGGGATCGACGCGCCCGCAGGGGCTCGCGCGGTCCTGATCTACCCGCCAGGACTGGACTTCATCGTGGGCCTGTTCGCCGCGATGCTGGCCGGTGTGGTCGCCGTCCCCGTCTACCCGCCGGGCTCTGGCGGTCCGGCGGCCAACGCGTCCGCCCGGCTGAACCAGGTCCTGGCCGACTGCAAGCCCGAGGTGATCCTGTCCACGGCCGATGTGATCGCGGTCAAGGACACGGCCGGAATCGGCACCGGTTCGGTGCGGTGGCTGGCGACCGACACCACTACCGGCGCGTCCCAGGACTGGCGGCCGCCGCGGGTGTCCGGCGACGACATCGCGATCATCCAGTACTCCTCGGGCTCCACCGGAACCCCCAAGGGTGTGGTTCTCCGGCACCGCAACGTGCTCGCGAACCTGGCCGCGATCGAGACGGCGATGGGCCTGACCCGCGACAGCGTCATCGTCGGCTGGGTCCCCTCGTACCACGACATGGGCCTGATCGGGTACATCCTCGCGGCCGTGCGGACCGGGTGCTGGTCGTACCTGATGTCCCCGTCGGACTTCCTGCGCCGGCCCGCGATCTGGCTGGAGAGCATCTCCCGGGTGCGTGGAACGGTGGCCGGTGGGCCGAACTTCGGCTACGAACTGTGCCTGCGCCGGGTGACCGACGCCGAGCGGACCGCTGTGGACCTTTCGTCCTGGCGGGTCGCGTTCAGCGGCGCCGAGAAGATCCGGCCATCGGTCCTGAGAAGGTTCGGTGAGGCCTTTGACCTGGATGAGGGCGTGCTGTATCCGTGTTACGGGCTGGCGGAGGCCTGCCTGATCGTCAGCGGGGCCCGGCCGGGCAGCGGACTGCGCAGCGTGTGGCTGGACCGGCGGGCACTGGAACAGGGCAAGGTCGCCGAGTCCACCGTGGACGCGGTCGAGATCGCGGCCTGCGGCCGGCCGGTCGAAGCACACGAGCTGCTCATCGTCGACCCGGCGTCGGCGACCCCGCTGGGCGCCGGCCAGGTCGGTGAAGTCTGGGTTCGCGGCCCCAGCGTCGCCGGCGAGTACTGGCACCGCCCGGAGGAGTCCGGTGAGACCTTCGGCGCGACCCTCGGTGACGGCAGCGGCCCGTTCCTGCGGACCGGTGATCTCGGGTTCCTGCGAGACGGGGAGCTGTACCTGACCGGCCGCAGCAAGGACCTGCTGATCATCGCCGGCCGCAACATCTACCCGACCGACATCGAGGAGGCCGCCCAGGCCGCCGATCGGCGCCTGCGAGCCGGGTGTGGTGTCGCGGTCGAGCTGCCGGGGCCCTCGCACAATCTGGTGGCCGTCATCCAGGAGACCACCGAGCAGGATCCCGATGAGCTGGCCGGGCTCGCAGTGGGGGTGCGCAGGTCGGTCGCCGAGCGGATGGAGATCGTGGTCGACACGGTGGTCCTGATCGAGCAACGCACCATCCCGAAGACCTCCAGCGGGAAGCTGCGCCGATCGGCCACCCGTCAGGACTATTCGGACGGTCGGCTGGCCGTGCGCTACGAGTGGCGCCGGCCCGGTGCCGGGGAGGCGTAGAGCCGCGCGATGCACCCGAACCCACCACACCTGCGCTCCTGGCTGACCGGCCGGATCGCGGCCCGGACCGGCATCTCCGCCACCGACGTCGACCCGGACCTGCCCTTCAACGCCCTCGGCCTCGACTCACCCGCGATCACCGAACTGGCTGCCGAGATCTCGGTTCACGTCGGCGAAGCCGTTCACCCGGCGATCCTCTTCGAACACCCGACCATCACGGATCTCGTGGCCCACCTGGCAAACGCACCGGCACCCCAGCCGAAGCCGGTGGTCCGGCCACAGGCGGACGCCATCGCCATCGTGGGGATGTCGGCCAGAGTGCCTGGGGCCTCTTCGCTTGCGGCGTTCTGGGAGTTGCTGTGCGATGGCACGGATCCGATCACTGTGGTGGACCGGCAAGGCTGGAGCCAGGACGGCCTGCCCGACGCCGAACGGGGCGCCGGGCTCGCGGGCCTGGTGTCCGATGTGGACCGGTTCGACGCGGGCTTCTTCGGTGTCCCGCACGAGGAAGCCCGCCGGATGGACCCACAGCAGCGGCTCCTGCTGCAGGGCGTGTGGGAGGCCTTCGAGGACGGCGGGATCGTGCCCGGCCGCCTGCGCGGCACGTCGACCGGCGTGTACCTGGGCATCTCATCCAATGAGTACGGACGATGGCAACTCGGCGTGCGGACCGCCCACGCCTTGACACCGACCGGGAACGCGTTGTCCACCGCGGCCAACAGGATCTCGTACGTGTTCGACCTGCGCGGACCGAGCCTCGCGGTGGACACGGCCTGTTCGTCCTCGCTGGTCGCCCTGCACCTCGCCGTCCGTGCGCTGCGCACGGGGGAGTGCGAGAGCGCGGTGGTCGCGGGCGTGAACCTGGTGCTGGACCAGGACATCTCGGTGGCGCTGGCCCGCGCCGGGATGCTGGCGCCGGACGGACGCTGCCGGAGCTTCGACGCCGACGCCAAGGGATACGTCCGCGCGGAGGGGTGCCTGGTCGTCGTCCTCAAGCCGCTGGCACGAGCCGAAGCCGACGGTGACCGGGTCTACGCCGTCGTCAACGGCACCGCGGTGAACCAGGACGGCCGCTCCAACGGCATGACCGCCCCCAACCCGGCCGCGCAGCAACAGGTCCTCGCCGCCGCCTACGCGGACGCCGGCGTGTCACCGTCCGATGTGGACTACGTCGAGTGCCACGGCACCGGAACGCCGCTCGGCGACCCGATCGAAGCCCGTTGCCTGGGCGCGGTGCTCGGCGCGGGACGCGAACGGCCCTGCGTGATCGGCTCGGTCAAGTCCAACATCGGTCACCTCGAAGCCGCCGCGGGGCTGGCCGGGCTGGTCAAGGTCGCGCTCGCACTGCACCACGGCCACCTCCCGGCCACCCTGCACCACAAGAACATCAACCCGCACATCGACCTGGTGGGCCTGGGTCTGCGCGTGGCCGGCACCGAGATGCCGTGGCCCGGGCCGGCGCGCCTGGCCGGGGTGAGCAGCTTCGGGTTCGGCGGCACCAACGCCCACGTCGTCCTCGCCGGAGTGCCTGCTCGTGAACCCCAGCACAGCGCGCCGAAGCTGGTCGTGGTTCCGGTGTCCGCGCGTGATCCGCAGGCGCTTGCCGACGCGGCCAAGGCCCTCGCGGACCGGCTGGACACCGCGGATCTGCCGGCTGTGGCCTCGACCAGCGCCCATCATCGCGCTCACCACCCGTACCGCTTGGCGGCCGTCGGGTCCACCGCGGAAGAGATCGCCGCCGTGCTTCGGCAGGCCGCCCCGGCCGGCGTCCGGATCGCCCGGCTCGTCTTCGCCTTTCCCGGCCAGTCGACGCTCGCGTACGACGATCTGCTCACCTTGGCCGAGGCCGATGACCGCGCCGGGGCGACCCTGCGCAGGTGCGACGAGGTGCTGACGGATCTCGCCGGCTGGAGCCCGCTCGACCTGCTGCGCGACCCCGATGACGCCGTCCTGAGCCGGCCCGACGTGGCCCAGCCGGTGGCGGTCGCCGCACAGCTGACGCTCGCCGCGATGTGGGAGGGCTTGGGTGTCCGGCCGCACGCGGTGATCGGTCACAGCCTTGGCGAGGTCTCGGCCGCTGTCGTGGCCGGTTCGCTCACGTTCGCCCAGGGTCTGCGGGTCGCCTGGGAACGCGGCCGGGCCATCCGGCAGACCCTCGGCACCGGCAGGATGCTCGCCCTGACCATCACCGAGTCCGCGGCCTTGGACCTCGTGGCCCAGCACGCCGGCCGGATCGCGCTGGCGACGGTCAACAGCCCGCGGGCCGTCGTGCTCTCCGGCGACGCCGCAGTGCTGGCCGAGATCGGGCGCGAGCACGAGTCCGGCGGCGGGATCGCCCGCTGGGTGCCCGTCGACTACCCGTCGCACAGCCCGTGGATGGCCGGTGCGGCGGGCGATCTGCGGTCCGCGCTGGCGGACCTCCGGGCCGAGCCCGCCCAGATCCCGTTCTACTCAACGGTGACCGGTGATCGCCTCGGCACGGCCACCGACGCGAAGTACTGGGCCGACAACCTGCGCCGCCCCGTTCAGTTCGCCGAGGCGGCCGCGAAGCTCGTAGACGCGAGTGCGTTCGTCGAGGTCGGCCCGCACCCCATCCTGCGCACACCACTGCGCCAGCTCAACAGCCGTCTGTTCGTGTCCACAATGGAACGCAATGCGGAACCGTGGCGGCATGTCCTGCAAGGCGTGGCCACGCTGTACGAGGCCGGCGTGGACCCGCGCTGGGACCGCGTCACCGAGCCCGCACCCCGCACCGACCTGCCCACCTACCCCTGGCGCCGCGACCGGTACTGGATCTCCCGCGCGATCAGCACGACGACGGCGGGACTTCCGTTACTGGGCGCGAAGCTCGATCTGGCGGGTGGTGGTGACAGCTGGGAGCTGACCGTCGGGGACGAGCCGCCCGCAGTGACCGCGGGGCATGTGGTCGACGGCAAAGTGGTGATGCCGGCCGCGGGCTTTGCCGAGATGATCCTGGCCGCCGGGCGCGCACTCGGCATCACGGGTGCCATCGAGGCCAGGGACATCCGCCTGCACGCCTTCCTGTCGCTGAGTGACGGGCCGGTGCGGGTACAGACCGTGGCCGAGCGGGCGGAACCAGGCTATGCCGTCCGGGTGCTGGCCAAGTCCGCAAAGGAGTGGAAACTCCACGCCACGGCCACCGTGTCCGCCGCGGAGACGGCCGAACTCGCCGCGCCGGAGATGCGCGACGCACGGCCGATCGCGTCCGGCGACATCTACGCGGCCTTCGACGGGGCCGGTCTGGCCTACGGCCCGGACTACCGCCTGCTGCACGACGTCCGAGTCTCCGGAGACACCGCCACGGCCACCCTCACGGGGTTGTCCGAGGGCGCTTTCACGGTCGATCCGCGGCTGCTGGACGCGGCGTTCCAGCTCGCCCTCCCGGCGGCGGGCCTCGGCGTGGGCGCACGACTCGTGCCCGAGCGGATCGCAAGCGTCGTACTCACTGGCCTACCGCACCCGACCAGGGCAGTGGCTACGGTCATCGGGGATACGGCCGATGCGGCGCTGCTCAGCGAGTCCGGCCCGGTCGCCGTCGTGCGTGGCCTGAAGGCCGGTCAGGCCAGGACCGCTCAGCCCAAGAGCTTCCGGTACGAGCCGGTCTGGCGCGCGCAACCGCGGTCCGGCCCCGCCGAGCCCCTCGACGGTACCTGGCTCGTCGCCGGCCCCGGGTCGCGGGCAGTCAGCGACAGCCTGCGAGCGAGGGGAGCGACGGTCCACGCGGTCGTCGCAGGCGACCGGTACAGCCACCGGCCAGACCTGTCTACTGTGGACGTCCGGACCCGGGCTCAGTGGTCGCGGTTGCTCAACGAGCCGGGTGCCTTCGCGGCCGGCCCTCTCAACGTCGTCTACCTCGCCCCGGACCAGGACGGGTTCGAGCCCGCCGACGCCCTTGGCGCGGTCCAGGGCCTGATCGCGCTGGTTCAGGCGATGTCGGCGAAGGCGGTGGCGCACCGCAGGCTGTGGATCGTCACGCGGGGCTGCCAGAGCACCTCGCCGGACGACCCGGTCACCAGCGCGTCCGGAGCCGGACTCTGGGGTCTGGCCAGGGTTCTGCCCTTCGAACTACCCCTGATCCAGACCCGGTGTGTCGATCTGACTGCCGACGTAGGCGAACTGCTGGCCGAGCTGACCCATCCGGGGGCGGAGTCGGAAGTGGCGCTGCGCGACCGGCGATATGTGGCCAGGCTCGCCCCCGCCCCCGCAACGACTTTGGACGTGCGGGTCCGTCCGGACGCGTCCTACCTCATCGCGGGCGGGCTGGGCGCGCTCGGGCTGAGAGTCGCGCGCTGGCTCAGCGACCGAGGCGCCGGCCACATCGGCCTGATCGGACGGCACGAGCCCTCGCCGCGGGCCGCCGGCGTCATCGCTGAGCTGTCCGCGAAAGTGCATGTGTTACAAGGAGACGTGGGCGATCTGGCCTTCGTCGAGGACGCCGTTGCCCGGCTGCGCGACCACGCACCGCTCGCCGGCGTGGTGTCGGCCGCCGGTGTGCTCAGCGACGGTCCGTTGCTGGAGCTGGGCTTCAACTCGGTGGCGGAGGTCATGTGGCCCAAGGCGATGGGCGCCGCCTGCCTGGACATCGCGACCACGAAAGACGATCTGGACTGGTTCGCGCACTTCTCCAGCGCCGCGGCGCTGCTCGGCTCACCGGGCCAGGCCGCCTACTGCGCCGCCAACGCGGTCGTGGACGCTTTCGGCGCGCTGCAACGGTCCCGCGGCCGCAACGCCGTGGTGATCAACTGGGGCCCGTGGGGTGAAGCCGGTCTCGCGGCCGACGCTGTCCGCGACGACAACCGGATGGCGGCCGCCTACGCCGCCCTCGACCCCGCCGACGGCATCCAAGCCCTCAACGGCCTGCTCGGCGAGCAACGGCCACAGACCCTCGTCATGCCAACGAACCTGCGCAACCTCGTCCAGTTCTTCCCAGGGGAGCTGGGCATCGGCCGGTTCGCCGAGCTGACCGCCGGCAACGATGCCCTGCTGCGGGGTATCGGCCTCGGCGTCCAGCGGTCCGGGCGGCCGTCGCTCAAACAGGCCTATGTCGCGCCAAGTAGCGGCCTGGAGTGGCGGATCGCGGACATCTGGCAGCACAGCCTCGGCTTCGAGCGGATCGGCGTGCACGACGGTTTCTTCGAGCTCGGCGGCGACTCGGTGTTCGCCAACCAGATGGTGCTGGAGGTCAACCGGACGCTGGGTGTCGGCATCGACCCGGCGGAGGCGTTCGAGAACCTCACCATCGCCCACCTCGCCGGGCTGGCCGAACAGGACATGCTGCGCCAGCTGGACGGCATGACCGACGAGCAGGCCGAAGCCATGCTGCGCGAGGGAGGATGAGCATGCGAGGCACCGTCCTGCGCGGCCCGCGCGAGGTCGAGCTGTGCGACCTGCCCGTTCCCCGGGTGCACGGCCCCAGGGACGCCGTCATCCGGGTCACCGCGTCGGCGATCTGCGGCACGGACCTGCACCCGTACCGGGGTGAACTGCCCGGGTTCGGCGTGGGAACGGTGCTGGGCCACGAGTTCGCCGGTGTCGTCGAGGATGCCGGAGACGAGGTCGCCCACCTCACCGGACGACGGGTCGTCGCGTCCGACCTGGTCGCCTGTGGACGGTGCCGGATGTGCCAGCGCGGCTGGCACTACCAGTGCCCTGAGGTCACCCTGTTCGGCTACTCCACTGTGGTCGGACGGTCGATCGACGGCGGCCAGGCCGAGTACGTGACGGTCCCGTTCGCCGACGTGGTGCTCGCCGAGTGCCCGGACGAGCTGACCGACGAGCAGGCCTTGTTCACCGGGGATGTCCTGGCCACCGGATACACCGCGGCCGAACGCGCCGAGATCCCGTTGGGCGGCACGGTCGCCGTGATCGGCGCGGGCACAGTCGGCCTGCTGGCCGGGATGTGCGCCCGAGCCCGCGGCGCCGCCACCGTGGTGATCGCGGACCCGTCAGCGGCCAGGCGGACCGCGGCCGAGGCCCAGGGGTTCATCGCGGTGCGCCCTGAACAGCTGGCCTCGCACGGCAGCGCGCAGTCGGTGATCGAGGCGGTCGGCAGCGACGACGCCCTGCGCCTCGCCGTCGAGACCGCCGCCCCACGAGGCACGATCGTCGCCATCGGTGCCCACCACTCGGATGCGGCGCCGCTGAACTCGGGACACGCGTTCGCCCGGGAACTGACTCTGCGGTTCGCGGTCGGCGACCCGATCGCGGTCTGGCCCGAGGTGTTCGCCCTGGTCCGGACGGGCCGGGTGGACCCGGCGGCGGTGATCTCGCACCGCCTGCCGCTGGCCGAGGTCGGCCGCGGATACGAGCTGTTCGATCGAAGGGAGGCGACGAAGGTTGTCCTGCTCTGTAGCGACGTCGCCGGATAGGCCGGCGCGGTGACGGAGATCGCTGTGCCCGGACACGTGTTGCAACGCGTCCGGCTGGTTCCGCGTCCGGCCACTGTGGACGTGGCGGCACCAGTCGCACCGAAGTCCGCGATGCGGGGCGCACCGGCCCGCGCGGTGATCATGGCCGGCGGTCGCGGGTCGCGGCTGCGCCCGCACACGCTGACCACGCCGAAGCCGTTGGTGCCGCTGGACGGGCAGCCAATCGTGGAGATCATCCTCCGGCAGCTGCGTGCGTTCGGCATCACCCACGCGACCCTGTGCGTGGGCTACCTGGCGGCGATGATCAAGGACGTGCTCGGCGACGGCGGCCATCTGGGGATGAGCTTGGACTACGCCGTCGACGCCGAGCCGTTGGGCACCGCGGGGCCGCTCGCGGCCTTGCCCGGCTGGGCCGAGCCGGTCGTCGTGATGAACGCGGATGTGTTGACAACGTTGAACTTCGGTGACCTGTACGCGACCCACCTGCACCGCTCGGCCGTGCTGACCGTGGCCGCCCGCGTGCTGGAAATGCCGATCAGCCAAGGGGTGCTGGCGGTCTCCGGCGACACCGTGCAGGGCCTGTGGGAGAAGCCCCGGGTCGAGCTGGACGTCTGCGCCGGCGTGTACGTGCTGTCCGCCGAGGCGCGGGCCGCGATCCCGGCGAGCGGCCGGTTCGACATGACCGACCTGATCCAGGTCCTGCTCGACCAGGGCCGGCCGGTCGTCGCCCACCGCTTCACCGACGCCTGGCACGACATGGGCACGCCGGAAGGCCTGGAGCAGGCCAGGCGCTCGTTCGCCGAGCACCGCTCGGACTACCTGCCCGGACGGAACGGATCCCGCTGATGACCGCGAACCCGCTCGACGCCATCCCCGGACCACGCGGCCCGGCCATCTGGCGCGTGCTGCTGGGCCTGCAACGCGACCCGGCCGGCACGTACCTGCGCAACCACGCCAAGTTCGGTGACGTGATCAGGTTCCGCGAGCTCGGCGGCGGCTCGTGGATCTTCGTCGCCCACCCGGACGCGGTGGCCCAGGTGCACCAGGCCAACCACCGCAACTACGGCCGCGGCCGGCTCAACGTGCCATTCGCCCGCCTGCTCGGCGACGGCCTGCTCACCAGCGAGCGGGAGTCGTGGACCGTGCACCGCCGCACCCTCGCCCCGGCGTTCCGCTCCGAGCACCAGAGCGAGTTCGGCGGCACCGTCCAGTCGGTCACCGAGGAGATGCTGACGGCCTGGCAGGCCCGGCTCGGGCAGCCGTTCGACGTGTGCCACGACCTGGAACGGCTGACGTTCCGGGTGGTCCTGCGAGGGATGTTCGACCTGAACCTCGGTGCCGAGGAGGAACCCGTCCTGCGGCACCTGACCGAGGCGCTCGCCTACGTCAGCGGCCAGAGCTTCCGGATGTACCCGGTGCCCGCGTGGCTGCTGGCCCGCGGGCAGGCGCGGTTCGAAGCCCATGTCGCCGCGCTGGACCGGGCCGTCGAACGAGCCACCAGCACCCGTCGGACCGCGGGTCGGGGCCGGGTCATGCAGGCGCTGCTGGAGTCCGGCCTGCCGGCCCGCGCGGTCCGCGACGAACTGCTGACCATGTTGCACGCGGGCCAGCACACCGTCGCCAGCTCGATCGCGTTCGCGCTGTACCTGATCGCCACCCACCCCGAGGCCGACGCCCGGGTGCGTGCCGAGCTGGCTCCGCTCGCCGGCCGTCCGCCCACTGTGGACGATCTGGTCTCGTTGCCCTGCCTGCGCAACGTGCTGTCCGAGACCATGCGGCTCTACCCACCGGCCTGGGGTGGGGTCCGGGAGACCTTGGGCCCGGACACACTCTGCGGGTACGACGTGCCCGCTGGGACCGCCGTCGTGTTCTCGCAGTACGTCACCCACCGGCACCCGGAGTTCTGGCCCGACGCCGAACGGTTCGACCCCGACCGGTTCACCGAGGCCCGGTCGGCCGGACGGCCCCGGTACGCCTACTTCCCGTTCGGCGGCGGCCCGCACCTGTGCATCGGCCAGGACCCGGCGCGGATCGAGCTCGCCATCGTGGTGGCGATGGTGCTGCAACGGTTCCGGCTGCGGATGGCACCCGGCGCCAAGGTCGTGCCACGGGCCCTGCTCGACCTGGTGCCCAACGGCGTCCCGATGGTGCTGCGGAAATCCTGACAGGGGAGGGACACGTGCTCGGCACCGAGGTGGTCGAGGCTTACCGCCGGGACGGTTCGGTGGTCATCGCGGGCATGCTTCCCGCGGACGTGCTCGCCGAGGTTGCGAGCGATGTCCCCGGCAGCGGCACCCTGCACAGTCCACACCAGACAAGTCCAGCGATCAACCGGGTCTGCCGTCGTGCGGATCTCGTCGGCGCGGCAATGGATCTGCTCGGCGAGCAGGTGTACATCCACGAGTCGCGGATCGACGTCGGTGAGCACCTCGAGTCCCGGTGGCGTGAGGATGGGATCCCCGCACCGAACCTCGTGACCGCCGTGGTGTTCCTGGACGACGGGTCGGTCCTGCTTTCCCACCCCGGCACCGTGCCTTCGACGGCCGGGCGTCAGACCCTCGTGGTCGTCTACAACGCCGTCAGCAACCCGCCCGCGAACAAGCGCCCGATGCCGGTCGTCATGTCCACTGTGGGCAGCAGGCGAGCCGCCTACGCCCGCCGCCTGGCGACGGCGTCCCTCGACCGCGGTGACCCGACCGGCTGGTTCGAGGAGCTGTACGCGGCCGCCCAACGCGGCGAGACGAAGGTTCCCTGGGCCGACCTCACAGCCAACCAGTACCTGGTGTCATGGGTGGCCGGCCGCTCGGGAACGGGGCAGCGGGCGTTGGTCGTGGGCTGTGGTCTGGGGGATGACGCCGAGTTCCTGGCCGGGCTGGGGTTCGACGTGGTGGCGTTCGACGTGTCCCAGACCGCGGTCGACGGTGCTCGGTCGCGGTTCCCAACCTCCACAGTGGACTACCGGGTCGCGGACATCCTCGACCCGCCGGGTGAGTGGCGAGCGAGCTACGACCTCGTGTTCGAGGCGTACACGGTTCAGGTCCACCAGTCGGCGGCCCGTGGCCAGGCGGTCAAGGGCATCGCGGCCATGCTCGCCCCCGGCGGAACCCTCCTCGTGCTGGCGCATTCCCGCCCGTTCGACGGCGAGGCCGGCCCGCCATGGCCGCTCACCCGCGAGGAGGTCGGGTCGTTCGCCGTCGACGGGCTCGAACCGGTCGGGATCACCGAGATCACCGACGACAACCCGCCCGGGCGGCGATGGCTGGCCGAGTTCCGCCGGCAGCCGTAGGTCACCGCTTGCCCAGGTGCGCGGCGATCCGCTGCCGGGTGGTCTCGGCGTTGTGCTCGGCCGTTGCCGCGTCCGGGCCGCCGGTGACGATGCCGTAGGACCGCTTGTAGTGGTTGAGCAGGCGGATCGCCATCGGGTACACCGTCACGCCATCGCCTTGCAGCTCCTTGAACACCGGCTGCAGGTCCGCATAGGACATTTCGGCCGGTGCGGTCACGGGCAGCGGCAACGCATGCGCGGCGTGAGCGACCGCCTGCCGGTGCGGATCGAGCCGGTCGAGCAGCGGGATCCATTGCGTGCCACCGCTCCGCCTGGCGTTGAACTCGGTGACGTGCAGGACACCGTGCTCGTCGAGCAGGAAGTCGATGCAGAACCAGCCCCGGAAGCCCATCCGCCCGGCCACCGCGGCGATCCGGTGCGACAGGTCCTCGACCTGTCCGGCCACCTCCTGGCTCATCAACCCCGCGCCCACGTTGACGCTGACGAACCGGTGACTGTCGACCGTCATCACGCTGAGAACCAGATCCCCGACACCGTCATCGGTGATCAACATGTCCACGGCGGGGTTGGCGTGCTCCGCGTGGTGCGGGAGGTACTCCTGAACCATCAACGGGAACACCCGCAGCAACGGGTCATCGCGGACCGAACGCCAGAACTTCTCCAGGCTCGCCGGGTTCGGATCGACCACGGCGGTGCCCTCACCCGAAGCGCCGTACATACTGCGGACGATCGCCTTCTTCTGCCGTGCCCGCAGCATGTCCAGCGCGCCACGCAGCTCCGGCCAGGTGTCCACGGTGATCGTGCGCGCCACCCGCAGACCCGGCAGCTCGAGGGCGAGGTCCAGGCAGCTCTGCTTCGAGTCGAAGTACAGGCTCGTCCAGTAGTGCTCGGGCTCGGGGATGTCCAGCAGGACCTCGTGCCCGAACCCGCGGACCGCCGTGACGAGGCGGTACAGGTCCTCCTCGGCGCCCCACGACGCCAGCTGGACCCGCTGGTGGCCGCTCAGGTGTTCCTGCAGCCGCGCCATGGCGTCCACATCGGCGAGCAGGTCCGCGGTGATCCGGCCGGTGCGCCTGGCCGGCGACACCACCGGCGGCGGGTCGCTCGCCAACGCCTGGTGGACGTCGGCGAACCACGTCCGGTCGACCCCGGCCGGCAGCACCAGCACCCGCGGATCCGTTGTCCAGAACACACTCTGCTCGGCCATCGCCTCGCCGTAGACCACGAAGTTGTTGGCAGTGGCTGGATCCAGGGCCAGCCGGGGATGCCGGATGTTGTACTCGGCGATGTTGGGCACGACCAGAGTGATGGTGTCGGACATGGGTTCCCGTCCGTCGGCGGACCAGCGTCAGGGCGATGGTGGCACAACGACGTGTTCGCTTGCCACGCCAGGGAAACAGTCCCTAGGGTCGCGACCATGGGGAACTCTCCGCGGACGTTGCAGCCGTTGCGTGAGGACTGGCAGCGGGCGTTGTGCGTGGTCGCGCATCCCGACGATCTGGAGTACGGCGCCGCCTCGGCGGTGGCCCGGTGGACCTCTCAGGGCAAGGAGATCAGCTACCTCCTGGCCACCCGCGGCGAGGCCGGCATGGACGGTGTCGACCCGGAGAAGGCCGGACCGTTGCGCGTCGCGGAACAACGAGCCGGCGCACTGGAAGTCGGCGTCGACACCGTGGAGTTCCTGGACTATCCCGATGGGACGGTCGAGTACGGCCTGCCGCTGCGGCGGGACATCACCCGGGCCATCCGCAAGGCCAAGCCGGACGTGATCATCAGCTACGCGTTCACCGAACGGCTCGCCGGGCGCATCACCAACCAGGCCGACCACCGCGCGGTCGGGCTCGCCACCCTGGACGCCGCGCGGGACGCGGGCAACCGGTGGATCTTCCCCGAACTGGCCGAGGAAGGCCTGCACCCCTGGACCGGCGTGCGGTTCGTCTGCTTCGGCAGCGCACCACAGCCGAGCCACGGCGTCGACGTCACCGACTTCCTGCACGCCGGGATCGCGTCACTCGCCGCCCACCGCGAGTACATGCTGGGCCTCGGCGAAGCCGCGTTCGACCCGACCGGCCTGCTGACCAGCGCCGCCACCGCGTACGGCGAACGCCTCGGCGTCGGCCGCGCGGTCGCGTTCGACGTCTTCGAGATCATCCCGGACACCGCCACCCTCGAAGCCCGGGCATGACCAGCGCCTTCTCGTCCGCCACGGATCTGCCGGACGCCCTGCGCCGCAAGGAGATCTCGTCGGCCGAGCTGACCGAGTCGTACATCCGCAGGATCGAACGCCACGACCATGCCGTGAACGCCGTGGTGATCCGCGATTTCGACCGCGCCCGCGAACACGCGGCGAAGGCTGACGCGGCCCGGGCCAGGGGAGCGGACCTGCCGTTGCTCGGCCTGCCGATGACGATCAAGGACTGCCTGCACGTCGAGGGCCTGCCGACGACCGCCGGCGCGCCGGAGCGGGCGGGTCACATCGCCGACCGCGACTCCCTGGTGGTCGAACGGGTCCGGGCCGCCGGAGCGATCTTCCTCGGCAAGACGAACGTGCCGCCGTACGCGGCGGACAACCAGGCCTGGAACGAGCTTTTCGGCCGCACCAGCAACCCCTGGAACGGCGAGCGGACCTCAGGCGGGTCCAGCGGTGGCGCGGCGGCCGCCCTCGCGGCGGGGCTGACCGGTCTGGAGATCGGCAGCGACTTCGCCGGCTCGATCCGCCAGCCGGCCGCGTTCTGCGGTGTGTACGGCCACAAACCAAGCGAGACAGCGGTTCCGCGAACCGGCCACGTCCCAGGCGGGATGCTGCCGAATATCGCGATCTGCATGGAGGCCCAGGGCCCGATGGCCCGCTCGGCCGCGGATCTCGCGCTCGCGCTGGACATCGTCGCCGGGCCGGACGTGGGGGAGGAGGTCGCCTGGCGGATCGCCCTGCCACCACCCCGGCACGACCGCCTGCGGGACTTCCGGGTCGCGTTCCTGCCCGTCCCACGGTGGCTGGAGGTCGACGACGACATCGTCGCCGCGTCCGACCGGCTGGCCGGCGAGCTCGCCGCGGCCGGCGCCAAGGTCGCGGTCGCCCAGCCGGACACGTTCGGGGATATGCTGTCCTACCACCGCGTCTACGCCCGGATGTGCTACGCGATGACCGGCCGCGGAACGAAGGCCGAGCGTCAGGCGAAGGCCCGGCGGTTGCGTGCCAAGGGCGGCGAGGACGCGCTCGCGCACGCCGACGGCCTGGAGGCGACGGCGTCCCAGTACATCCGGTGGTGCGACGCACGGGAGAGCTTCCGCGCTGGTTACCGGGCCTTCTTCGCGGACTGGGACGTCCTGGTCGCGCCGAACCACTCCGTGAACGCGTTCCCGCACGACAGCAGGCCGGTCGGCGAACGTGACCTGGTGGTCAACGGCCGGACCGTGGACGCCACCGTGGAGCTGGTCCATCCCGGCGTGGCCAACCTGTGCGGCCAGCCCAGCACGGCGTTTCCCTGCGGACTGAGCCGCGAAGGCCTGCCGGTCGGGCTACAGGCGATCGGGCCGTACCTGGAGGACCACACGGTGATCCGGTTCGCCGGACTGGTGGCGGACCTGGGCTTCACCTACCAGCCGCCACCCGGCTTCGGGTCAGGCGGGAACGACTGACCCGTCGTAGCTGACCTCCAGCTCCGACCGCACCTTGTCGCGGTTGCCGTCCCACCACTGGCCACCCAGCAGCTCGGTGCCGATGCGGTCGTAGGCCCGCAGCACGCGCGCGTCCAGCGAACCGGCCTCGGCGGTCTGGGCCGCGACCCGCCGCTGCCACTCGGCCCGGCACAAGCAGTCCACTTCGGACAGGCCGGTGATCACGCCGAAGCCGGCACCGGCGTTGAACGCGTCCAGGTTCTTGATCACGGTCTCCCGGCACCGCGGGCAGGTCGTCGGCGCGGCCCGCAGCGGATCCGACACCTGGTTGAGCCGATGCGGGTCAGTCGGTGAGGCCGAATACCAGGACAGCGCCACCGACCGGGTCGCGTCCGGGCCCAGCCGGCGAAGCGTCTCGACCAATGACCACAACGACGGCACCCGGTAGATGTCCCGTTCCCACAGCCACTCCTGCAACGTCCACCCTTTGACGTTGGACGGGAACAACACGCACAGGTGGCTGCCGTTGGCCAGCGCCCAGCGGATCGTGCCCACAGTGGACTCGATCGCCTCCTCTTCGGTCAGGAACGGCGCACCGAGCAGGATGTTGCTCACCGGGAACGCGCCATGCTCGCGCAAGGCCGCGGTGGCCGCGCGGTAGCTCTCCGCGCTGAGCGACTTGCCCACGCAATGCGCTTGCACCCAAGGGTTCGCCGACTCCAGACCGAGATTGATGAACAGCCGCTTGCCCTTCAGCCGGCCGACCGTCTCCTCGATCAGCGCGCCGGACAACGTCTCCGGCCGCGACTCGCACGAGAAGATCCCGGCGTCGGTCCCGGCGGCCATGTCGAAGATCGCGTCACGTGCCTCGGCAGGCACCTCGGACACGTCGAACATGTTGCCGAACGGTGAGATTCCCAAGGCGTCGTAGTGGTCCTGCTTGGCCAACGCCTCCCGGACGCTGGAGACGACGCTCTCGGTGTCGACGCGTTCCGCGGCGGCGTAGTTGCACATGGTGCACTCGCCCGCGCGGTCGAAGCGGCAGCCGAACGACCGGAAGTACACGAACGTGAGCGTGCGCTCGGCGCTGGGCCGGGGGTCCATTGTGACCTGTTGCCGCCGGACCGCGTACCGCCAGCCGTCCTGCTCGCGCGGGCGCCTCGCCCTGATCGAGATATTCGCCTTACGCACCAGCGAATTCGCCTGGAACACTCCCGCACCCCTTAGCTGTCACGCCCAGCGGACCCCTGGGGGCGACCATACGCCGCCGCGGTCGCTGTTCAACGTTCTTGCTTGTGGCACAGGAGTATCAGCGCCTCCCGCGCGAGGTCTTGCCGCGAATTGCCCGCGCTGGCACGATCCGTTGACATGAATGCTACTGACGACGCTATAGCAGTCGTTGATCTGTCGGAGTGGCGCGAGAACGCTGACGAGAAGGTCGCCCTCCAGCTCACAGACTCGTTCCGGCGCACCGGCTTCGCGTACGTCACCGGTCACGGCGTGCCGATGGAGACGATCTCCGGCGCGTTCGACGCCGCCCGCCGGTTCTTCCACCAGGACCCGGCCGAGCTGGACGCCGTGCATTACCGGCACGCCAACAAATACCACGGTTACGTGCCGCCCGGGCTGACCCCGGCCGCGCTGCACGAACTCTACGACTGCGGCATGGAGATTCCCACCACCTACGAGGGACCGGGCGAGGTGCTGCAGGCAACGCCGAACCTGTGGCCGCCCAAGCTGCCCGAGTTCCGCCCGGCGATCCAGCGCTACCAGGCCGCGGTGCGCGAGCTCGCCGACTCGGCACTGGGCGCCATCGCGTACGGCATGTCCCTGCCGACGGACTTCTTCAAAGTTCGTTGCGAGCAGCCACATGCGCAGATGCGGCTGCTGCACTACTTGCAGGCGCCCGAGACTCCGGAGGACGTGTTCAGCGTCGGCCGGCACCGCGACTACGAAGTCGTCACGGTGCTCGCGCAGGACGCCGTCGGCGGCCTGCAGGTTCGCGGCCGCGAGAAGCAGTGGATCGAGGTCCCGCCGATCGAGGGCGCCCTGATGCTCAACTCCGGCGACGCGATGGCCCGCTGGACCAACGGCGTCATCCCGGCCACCCCGCACCGCGTGGTCAGCCCGAAGAACGACGAGCGGTTCGCGATCGCGTTCTTCTACGCCACCAGCTACGACGTGGTCATCGAGCCGGTGGTGGAGAAGGACCGGGCCGACGCGCCGACGTACGAGCCGATCACCACCGGCGCCTACATGTGGAAGCGGTTCACCGAGGAAGGCATCTGACCCCTCCGCCGCGGTCCGCGCGGAGGCGCGTTTGTTTTGGGGGCTAAGGAATCTGGGGCGGGCCGGCATCGACGATCTTGAGCGACAGGTCCAGCGGGTCGAAGTGGATCAGCGACTCCATCCACCAGGTCATCCCGGCCTGGTGCAGGCCCTTGACGTCGACCTCGATGGGCTCTTCCCAGGCGTGGCTGGCATTGCCCGCGACGGCCACGTCGAAGGGCCGGTCGCCGACCAGGCCGGTCTCGTGCACCGCCGCGAGGATGCCGGTCAGTTCCGCCGGCGTCACCCGGTGGTCCGAAGGGTTGGGGAAGATCCCGTCGCCGGCCGCGGCCCGGCGCAGAACCCGCGGCTTGGTCGTCGAACAGCCGACCCAGACAGGGATCGGGTGTGGCTCGGGTGCCGTGGCCGCCAACCGGAGCCGGTAGTGCCCGCCATCGTGTTCGGTGGCCTCGCCGGACCACATCGCCCGGACCACGTCCAGGCCCTCGTCGTACATCGAGGCCCGGGTCCGGGCATCGTCCGGTTCGCCGAACCGGCTGAAGTCCCCGGACTCGTCCGACCCGAGCCCGGTGCCCAGCACGAACCGGCCGCCGGACAACCGGCTCAACGTGCCCGCGTGCCGCGCCACCACCCAGGGGCGGCGCCGGGCCAGGGGAGTGACCATGGTGCCGAGCCGGATCCGTTCGGTCGCCTGGGCGATCGCGCCCAGCGTGGTCCACGGGTCGACGATCGGCATCGCGTCGGTCACCAGGTGGTCCCACAGGAACACACCGTCCCAGCCGGCCGCCTCGGCCCGCACCGCCAGATCCACCAGGACCGCGGGATCACCGAACGGGCCGAACGGGGGCAGATAGACACCGTGCCGGAGCGATTTCTTGGTCAAGACAGTTCTCCGTGATAGTGTTCGGTCACTGGGACGGGATCATGTTATACCTGGTGACACACGAATCTCCCGCACGACGCGCGTAATGTGCCTGTGCGTTTCCCTGCCGCCGCCGGAGCGAATACGAGGGGTGTGGCCGTGCTCAGCCGGATGGTGAAGAAAGCCCGTTACTCCAAGGCGTTCCAGCGAGTGCACCAGACGGTCACGCTCGCCCCGCAGGAACGGATGCTGGACATGGCATTCGCGTTCGCGCGCTGGGGACGGCTGCCCGGTGACTATCTCGAATTCGGCGTATTCGACGGCTGGTCGCTGACCGCCGCATATCATCTCGCGCAAAAGCACCGGCTGAACGGGATGCGATTTCTCGGTTTCGACTCGTTCGACGGACTGCCGGCCAGTGACGACGTCGACGGTTATCCGTTCCAGCAGTTCACCCGGGGCCAGTTGAAATGCGACCAGCGGACGGTCGAGGCCAACCTCAGGCGCGACGGCGTCGACATGTCCAAAGTGGAGCTGACGAAAGGCTGGTACAGCGACACTCTCACCGACCAGACCAGGCAGCGGCTGAACCTGCGGCAGGCCGCCGTGGTCTGGGTGGACTGCGACCTCTACTCCTCGACCGTGCCGGTGCTCGACTTCATCCTGCCCGTTCTGCAGGACGGCACCGTGCTGATCATGGACGACTGGTTCCTGTTCCGCGCCCACCCGGACCGGGGTGAGCGCAAGGCGTTCGGCGAATGGCTCGCCCGCAACCCGGACGTCGAGGTCACACCCTTCGCCAAGCCGGGCTGGCACGAGGCTTCGTTCATCGCGCACCTGCGCGGCGACCGCGCCCCGGTGGAGAAACTGGCCGAGACGTCCGCGGTCGCGCCCTGAGCGCCGTGCGCATCGACGGAGCCGTCGCCTTCGTGACTGGGGCCAACCGCGGTCTCGGCCGTGCGTTCGTGCAGGGTCTCCTGGCGCGTGGCGTGGCCAAGGTGTACGCGGGCATGCGCGCACCGGTCGCGACCGAAGACGGTGTCATCCCGGTACAACTCGACATCACCGACCGCGAACAGGTCGAGGCAGCGGCCGCTCTCGGCTCGGACGTGGACATTGTGGTGAACAACGCGGGCATCGCGACCCCGGGCCGGCCGCTCACGGTGCCGCTGTCCGCCGTTCGCCGGGATCTCGAAGTCAACGTCCTTGGCCCGTTGTCGGTGGCCCAGGCGTTCGCTCCGGTGCTCGCCGCGAATGGCGGGGGAGCGCTGGTCAACGTGCTTTCCGTGATGTCGTGGGTCACCATCCCGCCGGTGAGCGTCTACGCGGCGGCCAAGGCCGCGAGCTGGTCGCTCACCAACGCGCTGCGCCTGCAGCTACGCGGCCAGAACACTTTGGTGGTCGGTGTTTTCTCCGACTCGGTGGCTACCGGCATGACAGCCGGACTGGACAAGCCCATGCTCGACGCCAGCGAGGTGGTCGAACCCGTGCTGGACGCCATTGTGGACGGTTCGGAGGAAGTGCTCGTCGACGAGTACACCCGGACGGTCCGGGCAGCACTGCACGATGAACTCCGGCTGCTGTATCCGCGTCAGTCCACATAGGCCGGTACGGGAAGTGGCGGCACCAACAGGCTCAACCGCTCCGCCACAGCCAACGTGGTCTTGTCCTCCAGGAAAGCACCGGCGATCGCGACGCCCAGGGGCAGGCCGCGGCTGTCCAGACCGACCGGCACCACCGTTCCCGGCAGGTAGCTGACCCCGGTGAGACCCGCCCAGACGATCTGGTCCCAGTACGGCCGCGACTGCTCGTTCACCACGATATCGCGCACCTCGAACGGCCGATCATCATGCTGTGGCACCAGGTTCGGCGCCACGGGCAGCAGGATGGCGTCGTAGACCGTGAAGAACTCCTGCCAGCGCAACCGCATCTGCGCCCGCTGCTCGTTGGCGGCACCCCACTCGCGCTGTCTTTGCGCGATGAACTGGGCGCCCAGTTCGGCACCCGCCGACGCCGTACCCGCGGCGATCGCCGCCAGCCGTTCGGGCGGGTATCCGCCGGAGGCCGCCGCGGTGAGCATCCGGCGGAAGACCTCGTCGCTGGCCGCCAGGGAAATGTCCAGGCCCAGCTGGGCCGGTGTGCCGACGTCGACCTGGATGCCGTCCTGGCTCAACGCTTGCGCGGCGGCCATGAGCGCGGCCTGGACCTCGGCGTCCACCGGGCAGTAGGCGTCGTCGAACCACGCGGCCACCCGGCGGATCGGGCGCGCACCCGGCAGCGACAACTGCCAGCCCGGCTGGTCCAGCGGGCCGGGTCCGGCGATGATGTCCAGCAGCAGGGCCAAATCCGGGACCGAGCGGGCCAGCGGACCGATGACCGACATGTCCGGGGCGGTGTACTTCCGCGGGTACGGGATGTGCCCGAGCATCGGCACGATCCCGAAACTCGGCTTGTGCCCGGCGATGCCGCAGTGCGCGGCCGGCAGCCGGATCGACCCGGCCACGTCGGATCCCAGCTCCACCGGGGAAAAGCCGGCCGCGACCGCGCCCGCCGAGCCGCCTGACGATCCACCTGGTGTGTAGTCCGGGTTCCACGGGTTGCGCGCCACCGGGAACAACGGGCTGTTGGTCTGAACATCCGCCGCGTACTCCGGCAAATTGGTCTTGCCGAACACGATCGCACCAGCCCGACGCACAGCCGCGACCACCTGCGCGTCCTCTGCGGGAAAGTTGTCGGCGAAGTCGGGCGTTCCGCCGGTGGTCCGCAACCCCTTGGTGGACAGGCTGTCCTTCACCGTCATCGCGACGCCGTGCAGCGGCCCCAGGGGGTTACCGTGCACGACCGCTTCGTCTGCTTGCCGCGCCATGTCGTCCGCCCGCTCGTCGAACGTCACGACATAGCCGAGGTCGCCGTCATACTTGGCGATGCGGTCTCGTTGCGCGGCAAGGTACTCACGGGCGGACAACCGCTTCGCGGCGATCTCGGCCGCCACCGTCCTGGCGGGCCACCAGCACAGCTCAGTGCCTGTCACCGCGACCCCCGTTCGTCCGCTGGTTCTACCACGATACGGCGACCCGGTCTGGGCTGCCAAGCATTGTCCACAAAGGATGTTCGTCGACTTCCCCGGTGGACAGGGATACTCTCACCAACGAGTCGCCCCGCGCATCCGTGAACTCGGCGTCGAGCTGCCCCTGGAAGCTTTCGTGATCGCCGATGCGATCCGCGATGGGGGAGCAGGATTTCGTCTTCGGTAATCACCCTGGCCACGGGCACTACCTGGCGCGGTACGAGGATCCACACGGTTTGCTCGCCGAGACCATGGGCCGGGAGAGCGCGAGACGCAGCGAAACGACACTTCGTTTGGGGTGCCAGAACCAGTCGTGGCGCGCGGACAGCGTCCCGTTGCGCTCCCCGGGCGACCACTTCAAGTAGCTCCAGGCGCTGGTCCCGTCCGCCTTGCGCTGGGACAGCAGGCTGTCACCGCCCGTAGGGGCTGGTTGCGGCCGGTGGGGTTCGCCATGTCCCACCACACCTCGTCGATCGAGCTGTAGCGGGACATCAGCTCGTAGAGCTTGTGCATGGAGTCGGTGAGGTTCCGCACCATCAGCATCGACGGTGGGCGGGGTTGTGGCACAGAGATGTGAACGCTAACACGGTTGCGCTGGGTGCTTCAATACCGTGCGGCCGCTCCGTTCATTGTTGTTGGCGATGCGGTGAAATTTTCATTTCCGGCGGCGGCGCGTAGCCTGACTCCTGGTTCAAGGCTCGGTACAGGCGGCTCAGATCGGCCACGATGGTGCCCTTTCTGGCTTGGGACAGGCAGAGTGCGTCGTCTACTGTGGACTACCCCAGCTGCGGCGCCTGCCCGTGCAAGTTTGAATGAGTACGCGCACGATGATCAACGGACAGTGTGAAACGACTTGAGAACTGGCGCTGCTGTCAACGTCTTGGTCTCGGTCGCGGACTGTGTTAGCGTTCACATGAACAGCATGTGTCGATTCGTGTACAGATCTGGTCGATCGCCGTTGTGCTGTTCGAGTGCTCGCCGTCAACGGTGATGGGTCGGTCCGCATGCGCAGTGCAGCACTTTTCCGACGTCGAGAGACGATGGATGTTTCATTTCCTCGTACTCGACTGAGTCGTGTCATCGCCATGGCGGCGGCTTTCCCTCCTTGCGCCACCGAGTCGGTCGTCCGGCGGGCGGTGGACGCGATGGTCGGCTCGGGGATACCTGTCCAACGTGAACTGGTGGCAGTTCAGCGCATGACCAGCCTTCCCGGACGAGGAGGTCCCGCTCGAATGTCCACTGTGGATCGTCGCGCGGTGGTGCTGCTGATGAGCGTGAGCTTCACGACCGGGATCGCCAACCGGGACATCGGCACGGCGCTGGACGGCGACGGCAGCGCCACGTTCGGTGTCATGGTGCTGCTCTGGGCGCCGAGCAGCAACACCCGGCAACCAGTGGACCGTCACGGCGGTCCAGTCCATTTCCCCTGTGTCCGAAGGGAGTACAGCCATGCCCGGAACCCTGCTCCGGCGCGTGTGCACCGCGGTCGCGGTCGTCCTCGCCGCCGGCGGTGTCGTGGGGGTGACACCCGCCCAGGCCGCCACGTCGATCACGATCAACGGCGCGTCGGGTGGTCGTACGTTCGACGGTGTTGGCGCGGTCAGCGGCGGTGGGGGCAACAGCCGCCTGCTGATCGACTACCCCGAGCCGCAACGCGGCCAGATCCTCGACTACCTGTTCAAACCCGGCTCCGGCGCGTCCCTGCAGATCCTCAAGGCGGAGATCGGCGGTGACACCAACTCCACCAGCGGGGCGGAGGCCAGCCACGCCCACTTCCGCGGCGACCTCAACTGTGACCGCGGGTACGAGTGGTGGATCATGGAGCAGGCCAAGGCCCGTAACCCGAACATCAAGCTGGTGGGCCTGCCGTGGGGCGCACCGGGCTGGATCGGCAACGGCACCTTCTACTCCAACGACCTGGTGGACTACCTCCTGTCCTGGCTGGGATGTGCCAAGCAGCACGGGCTGACGATCGACTACCTCACGCCCGTCCAGAACGAGAAGCAGTGGAACGCGGACTGGATCGTCACCATCCGCAACGCGCTCAACGCCAAGGGGTACAGCAACGTCAAGATCATCTCCGGTGACTCGTGGCCGGGAGACTGGGGACCGGCCGGCCCGATCTCGAGCAACACCGCCTACCGCAACGCGGTCGACGTGCTCAGCGCCCACTACACGTGTGGCTACCTGAGCGCGCAGACCTCCTGCGGTGTCCCGTCGAACGTCGCGAACTCCGGTAAGACGCTGTGGTCCAGCGAGAACGGCTCCCAGGACTACAACGACGGTGCGAAGCCGCTGGCCCGTGGCATCAACCGGGTCTACCTCGACGCCAAGATGACCGCGTACCTCAACTGGGACCTCATCGCCGCCGTCACCCCGAACATCCCCTGGCCTACCGTGGGGCTGATCCTGGCCAACCAGCCGTGGTCGGGCTGGTATTCCGTCGGCAAGGACACGTGGGCGCTGGCGCACACCACCCAGTTCACCGCGCCGGGGTGGAAGTACCTCGACTCCTCCAGCGGCTACATCGGGGGGAACCGCAACAACGGCAGCTACGTGTCCCTGAAGTCGCCCAACAACAGCGACTACAGCACGGTCATCGAGACCATGGACGCCACCTCGGCGCAGACGCTGAACGTCAACGTCACCGGCGGGCTGTCCACCGGCCAGGTGCACGTGTGGGCGACCAACCTCAACTCCAGCAACCCCGCGGACTTCTTCGCGCACACCACCGACATCACCCCGTCCGGAGGCGCGTTCTCCCTGACCGTCCAACCCGGATACCTCTACAGCATCACCACGACCACCGGGCAGGGCAAGGGCACCGCGACGAGCCCGCCGCAGGGTTCGCTGAACCTGCCCTACAGCGATGGCTTCGACGGGTACGCGGCCGGCAAGGAGGCCAAGTACCTCATGAACATGGAGGGCGCCTTCGAGATCACCGGCTGTGGCGCGGGCCGCTCGGGCATGTGCGTGCGCCAGGCCTCCCCGCAGCAGGCGATCCCCTGGAAGACGAGGACCGACCCGTACGCGTTGCTGGGCAACGTGGCCTGGAGCAACTACACGGTGTCGGCGGACGCGCTGCTGGAGAAGGCGGGGTACGTCGAGCTGATCGGCCGCGCCGGCGGGCAGGACACGGGCAACCAGGCCGCGCTGAACGCCTACTACCTGCGGGTCAGCGACACCGGCGCCTGGTCGATCCTGCGCAACAACACCAGCGCGCAGGTCACCACGCTGCGTAGCGGCACGACCGCCGCGCTCGGCACCAACCGCTGGCACGCGTTGTCCCTCGGCTTCTCCGGTAGCACCATCACCGCCAGCATCGACGGCACCGTCGTCGGGACGGTGACCGACACCACGCTGTCCGCCGGTCAGGTCGGGCTCGCCACCAGTCAGGGCGAGACCGCGCAGTTCGACAACCTCGCCGTCGCCGGCTCGGGTGGCGGGACGACATCGGCGCTGCGCAACAACAACGCCGGCCGGTGCCTGGACGTCCCGAACGCGTCCCAGACCAACGGCACGCAGGTGACGCTGTGGGACTGCAACGGCGGCAGCAACCAACAATGGACGGTCAACACCACCAAGCAGATACAGGTGTATGGCAGCAAGTGCCTGGACGCCGAGGGCGCCGGCACCGCACCTGGCACCAGGGCGATCATCTGGGACTGCACCGGTGGCGCGAACCAGCAGTGGAACGTCAACGCCGACGGCACGGTCACCGGTGTCCAGTCAGGGCTCTGCCTCGCCCCGAACGCCGGCGGGACCGCGAACAGTACGCCGGTGACCCTGCAGACCTGCAACGGCGGCAACGCCCAGAAGTGGACGCGATCATGAGGAACGTACGCGGGATCAACCCGGCCGGCACGATCACGGGTGCCCGGTCCGGGTTGTGCCTCGACGTAACCGGTGCGTCCACTGTGGACACAGCGCTGGCCCGGCCGTGGACGTGCAACGGCGGCGGCGACCAGCGATGGACGACGGGATGGCCGTGATGGACCTGCCCATCGACCGCAGGCGTTTTCTCACCGCTGCCACGTTGACCGCCGGGGCCGCGGCTGTGCCCGGTGGGTTGGTGTCCGGTGCGGCCGCGGCGGCCGTACCGCCGCAGATCACCCTGCCAGAGCGGGGTATCTACGACATCAGCCCGGCCACGTCCTGGACGGACGGTTTCCTGACCGGCAACGGTGAGTACGGTGCCACGTTGTACGGCGCGCCGACGCTGGAGAAGGTGATCTTCAACTACCACCGCCTCGTACTGCCCAACGGTTCCCGATCGCTGACCCCGCCGGTGATTTCGGGACGTCTGCAGGGTGTCCGGGACAAGGCGCTCGCCGGTGACTACGCCGGCGCGAACCGGGACTTCGCGGCCGGCTGGTCGCTGCGCTGGACCCAGACCTACCACCCGGCGTACGAGCTCCGGATCGCGGCGCCGGACATGACCACGGCCAACGACTACGGCCGCGTGACCGACTTCCGCACCGGCGAGGTCACCGCCAGTTGGACCGACGGCAACGGCACGTGGACCCGCCGAGCGTTCGTCTCCCGCGCCGACCGCGTGATCGTCCACGAGCTGACGCCGGCGCCCGGCCGGACGATCGACGCGACCCTGAGCGTGAACACCGCGTTGGACGGAGTGCCCGGCAGCGTGGGCTTCACGATCCGGGCCACCGTCGGCAACGGTTCCGGCTACCTGAACCTGCGCGGCACCTATCCCTCCGGGCAAGGCGCGTTCGGCTACGAAGGCGTCACGCGCGTCGTCCCGACCGGAGGCACCGTCGCCGCCAGCGGGGCCACCATTGTCGTTTCCAGAGCGACGCGGCTGCTGCTGCTCACCAAGCTCGACCGGTACGAGACGCCGAACGCGTGGGACTCCCAGCCGCTGCACGCGGCGCTGGCCGCGGTCGACACCGACTACACCGCGCTGCGTGCACGGCACACCGCGGTGCACACCGCCTGGTACGACCGCTCCCGGCTGGACCTCGACGTCTCCGCCGCCGACCGGGGACTGCCGGTCAGCGAACTGATCACCCGGCAGAACAACAACAAGAGCGTCATCGACATCGCGCTGCTGGAACGCCTCTACGACTCGGGGCGGTACCTCTTCATCAGCTCCAGCGGGATCCTGCCGCCGCGACTGACCGGGATCTGGACCGGCACGTGGACCGGCGCCTGGGCCGACGACTTCACCACCGACGCCAACATCAACCTCCAGGTCGCCGGCGGCAACATCCTGGACACCCCCGAGGCCATGCAGGGGTACTTCACCCTCGTCCTCGGCCAGCTCGCCCAGTGGCGCACCAACGCGCGCAACCTTTACGGCGCCCGAGGTTTCCTCGCCCCGTCCCGGACCGACGGCGAGTACGGGCACATGCTCCACTTCGACGGCGGCTTTCCCGGCCAGGCCTGGACCGGCGGCGCCGACTGGTTGCTCCACCCGCTCGTCGAGTACTGGGAGGTCACCGGCGACCAGGCGTTCCTGCGGGACAAGCTAGGCCCCGCGTTGATGGAACTGGCGCTGTTTTACGAGGACTTCCTGACCCGGACAGACTCTGGCGGCAAAGTCGTGTTCGTGCCGTCGTTCTCGATGGAGAACGCGCCCGGCAATACCCGGGTATTGTTCTCCGTCAACGCGACCGGCGACATCATGGCCGGCAAGCACGCGCTCCAGGCCGCCATCGCGGCGGCCAACGCGCTCGGCGTGGAGCAGGGCAGCGGCCAGGGCGTCCAGCGCTGGACGGCGTTGCTCGGGAAACTGCCCGCGTACCGGATCAACGGCGACAACGCCCTGGCGGAGTGGTCCTGGCCGAGCCTGGGCGACAACTACAACCACCGGCACGTCCACCACCTGTACGGCGCCTGGCCGCTGCACGAGATCACCCCCGAGACCCGGCCCGACCTGATCGCACCCGCGTTGCGGGCACTGGAACTGCGTGGCGACGAGAACCTTTCCGCCCACGGGAGCCTGCACCGGGCGTTGGCCGCCGCCCGGCTGAAGGACGGCGGGAAGGTCTACGCCAACCTCCGCAAGATCATCGGCAACAACATGGTCTTCCGGTCGCTGATGACCTCGCACAACCCGAACCTGGAGACCTACAACGCCGACGCCGCCCACGCGATCCCCGGTGTGCTGGCCGAGGCGTTGCTCTACTCCCGGCCGGGCGTGCTGGAGATCCTCCCGGCCCTGCCCGGGCAACTGGCCAAGGGCTCGATCACCGGTGTGCGGGCGCGTGGCCAGATCCGGGTCCACAGTCTCAGCTGGGACCTGTCCGCCCGCACGGCCACGCTATCCGTGACCTCAGCGATCAACCAGGACCTCACGCTGATCAGCCGCCGGGGCATGACATCCGTGACCACGACGGCGCCCGTCACCACATCGCCACTGGGCGCCAACGCAAGAGTTGTGTCCCTGACGGCGAACCAGCGCACCGACATCACCGTCTCCCTTTCCCCGCCCCAGCAAAGCGGGTACGTCAGGCTGGTCAACCGGCGCAGCGGCAAGGTTCTCGACGTCACCGGCAACGGAACGGCCGACGGCGTCAAGGTCGTCCAGTGGACCTGGTCCGGCGGTGCCAACCAGCAGTGGCAGCTTCTGTCCAATCCGGACGGTTCGGTCCGCCTGGTCAACCGCAACAGCGGCCGGCTGCTCGACAGCCCGGCCGGAGGCGGCCAGGGCACCCAGCTGGATCAGTGGCAGGACACCAACAGCGACAACCAGTGGTGGAAGCTCGCCGACACCGGTGACGGCTACTACCGGCTCGTCAACGTACGCACCGGTCTGTGTGCGGACGTGGAGGGCGGCTCGGCGAGCGACGGCGCCCGCGTGATCGAGTGGGCCGCCAACACGGGCACCAACCAGCAGTGGCAGATCGTCGACGGGTGACCCGATCGCCCTCGTTTCTCGCCAGGAGACCGGACAAGGAGCGCATGATGCATGCCAATGGTGAGGCGCCATCGCCCTCTCCACGACGCCGCACCTGGCGGTCTGGCATCGTCGCCGCGACGGCGATGATCCTGCTCGGCGGCGGCGTTGCCGCGGTCACCACCAACACCGCCGTGGCCGCCACCGTCGACACCAACGCCTGGTACCTGCTGCTGAACCGCAACAGCGGCAAGGCCCTCGACGTGAACGGCGCCTCCACGGCCGACGGCGCCAAGCTCGTCCAATGGTCGCGCACCAACGCCACCAACCAGCAGTTCCAGTTCGTCGACGCCGGCGCCGGCTACTACAAGGTCCGCGCCCGCCACTCGGGCAAGGTCCTCGACGTCTACGGCAAGTCCACCGCTGACGGCGCCGCCGTGGTGCAGTGGCCCGACAACAACGGCACCAACCAGCAGTTCAGCCTCGCCGACTCCGGCAACGGCTACATCCGGCTGATCAACCGCAACAGCAGCAAGGCCGTGGAGGTACAAGGCCAGTCGACCGCCGATGGCGCAACGGTCGACCAGCGCAGCGACTCGAACGGCCCCAGCCAGCAGTGGCAGCTCATCCTCCTCGACGGCGGCAGCACTCCTCCACCACCCGGCTCGGGTCCCCGGCAGAAGGTCAGCTTCGACCGGGAGTGGAGGTTCGTCCGTTCGGATGTGCCGGGTGCCCAGAACCCCGACTTCGACGACTCGACGTGGGTCCCCGTGGCCCTGCCCCACGACTTCGACGCCCCCTACGACGTAGGCGGTGCCAAGGGTGGGGAGTCTTTCCACGTTGGTGCGGGCTGGTACCGCAAGCACTTCACCGTTCCCCCGTCCTGGGCCGGCAGGCGCGTCGAGTTCGAGTCCGAGGGGGCGTTCTCGGTCACCGACGTGTGGGTCAACGGGACCAAGACCGGTACGCACCGAGGCGGCTACACCGGATTCGTCTTCGACATCACCAACTCGATCCGTTCCGGTGACAACGAGATATCGGTGCGCGTGGACAACAGCTGGCGGCCGGACCTCGCCCCCCGGACGGGCGACCACCAGTTCAGCGGCGGCCTTTACCGCGACGTCTTCCTGAACGTGACGGACAACGTCCACGTCGCCTGGTACGGCACCTTCGTCACCACGCCCGCGCTCACCAACCCGGGCTGGGACACGAGCAACGCGGCGTACTACCGCAACATCGACCTGTCGCAGTACCCGAGCGACACCGATCTGCGCGCGAACATCGCGGCCCGCCGCTCGAACGTGAGGGTGCAGACGGAGGTGCGCAACGACGGCTCCTCGGCGATCGACGTCTACGCCCGCCAAGAGGTACGCAAGCAGGGCTCGAACACCGTGCTGGCGACGTTCGACTCGCCCGTACGGACTCTCGGCGCGGCGACCACGGCGACCCTCGACGCCCTGAGCGGATCCCTGTCGAACACCGCCGGCATGGTGCAGAACCTCGATCTCTGGGCGCCGAACAACCCCGCGCTGTACACGGTGACCACTTCGTTGGTGGTCGACGGCACCGCGGACGGGACGATCAGCGACGGCACCGTCGTCGACTCCTACGACAGCACTTTCGGTTTCCGGAGCGCGCAGTGGAAGGTGGACGGCTTCTACCTCAACGGAGTCAAGACCTTGCTGGTCGGGGCCGACGTGCACCAAGACCACGGTGGCTGGAGCAATGCCGTCACCAACTCGGGATTCGAGCGCGACGTCCGCTACGTCCGCGAGGCCGGCATGAACTTCATCCGGGGGTCGCACTACCCCCACGACCCGTCCTTCGCCGACGCCACGGACAAGCTCGGCGTCATGTTCTGGTCCGAGAACACCTTCTGGGCGACCGCCACCGCAGGTCTGGAGCCCACCCCGACCGGCAGTGCCAACGACTACCGGGCGGACGGCTATCCGCAGAAGACGGCCGACCAGCCGGGCTTCGAACAGAGCGCCATGGACTCCCTGCGCGACATGATCCGGGTCAACCGCAACCACCCCTCGATCATCAACTGGTCCATGGGAAACGAGGTGTTCTTCACCTCTTCGGCCACCCTGAACAAGGCCAAGGCGCTCGTCAGCAACCTGCGCGACTACTCCCACCAGCTCGATCCGACCCGCAAGGCAGCCATGGGCGGCGTGCAACGCAGCTCGCTCGACCAACTCTCGATCTGTGACGTCGCCGGCTACAACGGCGACGGTGGAAAGATCACCAACACCTGGATGCCGAACGTCGTCTCGGAGTACGGGTCGTACACCTCCGACCGGCCCGGTACCTACGATCCGACGTACGGCGACATCAGGGATCCGTCCGATGGGACCAGGTTCAGGCTCACGACCGGAAGCGCCGGACTGGCCATCTGGGCCGGCTTCGACCACGGCACCATCTTCGGCGCGGACCTCGCCCGGATGGGCATGATCGACTACTACCGGCTGCCGAAGGACCAGTGGTACTGGTACCGGGCCAACAAGGCGAGGTGGTCGGGCACCACCACCATCGCCGACCCCACGCCCGTGGCCCGCGAGCAGTCCACGAACGCAACCGCGACCAGCATGACGCTGGCGGCCGGGAGGTACTCGTCAACCACGATCACCGACGACGGCACCACGGACACCCAGCTCGTGGTGACGATGCGAAACGCCTCGGGCGCGTGGGTCAGCGATTCCCGCGCCGTCACGCTGACCGTGACCAGCGGTCCGGGCATCCTGCCCGGCGGCAAGTCGTACACCTTCACCCCGGGTACGCAGGAGTTCAACGGGAAGGCGGGGATCGAGTTCCGCTCCTACTACGCCGGCACGACGACCATCACGGCGAGGTCGGCGGGTCTGCCCGACGCCACCGTCACGATCACCACCACCGACACGGCCGGTGCCGTGGGCGAGACCGAACCCGCCAACTTCGGCAACTCGGCCCGCTGGGGTTGAGGTTGTCGCCTGCCAGCCATCGTGACGGGCCCCGGCCACGTCGGTGAGTATGACGAGCGGCAGCGTAGGCGGTCGCGTTGTTCTCGATGGTGATGGACTAGACCAAAGATGTATTGCTTGCGGCGCTTGGGGTGAATGGACTGGACAAGTTGGTGTGGGGTGGACTAGGCAGGAGAGGCCGCTCGACGTACTCGTCCGCTTGCCTGCCTGGGAGTACCGATGAAGCGTTGCGCGGCATCCGTGATCGTGGCCATGATCGCCACGTTGGCCGGTGGCACACCGGTGAGGGCCGATAGTCCGCTCGTGGCGCCCGTTCAGCGGGACACCGGCGCCGTCACTCTCATCACCGGTGACAGGGTCATCGTGACCGCCGAGCACCAGATCGTGTTCCGGCGTGGACCGGGACGCGAAGGCATCCCGTACACGCGAAAGGTCGTCGCCGGGAAGGTCTCGGTGGTCCCGTTCGACGCCGAGCGGTTGCTCGCCAGTGGGGCGCTGGACCCGAAGCTGTTCGACATCACCGACCTGCTCGCCACGCGGGATCGGGCCGTGCTGCCGTTGATCGTCCGATATCGCGCGCCGGGTTCCCGCAAACTCAAGGGCGCCCAGGTGAAGCGGGAGCTGCCGTCGATCAACGCCGTCGCGATGAGTGTCCGCCAGGCGGACACGGCGGGCTTCTGGAAGAGCATCAACCCCCAGGCGCCGATGCAGGCCGACCGGCTGCCGGCCGGGGTCGAGAGAATCTCGTTGGACGGCACGGCGCGTCCGCTGGATGTCGAGAGCGTCAAGCAGATCCAGGCTCCCGCCGCGTGGCGGCGTGGGTTGACCGCCAAGGGCGTGAAGGTCGCGGTCCTGGACACCGGGGTGGACGCGAAACACCCGGACATCGCCGGGCGGATCGTCGAGACCCGCGACTTCACCGACAGCTCCGATGGCGTCAAGGACTCGATCGGGCACGGCACCCACGTTGCCGGGATCATCGCGGGGACAGGGCCGCAGCCGGGTGTCGCGCCGGGCGCCACTCTGATGATCGGCCGGGTCTGCGCGGACACCAGTTGCGAGGACTCGGCCATCATCGCGGGCATGGAGTGGGCGGCCAAGTCCGGCGCCAAAGTGGTGAACCTGAGCCTGGGCGGCGATCCCACCGACGGCACCGACGAGTTGTCGCAGGCGCTGAACACCCTCAGCGAGAAGTACGGCACGCTGTTCGTTGTCGCTGCGGGCAACAGCGGCGCTGCCGGCACGGTGAGCGCACCGGGTTCCGCCGATGCCGCGTTGACCGTGGGCAGCGTGACCAAGGACGGCCAGCTCAGCTTCTTCTCCAGCCGCGGCCCCCGGGTCGGCGACTTCGCGGTCAAGCCGGAGATCACCGCGCCGGGCTACGCCATCACCGCCGCGCGGGCGGCGGGCACGAACCTGGGCCTACCGCTCGATGACCGGTACACCCAGGCCAGCGGCACGTCGATGGCCACGCCGCACGTGACCGCCGCGGCGGCGATCGTGGCCGGGCAGCACCCCGGCTGGACACCGGCGCAGATCAAGGCCGCGCTGGTCAGCACGGCCGATCCGGTCGACGGCGCCGAAGTCGTCGAGCAGGGCGTGGGCACCGTGAACCTCGATCGATCGACCGGGCAACAGGTCTACGCGTCGCCGGCGACGGTCAACCTCAGCAGGACGCCGACCGGTGTGATCACCTACCGCAACGACAGCGGCCAGCCGGTCCACCTCACCCTGAACGCCCCCAACGGGATCAAGCTGGACCGGCACGAGGTTCTGCTGCCCGCGCGAGGCGAGGCGAAGGTCACCGTGACCGCGAAGTCGGCGAACGACAACGGCGCCCTGATCACCGCGCGTGCCGGCCAAACCGTTGTCAGGACTGCTGTTTCGGCACATCGTGCGGTAACGAGCCAGCACATCGTGGTCAACGCGATCGACCGCAACGGCGAGCAGAACGGCAAGGGGTTCGGCTTCAGCGTCGTGTTGGCCAACCACGACACTCGTGAGTACTACCTCGGGTTCGTCGCCGATGGCCGCGCCCTGTCGAGCGATGTGCCGCAGGGCCGGTACACGGTCTTCTCGTGGATCCCGTCGGCCAACCCGGCACGCCCGCCGTGGGAGCCCGCGTTCACGTTGGTGGCCAAGGAGGTCACGCTCGACCACGACATCGAGACGACCCTCGACGGCCGGGCGGCCGGGCAGGTCGCGATCACGCTCAACGACACCGAGGGTACCGGTCCGGTCGGCATGGCGTTCGGGATGACCGGCATGAATCCGTGGGCCATGCAGTCGGTCGACGAGACTTATGTCGTTCCCGCAACGACTCCCGGCATGGTCTACACCCAAGCGCAGTACGTGCGCGGGGTCGTGGGCAGCACGACGTGCGGCCCGGACGGCGTGTCCGTGTGCAACATCGGGTTCGCGAGCGACGACAAGATCGCCCTTGACCACCCGGTGATCAGCGACCGTGATCTGGCGGCGGTACGCGGAAGTTATGGCGCGGCCAACGGCACTGGCACCGCCGACCGCGTCGACTTCGCCCATCGCCCGGGCGCGGTCAGCGCACCGCCGGCCGAGCCGATCAAGGACGACGAGATCACCCTCCCGGGCACGCTGATGTCCTACTTCCACAGCACCGGTCCGGTCGAATGGCTCTCGGGCCTGTTCCAGACGTCTCCGGTATTCGCGCAGGCGCAAGGCCAACGAGGACGGCCGTACACCGCAAGCAGTAAGTATGAGGAGACCTGGCTGTCGGGCGTGTTCGGTCCGGCCGTGTCCGCGCACCCGGTCAGCCGGAACGGCAACCTGATCGACGCGCCGCTGCCGCTGATGTCCGACCCGATCGCGGGCCGCTACGGGTACGTGTCCAGCTGGGACGGCGAAGGGCGCACCGAGCTCTACCGCGACGGCACGCTCGTCACCGGTGAGCTGAGCCCGGACGGGTCCGTTTTCCAGGTACCGCCGGACCGCTCGCGCTACCGGTTGGTGGCCCGCGGCAGCCGCGACGCCGAAACTTCCACTGTGGTCGAAGCCGCGTGGGAGTTCCAGTCGCAGTCCACCAGGGACGCCACGGAGTTGCCGATGCTCTCGGTCATGTTCGCGCCCGAGTTGGACGAGACCGGTTCGGCTCAGGCAGGCCGGGCGGTGCTGGTTCCGCTGACCATCGACCGGAGCAGGACGGCTTCCACGGTCCGGAACGTGACCGTGGAAGTGTCCTTCGATGACGGTTCACAGTGGACGAACGTGCCGGTTGTCGTGGTTGGTGACCGGGGTGTCGCGCTGATCCATCACCCGAACGGAGCCGGGTTCGTGTCGTTGCGGGCAAGCGCCCGCGACACCCATGGCAACACCGTGAGCCAGAAGATCATGCGTGCATACCGCTTGCGACCCCGGTCGCCCTGATCAGCCACCCCCAGGTATTCGCGCGGAAGCTGCTATCGCTGCGCTCCGCGTGCGACGTGAACTCGTCGATCTTCCCCTGCCTACGCTGACCGGCAGGTCCGGCCCTCTTGTGCGGTACTGCCTGACCGCGCAACCAGCCTCATCGTGAATGCGGTCCTCAGGTCTGTCACTTGTGATCTGCGGCACAGGTTTCGCAACCCGGGTCTCGATCGACGGTCCACTGAGGTACGAATGCGCGCATGGCCGAACAGCGCGATTTCCCTCGTACCGTGGTGGCGTTCTCTGCGTTCGTCGTCGCCGTCTGCGCGGTTGTGTTGACGATCAAGGGGATGAGTACCGGCTTCGCCTCGGGCAAGCAGCAGCGGGTGCTGGACCCGGAGGCGGTGACGAAGCTGGTGACCAACGAGGCCGGGTCCACGAGGGACGGAGCGACCCCCAAGGTGTCCTGCCCCGTCTCCGTCGTGGTGGAGGTGGGCAGCAAGTTCGACTGCCGGGCCGACACTGGCGTCACCACGGAGTACTTCCAGGTCACCATCATGGACGAGCAGGGCTCTTTGTCCATCAGCTCGCGCTGAGGACCACCAGAGATCTCCCAATCGTCCCGCCGAGACCGCACATTCGTCCACAATGGACATGTTGTGGTGTCCAGGATGTGCCGAATTGCGGATGGACCGTGGCTGGTCGCTGGGGGAGCTGGCACGGTACAGGCATCAGCCGGCCGACCCCGTCGCGGCTGGAACGAGCGGAAATGAGCCCGACGACGGCTGTTGCGGTCCGTCGGCTTCCAGGAATGGGGATGCCTGCCAGGCGTCGCCGACCTGGACGGGGTGATCCACGACGTCGTCTTCGTCGGCCGACGGGTCGAGGACGTCAGGGACCGCTCGTAGTCCCGATCGGGAACTCCTCGACGCCGAGCACCCGCAACAGCTGCAGGCGCTCGCGGGTTTGGTCGTCCGCGGGGGTGAGCACCACCAGCTCCTGGCGCTGGTCGGGAGTGACCAGCGTTTCGCAGTCCATCACCATGCGGCCCACCCGTGGGTGCAGCAGGGTTTTGCGGTCGGCGCGCCGGACGGCGACCTCGTGCTCGGCCCAGAGCCGCCGGAAGTCGGTGCTCACGGCCTGCAACCGGTCGACGAGTCCCGTGACGGTGGGATCGCCGGACCGGCGGCCGGCGGCCGCGCGCAGGTCGGCCACGAACTGACGAGCCCGATGCTCCTGCTCCTCGGGCGGGCATCCGGCGCGGACAGCGGGGTCGGTGAACCACCGGTGCACGACGTAGCGCTGATCGCCGGAGAAGCCGGTGAGGTCGCCTGCCAGCAGGACGGCCGCCTGGTTCTGGGCGAGGACCTCGCCCAGGTCGGACAGCACCAGGGCCGGGATGTCGACGAGCAGGTCGAGCATGCGCACCAGGCCGGCCCGAGCCAGGCGAGCCACCCCGTCGGCAGCCGGCGGATGCTGGCCGGCCAGGTGGAACAGGTGGTCGCGCTCGTCGTCGGACAGGCGCAACGCCCGGGCCAGCGCGGCGAGCAACTGGGTCGAGGGCTGACTGCTGCGGCCCTGCTCGAGGCGTACGACGTAGTCCACCGACATGCCGGCGAGCATGGCCACCTCCTCCCGCCGCAGGCCGGTGGTGCGGCGGCGCGGGCCGTCCACGATGCCGACCTCGCCCGGCCGGATCGCCGCGCGGCGGCGGCGCAGGAAGTCGGCGAGCTCGTCACGTCGCATGGCTCCATGGTCCCGCCCAGCGGTGAACCCATCCAGGGAGCCGCACTCCCACGATGAACGCTCCGCTCCCATGCGTCGCGGCACGGGCCCAAGGTGGGGGACAGATCGACGACGGAGGAGAACACGATGCAGACACGAACCCTGGGCCACACCGGACCGGCCGTTTCCGTGCTCGGCCTGGGAGCGATGGGTATGTCCGGCGCCTACGGCGCGGCCGACCGCGAGGAGAGTGTCGCCACCGTGCGCGCCGCGGTGAAGGCCGGCGTCACGCTGATCGACACCGGTGACTTCTACGGCATGGGCCACAACGAGTTGCTGCTTGCCGAGGCCCTGCGTGGCCGGGATCGGGACAGCTACCGGCTGAGCGTCAAGTTCGGCATGCTGCGGGGGCCGGGCTCCGAGTTCGCCGGGCCGGACAACCGTCCCGAGGCGGTGAAGAACTTCCTGGCCTACTCGCTGACCCGGCTGGGCACCGACCACATCGACATCTACCGCCCCGCCCGGCTGGACCCGGCGGTGCCGATCGAGGAGACGGTGGGCGCGATCAAGGAGATGATCGACGCCGGTCATGTGCGGCACCTCGGTCTCTCCGAGGTGGATGCGGCGACGATCCGCCGGGCACACGCCGTGCACCCCGTCGCCGACCTGCAGATCGAGTACTCGCTGATCTCCCGCGCGGCGGAGGCGGACATCCTGCCGACGCTGCGGGAGCTGGGCATCGGCCTGACCGCGTACGGCGTCCTGGGCCGCGGCCTGATCTCCGGGCACTGGTCCGCCGGCCACACCGCCGGCCCTGGCGACAGCCGCGGCTTCAGCCCGCGGTTCTCCAGCGGGAACGTGGAACACAACCTCACCCTCGTGGAGGCGCTGCGCCAGGTCGCCGAGGCGAAGGGTTGCACCGTCGCGCAGCTGGCCATCGCCTGGGTAGCCGCACAGGGCGAGGACATCGTGCCGCTGGTCGGCGCCCGCACCCGCGACCGGCTGGCCGAGGCGATGCCCGCGGCGGAACTCGACCTCACCGCGGCAGACCTCGCCGAGATCGAGAAGGCCGTGCCGTCGGGCGCGGCGCGCGGCGACCGGTACCCGTCCGCGTTCATGGCCGGCCTCGGCGTGGGGAACTGAGCCGGAGCTGGGTCTCAGCGGAGCGTCACGGTCACCATCATCGATGCCGGACGAGCACTGCTCGCGGACGTGCTGCCCGGTCATGTCGATGTCGTCAGCGGCCTGCTCGTCGCGCCGCTGTCGCACGACGACGTGACGACCCTCGCCGCGCTACTCGCGCCGGTGCGGGAGCACATGCGCTCGGCGTCACCCCGCTCCGCGGCGCCTCGGCGCCGCAAGGGCCGAGCGTGAACCCTTCGCGGGCAGCGAGCGAAGTGCCGCACGATGGTGCGCGCCCGCACGGACGAACGCACTGTGTGGTCACCGATCGAGTGGCTACCGTCCTGAATGGACACTCGACATCGGCCGTGCCACAGGCCATCATCGTCGCCATGATCGGACGGATGCACCACGTGGTCCTCGACTGCCCCGACCCCGCAGCCCTCGCCGCGTTCTACTCGGAACTGCTGGGCCAGCCCATCACCTACCGGAGCCACGACTGGGTCGTGGTCGCGGACAACGAAACCTCCTCCGGTCTGGCGTTCCAGCTTGCCCCCGGCCACCAGGCGCCGACCTGGCCGGATCCCGCTGTGCCGCAACAAGTCCACTTCGACCTCATGGTCGAGGACCCGGCGGCCGCCGGACCCCGCGTCCTGGCACTGGGCGCGGCCGAACTCGACGGCGAAGACGTTTACGCCGACCCCGCGGGCCATCCGTTCTGTCTCATCCGCAGACCCCCATGGGCGCCGCCGATCCCGGATTCCCAGCACGGCGGCACCCAGGCCTTCGGCTGATCAGGCGCACAGACATCCAGCCAGGATGCGGGTGTCATCGGCGGATGCGGTGCAGCTGTGGCCAATTTCCGGCTTTGCTCAGCGGGCTACTTCGCTGCCGGGCAACCCAGCACTGCCGTCGTGCGTCCCAACGGATGTGGGGAGATCGAGTTCCATGATGTCGCGCGCCTCATGACCGACGAACGCGCCGGGCCGGCAGCGCGGCGGATCGACGTGACGCGACTGCCCGAGGACGTCGTGGAACTCATCGACACCCTTGGACCCGGCGAGGACCTGGTCATCACGCGGGACGGCACCCCGGTCGCGGTGGTCTCGAGCACGGGCGGCGCGCTGGACGGGACCATCGACCCTGGCTCGCCAGGCACGACCGCCGAACAACCGCTGGTGGACTACGACAACGTGACAGTCGTCGCCACCGCGATGAAGCTGTCGGCCGCTGCCCGGACGTCACTGTCCGCCGGGCTCGGTGCGGATTACATCGTGCTGGATCTGCACGCGGCGCCGGTGACAGCCGATGTGCTGCTCGTGCCACCGGTCAGTCCACAGTTGATCGGGAGCCTCCGGTCGATGTTTCCGAAGGCCCGCGTCGTCATCGCCGAAGTCGAGGACGACGTCCTCGGCGTCAGCTATCACGGCCCGGTCCGCCGCATGCTCGACGCGGGCGCCGACACCTACCTGACCTCGACCACCATCCAGCGCCTGGCCAAGCAACTCGACCACACCATCACCCAGCGCCACCAGATCGGCGACGGCACAACCGTGCCACTCGAGATCGAGCCCTCCCGAGGCCGCCACCTCCCAGGATGAACGCTCGCCATCCGGCTGGGAGCCGACATTGTGGACAGCTCCTTCGGCGGCGGCCGGTCGGACTGATGAGCACTGCGGGGCCCTGGGCAGTAACTTCCAAAATCCGGCAAGACGGAACAAACGGTATTTTGCATCGTTGGCACAACGTTGGAAACTCGCCAAGTTGCTACGTTCGGGGGATGCGTTGTCCAGTGGACAATCGTCAGATTCGTAGCGTCCCCCGTGATTCACCGGCGAATCCAGCGAGGTGCCCTGTGTCGCGCTCTTCGTTGTCGTCCCGTCTGTTTCTGTCCGGAGCACTCGCTGTCGCCGTCGTGTGCGCGCTCGCGGTGGCCACGCCGACGCGGGCCCATGCGGCCACGAACGTCGTCACCGATGGGCATGCGCGGTTCGAGGTGCTGACACCGACGCTGATCCGCCTGGAGTACGCCGGGGACGACGCGTTCCAGGACAACACGACCTTCAACGCCGTCAGCCGGAACATGCCGGTGCCCGCGTTCACCACGACCGTCACCGGCGGCGTCCGGGAGATCCGCACGGCCGGGATGACGTTGCGGTACCGCCAAAGCAGCGGTCCGTTCACCTCGGCCAACACGTCGGTTCAGCTCGCCGGCACCGGCACGACCGGGGCGCCGGCGTTCCCGTCCTATTGCGCCTTCGGCGCGGCCTGCCAGGCGGAGAACGGGCTGTTCGGCGGCGACGCCTCCGCCGCCTACGACCACCGGAACTACAGCGGCTCGGGTTTCCTGGCGGGCTTCACCAAGCAGGGCTCGAGCCTCGTCCAGGACATCTCCGGGGTCCCGGCCGCGGGCAACTACCAGCTGACCGTGCGCTACGCCAACTCCGCGGGCGGCGACGGCCAGAACGTCACCAGGACCCTGTCGTCCTCAGTGGACGGACGAGCCGGGCCGGCGTTCTCCTTGCCGGTCACCGGTTCCTGGGACACCTGGGCGACCGCGTCGGTCACGCTCAACCTCGGCGCGGGCACCCACACCATCCGAATCGGGCAGGACGCGGGTTACTCCGGCAACGTCAACGTGGACAGCATCGCCCTGACCGCCACCGGTGCCGGTTTCCCCGCGGCCGACCAGAGCCTGCTGACCACTGCCTACGGCGCGGGGCCGAGCAATTCACTGGGCGGCTGGGACCGGTCGCTGGACAACCCCGAGGCGGTGCCGGCTCCGGAGCATCCGGGCATCCTCAACCGCGGCGGCTGGTACCTGCTCGACGACACCCGGACCGCGCTGCTCAACGCCGACCACACGGTCACCGACCGCCCGTCCCACGGCACGCAGCCCTATCAGGACGGTTACCTGTTCGGCTACGGCCAGAACTACAAGCAGGCGCTGGGCGATCTCAACGCCCTCACCGGCGGCACCGACCTGCTTCCCCGATCCGCGTACGGTGTCTGGTACTCGCGTTACTTCGCTTACACCGCAAGCGATTACCAGAACACGCTGCTGCCGGCGTTCCGGTCCACGTTCACCCCGATCGACTGGCTGGTGGTGGACACCGACTGGAAGGCACCGTCCACATGGAACGGGTGGAACTGGAACCCCGCGCTGTTCCCCGACCCGCAGGGCTTCATGACCTGGGCCGGGCAACAGGGTCTGTCGGTGTCCATGAACATCCACCCGTCCATCGCCGGTGACGACCCGAAGTTCGCGACGGCCAGCCAGCAGGCCGGTGGGCTGCCGGCGGACGGCGGCAACCAGTACCACTGGGACTGGACCAATCCGGCGCACCTGCGGTCGTACCTGAACGTGCACGATCCGTTCGAGCAGCAGGGTGTCCGGGAGTGGTGGCTGGACTACTGCACCGGCTGCGGCGCATCACGGGCGTCCGATCCGCATGTGGCGGCGGACAACGTCATCAACCAGGCGTACGCCGACGACGCCACCGCACGCGGGCTGCGTGGATTCTCCTTCGCCCGGATCGGCGGCGCCGAACAGGGCGGGATTCACAGCAACTACGCGCTGGGGCCGTGGTCGGAACGGCGCAACACCATGCAGTTCACCGGGGACACCCCGATGACGTGGGACATGCTGGCCTTCGAGGCGCGGTTCACCCCGGATGAGGCCGCAGCCGGGTTGAGCAACGTGAGCCATGACATCGGCAGCTTCCACGGCGGGCACCTGCCGGACGACCTGTACGCGCGCTGGGTTCAGTTGGGCGCGTTCCAGCCGATCCTGCGGCTGCACTCCGATCACGGCGACCGGTTGCCGTGGAACTACACCGGTGCGGCGGCCACCAGCGCGGAGCGGTTCCTGCGGCTGCGCGAATCCCTGGTGCCGTACACGTACACGTTGGCGCAGCAGGCCAACAAGACCGGCGTGCCGATCACCCAACCTCTGTACGTGAACTACCCGTCGAACGAGGACGCCTACACGCATCCGCAGGAGTACCTGTACGGCGACAACGTCCTCGTCGCGCCGATCACCTCGTCGAACGGATCGGTGAGCGCGTGGATCCCGCCGGGCACGTGGACGAACTACTTCACCGGCAGCACGTACACCGGCCCACAGAACGTCACGCTGTCCGCCCCGCTGACCGAGATGCCGGTGCTGATCAAGTCGGGTGGCATCCTGCCGGCCCGGACCGACTACGTGGAAAACCAGCAGCAACCGTTGTCGCAGTTGACGTTGACCGTCGGCGCCGGTGCCAACGGCAGTTTCTCGCTGTACCAGGACGCCGGTGAAGGCAATGGGTACCGGTCGGGACAGTCCAGCAGCACCCCGGCCACCTGGAACGACGCCAACCGGACGCTCACCGTCGGCGCCACCACCGGCAGCTACCCGGGAGCCACCACCTCCCGCGCGTACACACTGCGTCTGATCAACGCGTCCGCCCCCACCGCGGTGTTCGTCGACGGCGCGCAGGTGCCGGAGACCGCGTGGTCGTACAACTCCAGCAGCCGCACGGTCACCGTGACGACCGCGAGCCTTCCTGTCGCCGGCGCACACACCATTACCCTGTCCGGCAGTGCGACGGGCAACCCGCAGGCGGGTGAAGTGTTGTCCGCCAACGGAACGTGTCTGGCCGTGCGCGGCGGGGTCGCCAACGACGGCCAGCCGATCGAGCTGAACCCGTGCGACCACTCCACCGGCCAGCAGCTCACGCCGCCCGTCAACGGCACGGTCCGGGTGTTGGGCAAGTGCCTGGACGCCGCCGGTGGCGGGACCGCCAACGGCACCCCGATCCAGCTGTACACCTGCAACACCACCGGCGCCCAGAACTGGCGCCTGCAGGCCAACGGCCAGCTGGTGAACCCGGCATCCGGCCGCTGCCTGGACAACCCCAGTGGCAGCACGACGTTGCGGCTCTTCGACTGCTCGACCGCGGCCGGCCAGGTCTGGAGGTTCCCGCCGACACCGGTCACCGGCCCGGGCGGGCAGTGCGTGGACGTGTCCGAGGCGGATCCGGCGTCCGGCACGGCCATCCAGCTCTACGGATGCAACCAGAGCGACGCCCAACGCTGGTCCATCCCCGGTGACGGCACGGTCCGGACCCTGGGCAAGTGTCTCGACGTGGTCCACGGCGCCACCGGCAATCGCACCCCGGTGCAACTGTGGGACTGCAACGCGACCGGCTCGCAGACGTGGATCAGCCAAGCCAACGGCACCTTGCTCAACCCGCAGTCCGGCCGGTGTCTCGACGACCCCGACGGTGCGGGCAAGGCCGGTGACCACCTCCAGATCTACGATTGCAACAGCTCGTCCGCCCAACAGTTCCGCCTGGGTACCTGACTGTTCCGTCGCCGTTCGGCCAGAGGCACAACATGATCGCCGTCGAACCGAGAATCCCTATCGCGCCGCCTATTTCATCCGCACCCGATGACCTGGCTGCTGACCGACGCCCGGCGGCCGTACCTGTGGAAGCGGGCCAGCCCGGCGACCTGGACCACGATCGCCGGGAAGGCCTTGGGCCACGCCAGATCCGCCGCGGACGCCCGAGCGCAGGCGGTGATTCACCTCAGCTTCGCGACCTGCACCTGTAACTGAACCGCTGCGACCAGGCGATGGACCACGCGGCCCGGTTACTCACCCTGACCCGCGAGTCGGAGTGGCTCGACGGCATCGCGACCGCGCACACGATCCGGACCGCATGCTGTGGCGTGTGGCTGGCTCGCCGAGGCCGAGCGGCTCACCCGCCGGTCGCTTGACTCCACCGGTCCGGACCAGCTGAGCATCGCGATCCGGCTGAGCAACCTCGGGGACATCGGGTACCACCTCGGCCGCCTGGACGACGCCGGCGCCACCTCACCGAGGCGATGGCCATCAAACACCGCTTCACCGAGCCGGAGACGTTGCAGCGCATGGCAATCCTCCTGCGCGACACCGGCGAACCCGACGAAGCCGAGGACCTCCACGAGCAGGCGATCAGCCTCGCGCAGCAGATCAACGAACGCGGGATCCAGGCCGAAGGGCTCGTCGGCCTCGCCCACGCGGTCTCCGCCGGTGGCGACACCGATCGGGCATGGGGCCACCTCGAGCAAGCACTGGCTGGTTTTGTCCGTCAGTTGCGACCGCGTTTCTCCGTGCCAACCGACCGCACGGCCTTCGTCGAGAAGGGTTGTGTTCGCGAGAACGGACCGCGCCTGGCGCCCAGCCCGCGAAGGGGGCATGCTTGGGCTTTCCTCGATCCCTGCCTCTCCCGGCCGTCGCGAAGGCGCAGGTCCAGGTGGAGCGCCCGGAGCAAAGCGGAGGACGTACGACCTGGAGGTGCGGCGAGTACCGGCCACGCTTGATCGCGAGGAAGGCAACGGTGCGGTCGAAACTCGTCGACGTTGATCATGCCAGTGATCAACTTGTGCGGTCAGAACTCGCAGACACAATCACACTGGCCATCGTCTACGAATGCCGTTACCGCTTTGTCGAAACCCAAGCCCTGGCCCTTCGCAGCACACTCACGCCGCCTCGGCAGTAGTCGGGGTGTGCCCACGCAGACCGACGCCGACCCGGCGGATGAAAGTTTCCGGTGGGGCCGAGATCGCCGAGCGGCGCGTCAGAACCCCCACATGCTGGCATCTCTCGCCCGAGGCGCTCCCGGGGAAGGTTCGCCACACCACCCCGATGTTCGTCACTTTCTTGACGGCCGTCGACAACATGCCTATCTTCGCCGCCGCGGGAACCCACAGCCGGAGGTCGACATGACTGGAATCAGAACGGCGCTCGTGACACTTGCCAGCACCCTGTTGGTCGCGATCACCGGGGTGGTGCTCGCGCCGCAGGCGTCCGCGGCGGCACTGGTGGAGGTGACCGGGTTCGGCAACAACCCGGGCGGGATGCGCATGCACATCTACGTGCCGGACTCCCGCCCCGCCAAGCCCGCGATCGTGGTCGCCATGCACGGCTGCGGCGGCTCCGGTCCCGGTTTCTACTCGGGCAGCCAGTTCGCGTCGCTCGCCGACCGGTACGGGTTCATCGTCATCTACCCGAGCGCCCAGCAGCAGGCGGGATTCGGCAACTGCTTCGACACCTGGTCCGAGGCGGCCAAGCACCGCGGCGGGGGCAGCGACCCGGTGTCGATCGTGTCGATGGTGACCTATGCCGAGCAACGCTACGGCGGCGACCCGAACCGGGTGTTCGCCACCGGATCGTCCTCCGGCGGCATGATGACCAACGAGATGCTCGCCCTCTACCCGGACGTGTTCAAGGCGGGCGCGGCGTTCATGGGCGTGCCGTTCAACTGCTTCGCCAACGCCGCCGACTACCCGCCCGGCAGCAGCAAGTGCACCGGCGGAAGCATGAACCGGACTCCGCAGCAGTGGGGCGACGCGGTCCGGCAGGCCTATCCGGGCTACACCGGTTCCCGCCCACGGGTTCAACTGTGGCACGGCACAGCGGACACACTCGTGCCGTACTCGCTGTTGCAGGAGGAGATCGAGCAGTGGACCAACGTGTTCGGGCTGAGCCAGACACCGACGTCCACCGACACCCCGCAGTCCGGCTGGAACCGTCGTCGCTACGCCGACACCTCCGGAACCGTCCAGGTTGAGGCGTACAGCATCCAAGGAGCCGGGCACAGCCTGCCGGCGAACGGCATGGCCGCCTACGCCATCGCGTTCTTCGGCCTGGACGGCTCCAGCACCCCGCCGCCACAGCCGGGCTCGTGCACCGTCGCGGTCACCGTGAACCCCTGGAACAACGGCATGACCGAGAGCCTCACCATCACCAACACCGGCACCACGTCCATCAACGGTTGGTCACTGGCGTTCACCCTGCCCAACGGGCAGACCATCACGTCCGGCTGGAACGCCACCTACTCGCCGTCCGCGGGGCAGGTGACGGCTCGCAACGTCACCTTCAACTCCGTGATCGCGCCGAACAGTTCGGTCACCATCGGCTTCCAGGCCACCCACACCGGGGACACCGCCAAACCGAACTCGTTCGCCCTCAACGGCATGTCCTGTGCCTAGGCTTGGCTGACCTGTCCAAAGTGGAACACACGGCCCCGCTGCGGGGGCAGCGCCATCACCTGATCCGGCGGTTTCGGCCGTCTCCACAAGCGGAGTCATCCGGCGCGGTCGAGCATGGGCGTCATGATCACCAAGTTCGCACGGATCCTCGTCATCGGTTGCGCGGCTCTGGGTCTGTTCGTCACGCCCGCTGTCGGGCTGGCGGCGACCGCGCCGATGGCCAAGCCGACCACGCTCGTGCTGGATGCCGGCGGCGCACAGGTCAAGCTGAAGAAGGGCAACAAGCTTTCGGTCAAGGGCAAGCTCGGCACCCAGGGCGACTCGCGTGAGCTGAGGCTCGGCCTGGACGTCTTCGCCCAGATCAAGGTCGGCGCGTCGGCCTGGGCCGACCTGACCTCCAAGTCCTGCCAGCCGAACTCGACGTTCAACCTGAAGCTGAGCGTCGACGTGTCCGCGGACCTGCGGCTGTACTTCCCCGGCACGGACCTGTACGCCTCGGCCACGTCGAACATCGTTGGCGTCGTCGTGATCTGACGGCAGAACAGTGGGAGCAATCCGATGCGCCGGATTGCTCCTACCTGCGTTCCTGCCGCTCAATCGCGGGTCAGCGCTTGGTTCACGCCCGCCTGCGTGTCAACACCGACGACACCGACGCCCACGCGTCCAGCTCGGCACCCTGCCGCGTGCCGGTCGTTCGCGCGCGGCATATGGTCGACGTCCTGGAGCGGGCGCATCTCGTCGAACCCCTTTCCCAGGGGCGATACCGGATGCACGGATTGCTGCGCGCGTACGCCGCCAACTCGTGATCGACTTCGACAGCCGCCTCGCGCGCCCCAAGCGGGCGGTCGGTGGGGGCGCCGGAGTCAGGACCGGCGTCCCCGTCCGGCCGGCTCAGCTCTGGCCGGGTGTGATCTTACTTAGGCGGAACTGCAGTTCGCAGCCGCCGGGGCGGCCGTCGGTGTCGTCCAGGAGCGTCACCGATTGACCGGAGCTGGCCGTCCAGTACTCGCCCGCGGGCAGGGCGTTGCCACACTGGCCGTTGTCGGTGTCGGCCCAGAACTGCACGTCCAGCGCCAGGTCGTCGCGGCCGTCGATCGAGAAGACCAGGTAGCACCCGCCGGCGCTGTCGTCGGTGTCCACCACGATGTTGGAGCCGAAGCCGACGTTGGTCGGGACCGTGTACTGGCCCGCAGCGCCGCACTGCTTGTCGTTGCCGCCGCCCGTGGGAATCCACTGGTAGGTGATGTGGACACCGGCGAACACGCCCGACGGGTCCTGGAGGCCGAACCCGAGCAGGCAGCCCCCAGGCCGGCCGTCGGTGTCCAGCCGGATGGGCGTCGACCAGTTCGGCATCGCCGCCCACTGCTGCTTTGCTCCGCCGCACTGGGCGGGATCATCCCCCCTCTTGGTGGTCCCCGTGAACGAGATGCCGAAGCGCGGCGGCACGGCCGCGGAGGCGGTGCTGGCGGCGACCGCCATCGCGGCGGCCGCCATGCACAACGACGTCATCAGGCGTCTGTGCAGTCTCATGTGCTGCTCCTTAAGTCACTGGTATTGCCTTAGGCACGCCCAGCCACAGATACGGCGACGGGTTACAGCAACGGCTCAGGCGAACGTTCCCGGGGGACCACTTACATCCGATGTCTAATCCGCCCAGAGCAGTACAAATGCCAAAACCAGCCCTTCGAGGCTTGACTCATCGGATCTCTGCTGCTTGGTTGAGTAGTCATGAGGCGCACACTCAGCGCGATCACCGCAGCTTTGGGCCTGCTTGTCCCGGTCGTGCCGGCTGGGGCCACGCCGGACGCTTCGCACTCGACACCCGAGCGGCGCGCCGCGGCACTCGTCGCGCAGATGACGCTGGACGAGAAGATCTCGCAGACGCACACCACGCTGAAGGGCGCCGGTGGGATCGCGCGGTTCGTGCCCGGCATTCCGCGGCTGGGCATCCCCGACTTCCTGATCACCAACGGGCCGGCCGGGGTGGGCACGGGAGCTGTGCCACAGCAGCCCAACGCGACTGCGCTACCCGCTCCGGTCGCGCTCGCCGCCGGCTTCGACGCGGGGCTGGCCCGGGACTACGGCGTGGTCGAAGGCCGGGAGACCGGCAATGTCGGGCACAGCCTGATCGAGGCGCCGGACGTCAACATGGTCCGCGTCTACCAGAACGGGCGCGCCTTCGAGAACTACGGCGAGGACCCGTACCTCGCCGGGCAACTCGCCGTGGCCAACATCAGGGGCATCCAGAGCCAAGGCGTGCTCGCCGAGGTGAAGCACTACGCGGCGAACGACCAGGAGCGTGACCGCAAGACGATCCACGAGGTGATCGACGACCGGACGCTGCACGAGATCCACCTGCCGGCGTTCGAGGACGCGGTCGAGCAGGGCCACGTGGCCGCGGTGATGTGCGCCTACCCCAACGTGAACGACGCGTTCATGTGCGAGAACCGGCACCTGCTCACCGACGTGCTGCGTGAGCAGTGGGGTTTCCAGGGTTTCGTGCAGTCCGATGCGAGCGCGACTCACACCGCGGTCGGCTCGGTGGCCGCCGGCCAGGATCTGGAACTGCGTGACAACGGGCCGTACGACGAGGAACTGCGTCAGGCCGTCGTGGACGGCAAGGTGAGCATGACCGCGCTGGACGCCATGATCACCCGCAGGCTCGCCACCGAGATCAGGGCGGGACTGTTCGAGCACCCGCGGACGGTCACTCCGATCGACGCCGCGGCCGGCGGGACGGTGGCCCGCCGGGTGGCCGAGCAAAGCGCGGTACTGCTGAAGAACTCGGCGAACCGGTTGCCGCTGAACGCTTCCGCGGTGCACTCGATCGCGGTGATCGGCCCGTATGCCGGTGTGGCGCACCCGGGTGGCGGCGGCAGCTCGCACGTCAACCCGCTCTACACGGTGAGCCCGGTGGACGGCATCCAGCGGCGGGCCGGTTCGGGCGTCAAGGTCACCTCGTCGGACGGCGTGGACACGACAGCGGCCGCCGCGCTCGCCGGTTCCGCGGACGTGGCCGTGGTGGTCGTCGGAGACGTGGAGAAGGAAGGCACGGATCGGCCCACCCTGTCGCTGACCGGCAACCAGGACGACCTCGTTCGCTCCGTGGTGGCCGCCAACCCGCGCACCATCGTGGTGCTCAACAGCGGCGCGCCCGTGCTGATGCCGTGGGTGGACCAGGTGCCGGCGATCCTGGAGGCCTGGTATCCGGGCGAGGAGGACGGCAACGCGCTCGCCGCGCTGCTGTTCGGTGACGTCAACCCCTCCGGCAAGCTGCCGGTGACCTTCCCGCGCACGGAGTCGCAGACACCGGTGAGCATCCCGGAACGCTACCCCGGGGTGAACGGAACCGTTGTGTACTCCGAAAACCTGGAGATGGGCTACCGCTGGTACGACGCGCAAGGCGAGGAGCCGCTGTTCCCGTTCGGATACGGGTTGTCCTACACCAGCTTCGCGTTCAGCCGGTTGCGGGTGACGCCGGTGCTCGGGCGGCACGGCCAGGCCGACGTCGAGGCGGACGTGACCAACACCGGTTCGCGCGCCGGGGCCACGGTGGCCCAGGTCTACCTGACCTTCCCGGCGTCCGCGGGCGAGCCGCCGCGACAGCTCAAAGGCTTCGCCAAAGTGTTCCTGCGGCCGGGGGAGCGCCGGCACCTGAGGTTCAGCCTCGACCAGCGCGCATTCTCGGTCTGGGACAGTGCCGCGCAGAACTGGACCACGGTCGCCGGACGCTACCAAGTGGCGGTCGGCGACTCCTCCCGCGACCTTCCCCTGTCCGCACCGGTAAGGGTGTCACGATGACCAAGTGGGGCTCGATGCGGCGCCGCACCGCCGTCCTGGTGTGTGCGGGAGCTTTGGTCGCCGCCAACGGGGCGACCGCAGCGGCTGACACGGATGCCTATGGCAACCAGGACGTCTACGTGTCTCCCTCGGGGACTGACTGGGCACCCGGCACAGCGCACCGGCCGGTTCGCACCCTCGAGCGCGCGCGGGACTTGGTGCGGTCGCGGGCACCGCGCATGACCCGCGATCTCACCGTCCACTTGGGACCCGGTGTGTTCCGTCTCGGTGAGCCGCTGAGCCTTGACGCGCGTGACTCCGGGGCGAACGGGCATCGGGTCATCTGGCAGGGCAGCGCCGACCCGGCGAGTACCGAGTTGAGTGGTGGCAAGCGGGTCACCGGCTGGCGCCCGGTCCCGTCCCACCCGGGGCTCTTCGCCGCGCCCGCGCCCGCCGGGCTCGTCAACACGCGTCAGCTGTACGTCGACGGAGTCCGTGAGCAGCGTGCCCGGGGACCGTTGCCGGTGACCGTGACCACGAACGAAACCGGGTACACCGCCAGCGCGGACACGCTCGCCCACTGGCGCAATCCGCAGGACATCGAGTTCGTCTACACGGCGGGCGAGGCACTGTGGAACATCCAGCGGGACGGTCTCGGCCAGTGGACCGAGCCACGTTGCCCGCTCGGTTCGGTCATCGGCACCACCATCACCATGGCGCAGCCCTGCTGGAACAACTCGACGAAACGTGTGGTGTTCCCGGACATCCCGGGCCGCAGCGTGAACATGGTCGGTCCGTACGACCTGACCAACGGCCGCCATCCGACCTATGTGGAGAATGCCCTGGAGCTGCTGGACACTCCGGGGGAGTGGTACCTCGACCGGTCCGCGCACCTCGTGTACTACCTGCCGCGACCGGGACAGGACCTGCGCCGCGCCGACGTCGAGATGCCCGCGCTGGAGAAACTCGTCGACGCGCGCGGGACCGCCGGCACGCCGATCCACGACGTGTCGTTCCGCGGGCTTCGCTACTCGTACGCGACCTGGCTGACACCGTCGTCGCCGGAAGGGTTCTCCGAGATCCAGGCCGGCTACACCAACACCGGCGCCGACGGCTGGGCGGTGCAGGGCTTGTGCCAGTACGTTCCCAACGGCACCTGCCCGTACGCGTCCTGGACCAAGGAGCCCGCGAACGTCTCGGTCTCGCACGGCCAGCGCGTCGAATTCAGCGACAGCGTGTTCAGCCACCTCGGCGCGGCCGGCCTGGATCTGGCCGACGGCACGAAGGAATCGTCGGTCCGCGGCAACGTGTTCACCGACATCTCGGGCAACGGCGTGCAGATCGGCGGGGTGGACAAGCCACTGCCGGCCACCGACGCCGATGCCGTGCGCGACGTGCAAGTGACCGACAACCACCTGTACGGCATGCCACGCGAGTTCCACGGCGGGGTGCCGATTGTCAACGGCTACACCGTGCACGACACCATCTCGCACAACCAGATCGACCACGTCGGCTACTCGGCGATCTCGGTCGGCTGGGGCGGCTGGCCGGACAAGATCAAGCAGCCGCCCACCCCCAACCTGTCGCACGACAACACGATCTCCGACAACCTGATCTCCGACTACATGCTCATGCTCGACGACGGCGGCGGCATCTACACCCAGGGCATCACCGGCAGTTCCCTCGACGACGGGGAGAAGGTCACCGGCAACGTCGTGCACGACCAGTGGGGCCTCGGCAAGGGCATCTACACCGACAACGGCAACACCTACGAGACGATCCGCGGCAACGTCATCTACCGGACGCCGTACTTCAACGTCGGTACGGTGCACGTGGACTACCGTGACGGTCTCGGCAACAACGACCCGACACTCACCGAGAACAACTACTGGGAGCAGGGCGACCGCGACGGCGTCAACAAAGGTGCGATCACCCGGGGCAACCATCTCCTGGCCGACCCGGCCGACGCGCCCCCGGACATCGTCGCGAACGCGGGCCTCGAACCGGCCTACCGAGCCCTGCTCACCCGCCGCGTCGGCGGGTGTGGCCCGGCGGAGGCGCCATCACGCGCCGGTACCTTCGCGGTGTCCGGAAAGCTTTATGCCACCTGGAATCCGACGTTCGCGTTCAACAACTCCCCGGTGACCTCGTATGTGGTGACAGCGATCGGCGGCGGCCGGACGATCACCTCGACAGTGACCGCCGCGGACTTCGCCAGGCTCGCGTACGTCGAGGTCCCCGGACTCACGGACGGCACCGCCTACACCGTCCAAGTGGCCGCCCGCAACGCTTTCGGCACCAGCGAACCGTCGCTGCCTTCGGCCCCGGTCATTCCCGGACCGGGACCCGGGACACTGCCCGCAGCGCCCACGAGCGCACGTGCCCTGGCGGGCGCGGACGTCGCGTCGATTCGCTGGAATCCACCCGCCAACACCGGGGACACCCCTGTGATCGGCTACCTCATCACCGTGTCCGACGGTCGTTCGATCATGGTCAACGGCCGTGACGCCCTGGTCACCCAACCCACCGTCAAAGGCATGACCCGGGTGGTGGGCGGCCTCCGGCCCGCGACGACCTACACCTTCACGGTCGCCGCGATCACCGGCACCGGCACCGGCCCAGCCGCATCATTCGCCGCCACAACCGGGACAACATAGAGAACATCCACAGAGGACACAACGTTTCGGGGAGCTCCGCCGGCATCTCATCGGTGAGTGCCGGGGTCGGTCCGCGCGCCCGTCCAGGATCAACGCCGTGCGGTCCGGTCGTGGCCGTGGAAACTGGCCGGGGTGAGAGCCAAGCTGAACGTCGTCAGACCGGTGAACAGTGACTGCCCGATCAGGACATGGTCGAATCCGAACGTCATCGTTGCCGCCTCGGTGGATCACCGGTCGCCACGTCAGCAGGCGGCACATACGGAAAGCCACGCGAGTGCGACCAAGTGAGACAGCCGTGAGGTCGCACGAAGGGTCACGTCCCTTGACGTATCCGATCCTTGGCTCCTAGCCTGGGTGAACCGTCGCCTGAAAACGTTTACATTTTGGAACGGCGCCCACGGGGCGCGAAGGGAGACGGACTTCGTGTTCGTAAATGCCTTGTCAGGCAAGACGATGATGCTGGCGATGGTGAGCGCTGCGAGCGTGACGTTGCTGGCAGGGGCCGCGATGGCCGCGCCGTCGGGTCCCGCGACGTTCAGCGTCCGGAGTTTCGGTGCGGCCGGCGATGGCGTGGTCAACGACGCTCCGGCGATCGACAGCGCGATCTCGGCGGCCAGCAGGTCCGGCGGTGGTGTTGTCGAGTTCGGCCCTGGCACCTACCTGCTCGCCGGCACGGTTCACCTGCAGAGCAACGTGACGATCAAGGTCAACCCGGGGTCGACCATCACCGGCTCCGCGTCCGGCTACGACAAGCCGGAATCCAACCCGAACGACAAGTACCAGGACTACGGTCACAGCCACTTCCACAACGCGATGTTCTTCGGCGACAAGGTCGACAACGTGACCTTCACCGGCGGCGGCACGATCGACGGCGGCGGCCACCTGATCACCGGGAACCCCAAGAGCGGTCAGGCCGACAAGATCATCTCGATCACCCGGTGCACGAATTTCACGCTCAGCGGGATCACCCTCAAGCGCGGCGGTCACTTCGCGGCGCTGATCAACGGCTGCAACGGGGTGACCTCCGACAAACTGGTCGTTTCCACCGCTGGTGACCGGGACGGCTGGAACATCATCAGCACCCAGAATGTCAAGATCACCAACGCCAGCATCGCGGCCAACGACGACGCACTTGTGTTCAAGAGCGACTACGCGCTTGGCGCCAAGCTGCCGAACGGGCACGTCACCGTGACCAATTCCCGCCTGTCGGCCGGATGTTGCAACGCGCTGATGTTCGGCTCGGAGACCTGCGGCGACTTCACCGACTACAACTTCTCGCAGATCACCATCACCGGTGCGGGCAAGTCGGGTCTTGGCATGGTGTCCATGGATGGTGCGGTGATCTCCGATGTGCACTACCGCGATATCACCATGTCCGGTACCAAGTCGCCGATCATGCAGAAAGTCGGCACCCGCAAGCGGTGCGGCAACAGTCCAGGCGTCGGCCGCATCCACGACATCACCTACGACAACATCACCGGCACCAACGCGGGATCGTTCAGCCCGACCCTGTGGGGCGAGTCCGGCGCCAGCCAGATCACGAACGTGACCTTCACCAATGTGAACCTGACACTGCCCGGCGGCAACGGCACCATGGGAACCGGCGTGCCCAGCAACGATCCCAAGAACTACAACCCCAACAGCATCGGCACCCGCCCGGCTTATGGCTGGTACATGCACAACGTCAAGGGGGTCAAGTTCATCGACAGTTCGGTGAGGTTCAGCAAGAACGACGGCCGTCCCGCGGTCATCGCGAACACCGGCAGCGATTTGGTCTTCGACCACTTCACCGCGCAACGCGGCTCCAACAGCCCGGCCGACATGGTGTTCCAGAACATCACCGGCTACTGCGTGACCAACAGCGCGAACACCAGTGGTGGCGCGCTGCGGATCAGCAGCTCTGGGTCGACGAGCTGCTGATGAGAGCCATATCAAGCGTGCTCGGCGCCGTCATCCTGCTGGCTGGCCCGAGCGTGATTCCCGCAGCAGCGGCCACGCCGGATCTCGTGGCGAAGTACGACTGGCCGCAGTTCGCCTTGGACGCGGCCAAATCAGCGAACGACACCATGGAGGCCACGGTCGGGCTGGCCAACGTCGGCAAGCTCAAGCAGCTGTTCAAGGTGTCGCTGACCGATGTGCCCGATGGCGCGCCGGTCATGCTCAGCGATGTGAGCACGCCGGGCGGTGTGAAGGACCTTGTTTTCCTGCAGGGTGAACACAGTCACGTGACCGCGTTCGACGCTCGCACCGGGGCACAGGTGTGGTCGAAGAACCTCGGTGGGGGCGGGATTTCCAATTCCAGCCCGGCGATCGACCCGAACCGGCAGTACATCTATGTGAACGCCAACGACGGCAACGTGCACAAGCTGAAAGTCGGCGATGGCGCCGAGGTTACCGGCAACGGCTGGCCGCAGCTGGCCGGTCCAGGCAAGAGCAGTTCGTCACTGACCATCGCGACGGTTGACGGCGTGTCGTACCTCTACGCTTCCAACCAGGGGCACGGGCACATCACCACCATCAACCTGAACACCGGAACCCAGCACGTGTTCAGCCTCGCCTGCGCGAACCGGCCGGACATCCACTTCGGCGCGCCCGGCCAGCCCAACGACTGTTCGGTGAACGGACCGAACCCGTGGTCACGCGGGCCGTCCTTTGACTCGTCGCTGAACCGGTTGTTCCAGATGGGCGGTACCAACAACGGCACGACCTGGGTGCCGGGAAAGGTATGGCGGCAGAGCTGGGTCGCGCTGCCGCCCGACGGGAGTACCGCCATGCGTGACGGCGGCGGGTACCCGGTCGACAGCTACACGCCGTCGAACTGGGCTTCGTCGGTGAAGTCCGATCAGGACATCGGCAGTGGCGGCCTGCTGATCATGCCGGCCGGGATCAGCCCGAAGGTCCCGCACCTTGGCGTGCAGCCAGGCAAGGACAGCAAGATCAGGCTGCTCAACCTCGCCGATCTGTCCGGCAAGGGCGGAGCGGGCAACCTCGGCGGGGAGCTGCAAGTGTTCTCGTTCCCGCAGATGGGCAACATGCGCTCGCAGGGTGCGGTGTGGACGAACCCGAAAGACGGCGCCGCATGGGCTTTCGTCACCGGGCACGGCGGCGTCGCCGGATTCCAGATCGCCGTCGACGCCAACGGCAATCCCAGCCTGAGTCTGAAGTGGACCTTGCTGAACAGCTGGACCACTTCGGCGTTCGTTGCCAACGGGGTGCTCTACGCGGCCAATGGCGGCGGTGAGCACACCGACACGTTCAAAACCCGTCAGGTTCAGGCGATCGACCCGGTGACCGGCAAGGTCGCGTGGACCGGGCCGATCGGGCAGCACCACTGGTCGAGCCCGATCATGGCCAACGGCGTGCTGTACATGGTCGACGGCAACTCAGGCGGATTCGGCTCTGGCACATCAGGCCACCTGATCGCCTGGTCCATTCCGTGAAAACCGTGCCTTTCGTCCCAGCGTTCTGCTGGGACGAAAGGCACGTCATCTCACAGTGACTTCGATGTCTACGATGTCTTCGGTGACTTCAGGGTCTCCGGAGCCGATCGAACAGGTGGTGACGCCGGCCGGGTTGCTCAGCCAATCGGTCACCGTGGCGGATCTGTGATCGTCGACTCGATGTCGGTGGTGATCTCCGAGACGTGTGCGCTGACGATTCGCCAGCCGGTGGGCATCCGTATCCACGTTTGGCTCTGCCGGCCCACGACTGTCCGGCCAGGGTAGCGAAACAGTGTGGTCACCACGGCGGTGTCGGTGCCGAACGTGGTGATCCGGGTGTTCTGGATACTCCGGTCGTTCAGTGGACCTTGCGTGGCGCGCCACGCGCGTAGTTCGTCGATTCCCTGCTGGTGGTCGTCGATGCCGAACCGGACGGTGGCCGGGCTGGCCCAGAACGAGTCGTTCAGCACGGCATGGTCGCCGACCAGCAGGGCAGCCTCGTAGCGGGCGAAGGCCGCGCACACCTCGGCGTGCACGGCTGGGTCGTCGACAACGGGGCCGGTGGTCCCGTTGCCGACGACCCGGTTGGTGGTGTTCACGAGGCGGACGCCGCGGGCTTCACGTCGATCAGGTCCGCGGCGACCGGTTGAGGCTCGGACGTCGAATCGCGGTGGAACAACGCGAACACCGCACAGACCACCGCGAAGAACAGGTAGCCCAACGCGACCTGACCACCACCCGCGTTCCAGCCGACCTGCTCGGCGTGGATCAACCCGGCGAACGACAGCACCGCGCCGGCCGCCGCGTAGCCGGCGGCCCACCAGAACTGCTTGTCGATGAGGAACGCGGTGATCGCGCCGAGCACCAGTCCGGCGAGGATGGCGCCGTCGCCGAGCAGGTGCAGGCCCTGGTAGACCACGCCCGCGCTCTCCAGCGCGGGTTCGCCGATCTTGGCCGCGCTGGTACCCGCCGCCGACAGCACGTTGTCCATCTGGCCGGTCGCCCAGGCCGCGATGTTGGGGATGATGGCCATGACCACCGCGACCGCGTGCGGCCGTGGCACGACACGGAATGCCTGCGCGCCGATCAGCAGGCCGATGTACAGCAGGATCGGCACGATCGCCGGCACCGGCAGCAGCGCACTGAGCAGACCGAACAGGCCGCCAAAGCACAGGACCGCGATGACAACTCCGGTCAGCATCGAGTACGCCGTGCGGCCGCCGACCTCCTTCCACCCTGGATGCCCGATGTAGACAGCGGGTGGGAACGGTGAGCCGAGCGCCGAACCGACGATCGCCCCGATGCCGTCGGCCAGCAGCACGCTGCGCAGGTTGAAGTTGTCGCCCGCGGCGGCGGCACTCTCCACATTGGTCATGCCCTCGGTGAAGTTGTAGATGCCCAACGGGATCGCGGTGGCCAGCAGTGGCCCGATCTCGGACAGGCCGTGCCACAGCCGGTCGAACTGGAACGACGGGAGGCCGGTCACGATGTCCTTGGCGGCCGCGGACACGTCCGCCGGGTGCATGTAGCCGCCGATCCAGCCGATGGCCGTGCCCAGCACCAGCGCGGCCAGGCCGATCGGGATGCCGAACGGCAGCGTGACGCCGGCGAAGAAACCGATGAGCAGCAACGCGAACACCGGCAGCGCGATCCACGCGGCTGCCCACATCTGGCCGGCCGGGCGCATCGAGATGAAGGCGATGGAGATACCGGCGAGGGTGCCCAGCATCGCCGCCTGTGGCGTGAACTTCCGGATGTAGGGGCCGACGAACGCGCCGAGGAGCACGATGAGCCCGATGATGAACGACCACGCGAGGCCCGCCTGCCATGCCTTGATCGGGTCGTTCGTGCGCAGGTACACCGGGAGCATGATCACGAACGTCACGATGAACATGTGCGGCACGCTGGGTCCGTACGGCATGGCGGTGACGTCGTCGCGGTTCTCCTTGTGGGCCAGGCGCCTGCCGAGCCAGGTGTAGTAGACGTTGCCGATCAGCAGCTGGATGCCCAGGGCCGGCAGGATCACCCCGTACACGTCACCTGACGAGATCTTCGCGACGCCCAGGCACAACCCGGTGAGCACCAGTACGTTCACCAGAACGTTGAAGCCGAGACCGAAGAAGGCGTTGAGGTCACCGCTGACCCACAACGGCAGCCTGGAACCAGAGTCGGAGCGGTTGTGGGCACGCGCGAGGATGGACATGACCGGTTCCTTCCACGGGTCTCAACGGGCCGGGGCGGTGAGAACGGAAATCGCGGCGATGTAGGCGGACGACGCAGCGACCCAGCCGAAGATGCCGCCCTGCGCGGAGATCATGGCCAGACCGGCGTCCTGGAACTCGGGGAAGTACGAACCGACGCAGTCCGACAGCACCAGGCATTCGTAGCCGCGGTCGTTGGCCTCACGGACGGTGGTGTGCACGCAGACCTCGGTCGTCACGCCGGTCACCACCAGAGAGGTGATGCCCGCCGCGGACAGCACCGTGCCGAGTTCGGTGCGGTAGAACGCGCCCTTGCCCGGCTTGTCGATCACCGGTTCGCCTTCGGCGGGCGCCAGTTCGTCGATGATGCCGTGGCCGTGTTCACCGCGGATGAGGATGCGGCCGTTGGGGCCGAGATCGCCGATGCGCATCGACGGGCGACCGCGCTCGAGTTTGGCAGGCGGGCAGTCGGACAGGTCCGGCAGATGGCCCTCGCGGGTGTGGATCACCGTCACGCCGGCGGCACGCGTGGCGGCCAGGGTTCGCTGGAGCGGAGCGACGACCCCGCGCAGCCGGCTCACGTCGTTGCCGAGCGTTTCGCCGAACCCGCCCGGTTCGACGAAATCCCGCTGCATGTCGATCACCAGGAGCGCGGTCGTGGTTGGCTCGAACAGAAACGGTGTGGGGTCGGCGTCGACCGTGAGGGGAGTGGTCATCGGCTATCGCGCCCTTTCGTCTGGCTCAGTCGGTTGTCGCCCCGATCACGGCATCGGAAGTGGCAACGGCCCCGAACACGCCACCCTGCATGGTCACCATCTTCAGCGCGGCCGCGTGGTTGCCTGGATCGGTCGCCCCGGTGCAGTCGGACAGGATCAGGCATTCCAGGCCACGGTCGTTGGCCTCCCGCATCGTGGTGTGCACACACACGTCGGTGGTGATGCCGGTGAGGATCAGGTGGCTGATCGCATTGGCGCGCAACACCAAATCCAGATTGGTGGCGTAGAACGCGCCCTTGCCCGGCTTGTCGATCACGACCTCACCGGGCACCGGCGAGACCTCATCGACGATCTCCCAGCCCGGTTCGCCGCGTACCAGGATGCGCCCGGCCGGCCCCGCACTGCCGATCTCCGCGCCGATCCGGGCCGAACGCCAACGCTTGTTGGGCGGCAGGTCGGTCAGGTCCGGCAGGTGACCTTCCCGGGTGTGAATCACCAGCATGCCCACGTCGCGGGCGTGGGCAAGGAGCTTCTGTGTGCCGGGCAGGCCCGCTCTGGTGAGTTCGAGGTCGTAGCCCATCCGCTCGACGTAGCCGCCGGGTCCGCAGAAGTCGGTCTGCCAGTCGATGCACAGCAGGGCGACCCTGTCGATCGGCACCACCGTGTCGTAGGGCCAGGGGTAGGGGTCTGCCGGAACCGGTCCTATCCGCGCGGTCATGGTTGTCGATTGTCGACCGTTTGATTTCCGGGAGGACCGTAGCGAGTTACGTCTCAGTTACCGGTGTTGTCGACTTGGAGGTCGCGCAATTTGGTGATCTTCAGGGCGTTCGACATGCCAGCGTCAGGGTCCTCACCTACCAGCTCCATCTGCGCGACCTCTTACCCGAGGAACTGGCGGGCGCCGTGGTCGCTCAACTCGCGCAGCGCGACATCCAGATCGTGGGTGGCCAGCGCGTCTCGCAACCGCCGATGCCGGCGCAGGCCTTCGACCGGACTACGCACGGTGGCTTCACGTTGCAGGTTGGTCGCCATGTACAGCTGGAGTTTGGCCACCACCGGCTCGTAGGCCGACCGCAGGTGCCAGCGCCCGGCCAGTCCGACCAGCGCGAGATGAAACCGGCGATGCGCGGCCGCGGCGACAAGGCTGTCACCGGCATCCACAGCCCCCGCGAGCATCTCCAGCGCGGCGTTCAGTTCGGCGAGATCCAGGTCCACCCGTCGCAACGCGACCGTGATCGCGTGCCGTTCCAGGACGTCACGCAGTTCGAACAACTCGTCGACCTCGGCCTCGGACACCGTGGCCACGCGCACACCCCGGCGCGGCAGGTGCTCGACCAGGCCCTGCTGGCCCAGCAGCCGCAACGCCTCACGCAACGGCGCCCGGCTGATGCCGAACCGCCGGGTCAGCTGTTCCTCCACAATGCGGTCGCCGGGCGCGAGCTCGCCACTGAGGATGTCCTCACGCAGCCGACCGGTCACGGTCTCGACCAGGCTCGGCGGCGCGATACCAACGACGATGTCATCGGACACGCAGCCCCCACCTCCCCGCCCGATCCGACATCCGGCCACCCCATGATAACGGGACGTCAGCATCCGTCGCGGCCGGTGAACACCGCGTCACGGCACCCATCGGACACGATGCCTGCGCGGAACCGACACTGAGGCGAACTGTTCGTGGCCGATGAATCGGGTGGTGACCACCCTTGGTGCCCATGGCGTGGGGGATGGGTAGCCAATAGGTGTCCTTTGCGGTCGAGTCCCGACGGTTGTCATGGCCAAGCGCAGGACACGCAGCTCGGGCGTCCGGAGAGCCGCGCCCACATCTCCCGGTATCGGGCAACGCCCTTGGCGCGCATCGCTCCGAGGTAGACCTTCGTGCCGGTCTCGGTGTGCGCGAGCTGACCTATTGAAGATGTTTTCATGACTACAACCGCAATTAATTGCGTGTGTGATGAAATGTAAAAATCGCCAGGACGTGAGTGCAGGGCGGCCGCAGATGTCAGGGCATGAAGTCTCATCGCCGATGACTCCGACCGTCAGTGTCGACCGGTGTCGTCACGGGCCTGTGCCTGGCTCAGGTGGCGGGGGAGTGTCTTCTCTGTTGCATGTGGACACTGAGTGGTGGCCGAGGTGGACCATCCTGGTCACCGCCACAATGCCTTAGCAGGGCGGGACTTCCTTGAGGATGTGGGTCTGCTGCTGCGAAGCGCGGTGGCGTTGACCCGCTGTCGAGCTGGCGCTGTGTCGGACGTATGAGTCCGGGCAGCCGGCCGGGCGTGATCACATCGAGTAGATCGACCAAGGGCGTGAGATCAGGCTTTGTGTGGTTTCGAGGTCGGCGGGAGACGGGTTTTTGTGCCCGTGTGCCCGGTAGACCAGCACGGGCGGGAGTTCAGGATCAATCCAGGTGATGGGTTCCCCAACAGAAACAGGATGGCACGAGGGTCAGGCCGCGCCCGGCGAGGTGCACCGTGCTGGTCACGCTGGCCGGGCCCATCGCCGGTCCATCGCATCAGGACCAACAGGTGCCGTGGATCGGTCCGGGACGACCCGCCACCGCGGACAAAGTCCACGGCGCGGGGCTTGGCGGAGTAGGCTGGCGGTTGATCGTCGCGTTCGCTCCTGACCCTGGTTGACGTCGCTTTCAGTGCACAGGCACGATCCACCCAGTCAAGGGGGCCGCGGGATGAGAGTCGGAATCCTCGATCTTCTGGGTCCGCCCGCGCGGCGCCCGGTGGACCTCGCTTACCAGCTGCTGATCACCAAGCAGTACGCCAGCATCACTCCCCAGGCCATCTCGGTGTGGTGCCGGCGAATGGGGCACGAGACCTTTTATGCCACCTACTACGGCCTCGGCCGGCCGCACCGGCTGCTGCCGCTCGACCTGGACGTGGTGTTCATCTCTTGCTACACGCAGGTCAGCCATCTCGCCTACGCGCTGGCGAAGCTGTACCGCCGGGCCGGGATCCGCACGGTGATCGGCGGCCCGCACGCCAAGGCGTTCCCGGTGGACTGCCTGCGCTTCTTCGACCTCGTGGTCGGGGAATCCGACCCCGAGCTGATCACCGACATCCTGGCCGGGCAGTTCGACCCGGGCAGCATGATCTCGGCCGCCCGGCCGTTCGACGACGTTCCCACCGTCGAGGAGCGGATGCCCGAGATCCGCGCGTCGGCCTTCTTCCTGGGACGCAAGCCGCTGATGCTCTCCGCGGTGCCGATGCTCGCCAGCATGGGCTGCCCGTACCGGTGCGACTTCTGCATCGACTGGAACAGCACGTACCGGCAGCTGCCCGCCGACCGGCTCAAGGCCGATCTGCGCTACCTCGCCAGGAACCTGCCGGGGCGGCTGATCGTGTTCCACGACCCCAACTTCGCGGTGAAGTTCGACCAGGTCTTCGAGGCGCTGGAGGCCCAGCCGCCGGGCGAACGGCCGCCGTACATCATCGAGAGCTCGCTCACCGTTCTGCGCGGGGACCGGCCGCGGCGGCTGCGGGACACCAACTGCGCAATGGTCGCGCCGGGTGTCGAGTCGTGGACCGACTACTCCAACAAGGCCGGTGTCGGCCGGGCCGCCGGGGTGGCCAAGGTCGAGCGCGTCGCCGCGCACTTCGCCCAACTGGCCGAGAACGTGCCGTACCTGCAGGCGAACTTCATGTTCGGCTTGGACACCGACCAGGGCGACGAGCCGGTCGAGCTGACCAAGCGGTTCATGGACCTCGCCCCGTTCGCCTACCCGACGATCAACATCCCGGTGCCGTTCGGCGGCACCCCGCTGCACGACGAGCTCGCCGCCGGCGGGCGGATCCTCGCGGCCATGCCGTTCAGCTTCTACTACGCGCCCTACCTGGTGACCACGATCAAGCACTACGACCCGATCTCGTACTACGAGAAGCTGGTGGAGCTCTACCGCCACGCCTCCTCGCCCGCGATGCTGCGCCGGCGGCTGGGCACCACCGCCAACCGGACCGTCGGGTACGTCCACCGGGCCCGGACCGCGAGTTTCCGCTCCGACGTCAGGAGTTTTGAGCACATCCTGGGCATGCTGCGGTCCGACCCGGGCTTCCTCGCGTTCCACGAAGGACGGACGGGCAGCTTGCCCGCGTTCTACCACAACATCGGTGAGCGAATGCTCGGCCGCTACGCCGAGCTGCTCTCGCCCGCCGATCGCACACCGGACCTGTCACCGGCCCCCCGCCGGCCGCATCCCGTTGCCGTGGAAGGAAGTGCCGCGACGAGCGAGGGGTGAGCGGTCACCAGCCGGTGATCGCTTCCAGCGCCGTCCGGCGCGCGGCCACGTCGCCGGGATCGTCGCCCACCACAAGCAGGTGGAGGGTGCTCTGCTTGACGGGGTGGTCGGTGCGGGTGGAGTCGTGGCCGCCGGTGACGATCAGTCCGTCGCCGGCCAGTTCGGGGCGCAGGTCGGCCAGCAGCTCGGCGACGGAAGCGGCCACGGTCAGTTTCACCGACTCGGCGGGCCGGTCCAGCGCGTCGGGACGGACCGATTGCAGCGCCAGCAAGGGGATCGACCCGCCGGTGATCCGGAAGTTCAGATCCAGCACGACAAGCCTGCCGTCCCGGGTCTGCGCGCAGTCCAGGCTGCACAGGCCGCGATAGCCGCGGTCGGCGGCGCGCCGGGTGATCGCCAGGCATTCGGCGAGCAGCTCCGGCGGTGGCGCGGCGACCACGCCGAACCGGCCGCCGTTGTAGATCCCGGCCGCGTCGACGCGTTGCTCGGTGACGGCGAGCAGGTGCGCTGTGCCGTTCGCGCCGGTGTAGAGCTGCAGTCCCCAGTTGCGGTCGATCTCCAGGTACTCCTCGACGACGAACTCGGCCAGGACGTCCACGAAGGGCGGCAGCGTGATCGGCCCACCCGCCTTGTGCAGGTAGACGTCGAGGCTTCCGCCGTGCGCGTCGTCGGTCGCCGCCTTGAGCACCCAGGACCTGCTGTGCGGCGCCGCCCAGTCGAGCTGCCCCCGGGTCACGACGTGCCGGCGGGCCTGGAAGTCCGGGGCTACCAACGTGTCGATGGTGGCTTTGTTGTTGAGGTATCCGACCAGCCGGCCGGTCTTGAGCGCCTGCTCGTCCGGGCACAACGTGGTCGGCTGCGGGTACTCCATCGACATCAGCAGACCATCGGCCATCGCCTCCGCCACACGCGCGGCGAACTCGGTTTCGGTCCGGAACTCACGCAGGTCGGTGCCGACCGGCAGGCCACCGTCGCGCATGTGCGCGAGCAGCTCCGGGTCCGTGCCGCCCGCGCTGCAGACCACGGGGGTAGTGGCGGCGACCGCGATCGGCCTGGCGGAGACCATGTCGCGGTTCTGGCGGTGCCTGCCGGCCGGCGCACCCGCTTCCAGCTCCGGTCGCGCGCACACGGCGACGCCCGGACCGTACACATCGGTGAGACAACGAGGAGCGCTGACAGCGGGCGGGACAAGGAGTGAGACGCTGATGGAGGATCTCCCGGGGTAGGTTCGCGGCTGCGGACGACTGGCGGCGCCGTTATCGTCCACTGTGGACGATAACGGCGCGCCCGGTGTGCTCAGCGCACTTTCTCCGGGATGTGGTTGAGCGCGTCCACCACCCGCTCGGCGAGGTCCAGAGCCGCCTTCTCGTCGAGCTTCGAGTGGTTGCGCAGTGTGTCCGCGACGAGGTTGACGCGGTGCTGGTATGGGGACACGTACTTGATGGCAGCGGTCATCAGGTCTCCTTGGTAGTGCGGGAATGCGCTGACACGAAAGAGCGTGATCCAAGGCTCTGATGTGTGCCCAAGGCGGCGCAGGCCTTGACTGGCTGCGCTCGACATGCCCTCGGTAGGGTCAGTGTACGCCGACACCGGCCATCGGCCAGGGTCACTACCGGCCGCCGCCTCCCTTGGGGGTGCTCGTCGGCCGGACCGCCTGAGGGCCCGATCGGGTGAAGGCACCGACGGCCGCACGGGTGTAGCGTCACTAACCGGGGAAAACCCGGTGACCGCTCCTGACCCCGGCGGCGAGTTCGGCTCTGTCCACGGCGATCTCAGGAGCATCGCGATGGCAGCTCCCAGTGCCCTGCCCGGGGAACAGGATCCGGCTCGCCGCCTGGGCGTCCTTCGATATCGGGCTGGCGCCCCAGGCGGAGGGGTATTTCACCCGTGCGCTGGCGCTGGCCGGGCGCGGTGTTGATGCACCAGGCGTGGGCGCACGCCGCGATGGGCGCCGCGGACGAGGCCTGCGAGATGATGGCCGATGGCCGCGAGCGGTTCGCATCGGCCGGTGAACGGGGTTCCTTCACCCAGAACGACATGCTCGCCGCGACCGGGACTGTCCACAGCGAACTCGCCCATCGGGTGGACCCTGAGCACGCCCGGATCGCGATCGCCGCGCTGACCGAGGCCACCGGCGGCTACGGCGACGACCGAGCCCGCAGCCGGACGTTCAGCCAGATCACGCTGGCGATGTGCCATCTTGTCGACGACGATGTCGACCGTGGGGTGGACATCGGGTTACGCGCCCTGGCCTCGGCGGAGAACCTCGCCTCGATGCGGATCCGCGACTGCTTTCGCCCGCTCGGGGCGGACGCCGCACGCCTCGGCACCCATTCCGGCGCCGGTGAGCTCGCCACCCGGATCTCGGCTTTCGCCGGCATGCCGGGAGGCAGGCCGTGAACGACCAGGCGGGACGGTTGCTGGCGCTGCTTTCGGTGTCACCGCGGGAGGTCCTGCGGCTACGGCTGGTCGTGCAGCTGACGGTGGCGGAGACCGCCGCCGTACTCGGCTCAACGCCCGAAGCCGTTTCCACCGCGCGGGAACGGGCTTTGCCGGTGTTGTGCGGGGAACTGATCGCGGCGGACCGGCGCAGGTGCCGGTGAGCCGGCTTCGTGAACAGACTGTCAGCGGCGGGCGCGGCACGGCCGTCCGGGCAAGGTTCGGGCCGGCCCCCGCGGAATCCCGCTGACGCGGCCTCTCGCCCGGCTGGGCATCCCCTTCCCCCACCCCGTACTGTTGGTAGATGGCCTCGGTGCGGCCTGCGACCCGCCATGTGCCACGGCCCTGTCGTCGAGCACACGGAGGCACGCCATGCAGGCCGGTCCGGCCATGCACGATGGCGCGTCAGCCGATGGCTGACCCGTGGGACGAGCGACTGGCCAAGGCACGTGCCGCCCTGCTCCACGCCCTGCACGGGACGGATCCGCTGGGCGCCGTGTGCCGGTCCTGTGTGCGGCTGGTGCCGGTGGCGGGCGCATCGGTCTCGATGACCGGCGGGCGGGCGCAGGCTGAGATGCTCTGTTCCACCGATGACCTCAGTGCGCGCATCGAGGCACTGCAGTTCACCCTCGGCGAGGGGCCTACCGTCGACGCGTTCACCGCCGGCCGGCCAGTGCTGGTGCCCGACGTGCCGGGCGCCCCGGCGCAGGCCTGGCCGATGTTCGCCCAGGCGATGACCGGCCAGGCGGTGGGGGCGATCTTCGCGTTCCCGCTGCAGTACGGCGCGATCTCGATCGGAATGCTGAGCCTCTACCGCGAGCGGCCCGGCTGGCTGTCGGGCGGTGACCTGGCCATCGCGCTGGAGATCGTGGACGTGGCCGCCCTGGCGCTGCTCAACCACCGGACCGGCGTTCTCAACGGCGAGCAGCTGGCCTTTCTGCCCCGCGGCCGCGAACAGATCCACCAGGCCACCGGCATGCTCATCGCCGCCCTGGGCATCCCCGCCGACCAGGCGCTGGCCCGGCTGCGCGGACACGCGTTCGCCACCGGGCGGCTCATCGACGAGGTGGCCCACGACATCGTCAACCGCCACCTGCACCCCCGGGACCTCGACCAATGACCTACCAGTGGATGACTACCCTCGACGGCAAAGACAGGAGCGGAGCAGCCGCATGAGCACGCCACCCTCAAGCACACAACGGGAATCCCGGTTGCTCGAGGCCTTTGTCCAGATGGCCGACACCCTGGTCGACGACTACGACATCGCTGAGATGCTGCACCAGCTCGCGCAGTACTGCGTACGACTGCTCAACGCCGCGGCCGCCGGGCTGCTGTTGTCCGACCAACGCGGCGGCCTGCAGGTCATGGCCTCCTCCTCTGAGCAGACCCGATTGCTCGAACTGTTCCAGATCCAGGCCAACGAAGGCCCGTGCCTGGACTGTGTCCGCACCGGTGAACCCGTGCACGTCCCCGACCTGACCGAGATGACCGGCCGGTGGCCCAGCTTCGCCCCCGAAGCACTGCACGAAGGATTCGCCGCCGTGTACGCCATCCCGTTGCGTCTGCGCCAGGACACGATCGGCGCGTTGAACCTGTTCAACACCGGCCCCGGTCCGCTGCCCGCAGCCGATGTGGAAGTCGCCCGCGCGCTCGCCGACACCGCCACCATCGGCATCCTGCAGGAACGCGCCATCCGTCGCGGTGAGGTCCTCACCGAGCAACTCCAGACCGCCCTGAACAACCGCATCGCGATCGAACAGGCCAAGGGCGTCCTCGCCTACGCCGCCAACCTGGACATGGACCGCGCCTTCCAGGCCCTGCGCTCCTACAGCCGCAACCACAACATCCGCCTCACCGAGATCGCCCACCGGCTCGTCACCGGAACACTCACCCCGGCGGACATCGTCGCCACCGGTGGGCCGGCATGACCGCGCACCCGTCATCGACCGCGACATCCGCCGCGCCTGCCAGACCGCCCCGGCGGCGCTGGTGATCGACCTCTCCGGCGCCACATTCCGCGGTGCGGCCGGACTTGACCCTGCCACTCGGCCCGCACCGGCGAACCGGCCTGGCCGGGACCACCCTGTTGCTGATCACCCCACCGTCCACCGGAGGCCCGCTGGAGACAATCGGTCTGGGGCAGCTGGCGCCTATGAGACGGTGAACCAGGGCGTGGCGGCCGCCAGTGGTGACACATGGGCTCCCGCACCCGGCGTCCCGGTCCGAATCGGACACTCCGAGGCGGCTCAGGGTCTGTCCTGTCCCCGCGCTCGTCGCCGCACCGGTGACCGCGGCCGGCTCCGTGAATGTCCTTTGTGGACGTTATCGGCGATCCGGCCGGTCCGGCGATCGCCACTCGCCGCCATCGGGCGCCCGCCTGGGGAACCGGCTTGGCGGATCCACAATGGACCGGTTCCCGGCCGGGCGCGTGCGGTCAGATCACTCGCACGCGGGTGGCCTGCGGGCCCTTGGGGCCCTGGCTGATCTCGAACTCCACCTGCTGGTTCTCCTCCAGGCCGCGGTGGCCGCCGCCGTCGATCTCGGAGTGGTGCACGAAGACGTCCGGGCCGTCACCGTTCGAGATGAACCCGAAACCCTTGTCCGAGTTGAACCACTTCACGGTTCCCTGCGCCATGTTCGCTCCTCCGACAGGCTCCGATAGGCGTCGCGCGATACGACCACCTGGCCGTGGGGTGAAACGGCGACTCCACCGGCTTGACCGGGAAGAGCAGGAAAACCGCAACATCGATTCCGCGAACGTGGTGTCACGAACACAAAAAGGAACGACCGACCTGTACCGGAAACAGCCTAGCGCATCCGCCGTGGGATCGCTGGCACTGACGCTCATGTCCATTCTGTTCGTACACAGCAGAAATAGGCGCGATGGCAAGGCAGCGCGGGCGCAGGCTCACACCGGGACCCCCGCTGCATGCGCCGGGGAGCGCGCCAGCCAGGTGATCCCGCCCACGATGGTGGCCGCGGAGATCGCCAGCAACAGCCAGCTGAGAACACCGGTGGGCAGCCGCTCCCCGAGCACGATGGCGGTGATCGTGCTGGCAGCGGGATCCGACACCGTCACCACGGCTAGCACTACAGCGACGTTCCCGGCCCGGTAGGCCCGCTGGTTGAGCCAGACACCTGCCACGGCAAGCAGGACCACCGCGCCACTCGCGATGCTCAGCACCTCCAACAGTCCGCCGCGCTGCGCGTTGAGGAGAACCATCTGCAGCAGGACCGCGGCAACCCCCATGGCGATTCCCGCACCCGTGGCCAGCAACAGTCCCTGCAGGAGGACTCGACGCCGCGAGGCCAAAGCCGTGAGGACACCGACCACGAGTACGGTCGCCGTTGCCAGCATCCATGCGGTGGGCGGCGATCCGGCGCCGCCGGCCGACGCGGGCTGGCTCGGGACGATCGCCAGCAGACCGCACAGACCAGTCACCACGGTGGCCGCTGCCAGCAGTTCCCAGACGCGGACCCGGTATCGACGAACCATTGCCGCCACGGGCACCGCGAACACGACGGTGGTCACACCTAGCGGCTGCACTAGCGAGAGCGGGCCGTTCAACAACGCGAGCGAGTGCAGGCCGGTTGCGACCAGCAGCGTGGCCACACCCGCCAGCCAGTACGGACGCCGGGACAGAGCCGACAACAGGCGCCAGCCGACAGCTTCGGCCGCTCTGATCGACACAGCCTCACGGTGCTGCAGCGCAGCCGCTACAGCGCAGCACACGGCACCCGCCAGCGCCGCGCCGATCGCCAGCACCATCATGGGCGGCAACACCAAACGAGCTGCGAACGGGACCCCGCACCAACGACCACAATGGCCAAAGCGGCGGCGATGCGCGCGTGTGGTCGTGGCACCATGCCGAACTCCTGTCCACGGCCATCCAACCCGGCCGTGTGGGTAGGACCGAAAACGATGTGAACCTGAACGCTCACACGCGGAATGTCTCCGACGTCTTCGACGGTACGCCTCGTCGTCCGTGATCGGGTTGGCCGGGCGAGGCGTATAGTCAGTTCACCGAGGGCATGTCGCGCGTCAGCACGGAGTCGGCGCCGCCTTGGGCGCACACGAACAGGCCGGTGAACCCGGTCGGAGGCGGAAGCGCCGAGATGAACCCAGAACCCAGCGCCCTAGCGCGCCCGCGGCCCGCACGGCGCGAACTACGGCTGACAATGAGACCGGGCACGGCGGCACGCGTGGGTCTCGACGGGGCCTGGTGGCCATGGTCGAGCGACCCGGCGGCGGAATTCCCCATGCTGGTCGTGGCATTGAGCTCGTGGGGCGGCCCTGGCCTCACCATGGCCTACAACCTGGACGACTGGCAACCGGCCGGGCCGACGCTGACCACCGAGGGGTGGACACTGCGCTTGGCGGGCACACACACCACGCCGCCCAGCACGGTCACGTTCGTCGGCTCGACCTCGAGGCCCATCCACCTGCTGGTGGTCCCGGCGGGTACGCCGGCCGCGGCCGCCCGGGTGGCGCTGCAGACGGTCTCGTCCTCCAGAACCAGCGCCGCGATCGAGCAACTCCTTGCCGACAGCCGCATCTCACGTGATGCGGGCCCGGAAGCCGAACTCTGCCGGTGACGGCGGCCGGCGGGTCAGGGACGCCAGGCCGCGGCCGCTCCAGGCAAAGCACCACAGGCCGCCAGGACGTCGCGGGAATGTCCGTTCTGGACGGTCGCCGCGGTCAGCGCGGCGTCACCGGCGAACTCGTCCGCGTCCGGTGGCACGACCAGCAGGCAGAACACATCGGGCGACGTGCTGGTGATCCGTAGGGAGTAGGCGTCCAGGGAGGGGAATCCCGCAAGCTGCACGACGTATCCGTCGACCGTCATCAGCCTGCTCATCCACCCCCACGTACCAGGGTTGTACCCGACTCTTCTGATGACGCCCAGCCGCGCGGCGAGCACGTGCAGGACAACGGGCAGCTCGACCGCCAGGTTTCGCGAACGAGGCCACCAGCCACCGTTGTAACGACTGTACGACGCCCCCAAGGGTTTGATGTTGAGCCGTAAGGATTTCGGCTGGCTGGGCATGTCCGGCTCCGCCCTCGGACCTGTATCCCAGGACCGCTGTTCGGAAAATCGTCCGAGGCGATGCCGGCTTGGCTGCGGGCATGCGGAATACCGTCGGTGGCTTCCACCCTACGCCTCCGCAGGGGATCCGCTGATCGGTCGCGCGCTGTTGGGTCAGACCATTGGTCGTGCGTCGGGACCATGGGGTGGACGGCTCCGCACACCGACCGCGATCAGCGCACCAACGGCGACGCCGAAGACCAGCATGCCGATGCCGGCCGGCCACTGCCGCCGTTGTGGGTACCGCAGCTCTCCCGGCACGGATTCGCTTTTGTGTCGCACAATGACCTCTGCTTCCTAGTCCTGGTACCGCCCTGGTTGAGCCCGCGCGTCCCGGGATCGCCGGTCACACACAGGCTCAACCGACAGACAGGAGGCGCGGCCACGCGGAAGCGCCCGACACACGCCACATGAGCGCCATCGGTTGTGCGACAACCGACGATGCTCAATGGCCATGGCAGCCGGTGGGCATGTGACTCGCTTCGAGCCGACAACGGGCGGCGGCTCCTGTCAGGGCCGGGGATCCGGCCACTTCGATGTCGAGGCCGCCGGATCCGGCACCGGCGCCGAAACGTCTCGACTGGGACAACAGTACTCCCCATCCACGCCGATCGCCGGTGTCGTCGCCTGCGGATTGAGAAGTGCCGGGTGATGCCTGCGGAGCCCCACGACATCCCAGCGGCCGAGTCAGTCCATTGTGTCCAGTCGAATCGGACGATCACACCTGACCGATCGCCATTGCCGTACCGCGGATCAGATTCCGGCCTCGCGGGACTTCTCGCGGGGCGCGGGAACAGTGCCCTCCGGGGCGGCGCGGCCGAAGCCATCGGCGAACAGGATTCCTTCCGCGCCACCGCGGACACCCGGACTCGCGGCGCTCACCAAAGCGGCCTGCGCGGTGTTGTCGCTCGCGTCGGGGGGAACGACCAGCAGGGTCATGCACTGCCAGCCGAATCCCGACACGAACACCGTGCGGGGATCGACCGAGCTGACGCCGTCGAGATGAACCACCTCGCCGTCGATGACCATCCGCCTGGGCGCGTCACCCCAGGCATCCATGTTGTAGGCCACCCTGCTGACCGGGCCCACCTGCTTGGTCACACCGGCGATCATGGCGGGGAACTCCGCCATCGGATCCATCGACCGCGGCCACCAGCCACCGTCGATCGCCCCCTCGGGAGACGACGGCGGCTTCAATGTCAGCCGCAACGGCACCCGTCTGACGGACGAAGGCGCGAAAAAGCGCCACTCCCCAAGAGGATCCATGCCGAACTCCCGTCCGGCCATATCACCGGCCGGTACACCACCTCGCCGGGAACGACGCCGGCGCGAGTGCCGACGCGCGAGAAACTCCCGATGCCGCCCACACTACGCTGCCAGCAGTCCGCTGTCGCGGTCACCGGGGACATCCGCGGATCGCCCGCCCTGTCAAACACCACACTGCCACATCGCCGAGACCATCCACAACGGACTCACCGGTCCCTCCGACGGCCGGTCGCATTCCTCCGCGGTGACCGGCATCCTCTCCAGCTGGGACCGCCGAACCATTCAGGCCGCGAAGTCCATTGGCGCCGGACGGGTTCGACGTTCAGGTCGGCAGGTAACCGAACACGTAGCGCCCGGGGCCCCGGTTTGAGCACACGGCGGCAATGTCAGGCACGCCAGGAGAATGACCGCGATCACCGCCGATAGCAGCTCATGTCGGACAGGTAGCGGTGCTCAGCAGGACGTCCCGGTCGCTGGTGCCGAGGGCTTGGGTGCTGCACGCGATCTTGGTGCCGCCCGACAACAGGTACATCCAGGATGTGTCCGGTCGGCCGGCCAGCGCCTTCACCGCCGCCCCGGCCGCGTCCGGCGTGCATTGCGGCCGGATCGTCCACGACGTGCAGCCGAGCCGGGCACCGTTGAGCACGCCCGCTACCCGCAGTACACCCATCGAGTGCAGCCGCTGGTACCGCCGAGGGACCGGGTTCTCCGAGACGCCGATGACGGTCGCGATGGCGCGCACGGGAGCGCGGCCGTCGATCTGCAGGGTGTGCAGCAGTCCGAGGTCGACGTCGCAGAGTTCCTCGAATCAACACGAATCCAGGTCGGCGATGTCCCGTGCGAGTCGTACTTCACGGTGGCGTGACGATCTTCATGCGTGTTCGGTCGCGGCCGCCGCGTGGAGGCCGAGGAGTTCGATCGCCGCGGCGCGCATCTCAACCTTGCGCACCTTGCCACTGACGGTCATGGGGAAGGTCTCCACGAGGTGGACGTAGCGGGGGATCTTGTAGTGCGCGAGCTTCCCGCTGGCGAACGACCGGATGGTCTCGGTGCTGAGTTCGGCTGCGCCGGGACGCGGTTTGATCCGGGCCATGATCTCCTCTCCGTAGCGTTCGTCGGGGACACCGATGACGTGGACGTCGTGGATGTCGGGATGGGTGTGGAGGAATTCCACACTGGCAATCTGCTGACGACCCGCGGCCGCCTCAGTGCCGTGATCGACTTCGGTGGGCTCGGTGCGGGCGGCCCGGCGTGCGACCTGTCATTGCCTTCACCCTCATGTCGGTCGAGACCCACTTTCCGCGCCGCGCTCGATGTGGACGATGCCACCTGGACTCGTGGCCGTGGCTGGGCCTTGGCCACCGGTTTGAACGCCTACATGCCCTACGCGGCCGTCAACCCCCCCGCGTCGCAGCACAGACCACCCGCCAGATCATGTCCTGGGACCTCCGGCATGTGGCCGGGAAACTTCAGGTCGCGGTCGGCATGACCAGCCGTCCACCCCATGTCCGCGACCCGCGACCCACGTTCTGACGTCGGGGTGAGGACCGCTTTGGGCGAAACCCGCTGACCCCACCCGACGGAGGCGTAGGGTGGGGTCACCGACGATATCCCGCATGCCCGCAGCCGGCTTCCCGTGCTCCTGCTCGCCGTGCGGCTGGAAATCATTCACGAGAGCCGGGCGCAACCCCGGCACGTGGGGACTCCCTTCGGATCACAAGCGGGTATCCAGGTGTGTTCTGCCTGCTGGTCGTTCCGCCGGACGCGGACGAGCTCGCCGGAGGCGCCGCCCTGCCGCAGCGACCGCCCAGAATGGACTGTCTCGCGATGTTCCGGCGGCTGGCGCCGGTGTGTTGGCGCCTTTCACAGGATCCGCTCCACAAGTACACCGCGAGGACGCGACATGATCCGGTTGTACGCGTAGTGTGTTAGTCAAGTGCCCTGGACCTCGGCGTGACGTTGACCGACCGAGGGCCGCCCAGATGGCACATCGGGAGCCCTCATCAGTCCCGATAGGACAGTCTCATGAGCACGTCCACCGCTGTTCGCCCGTCACCACGACTTGATCGCGATCCGAAGCCGATGACCGTTCCCGGCCGGTCGGTGGGCGAGCAGATCCTGGTGAAGATCTTCGTTCTGCTTCCGTTCGCGGCGCTGATCGCAGCGGTACCGATCGCCTGGGGCTGGGGGTTGGGCTGGACGGACCTTGCCCTGGCCGCCGGCTTCTACGTGGTGGCCTGTCTCGGGATCACGGTGGGCTATCACCGGTACTTCACGCATCGTGCGTTCAAGGCCAAGCGTGCTCTGCGCGTCGCCCTGGCGGTGGCTGGTGGTCTGGCCGCGCAGGGTCCGGTGATCGGGTGGGTCGCCGATCACCGACGGCACCACGCGTTTTCCGATCGCGAGGGCGACCCGCACTCGCCATGGCTGTTCGGCACCGGCCCGGTGGCGTTGGCCAGGGGGTTCTGGCACGCCCACATGGGCTGGTTGTTCGAGCGGGTCAGTACCAACGTCGAACGGTTCGCTCCGGATCTGTTGGCTGACCGGGACTTGCGGGCCGTCGACCGGTTGTTCCCGTTGTGGGTGGCGGTGAGCGTCGGGGTGCCCACCGCGCTGGGCGGGTTGATCGCCTGGTCCTGGTGGGGTGCGTTGACCGCGTTCTTCTGGGCCGGGCTGGTGCGGGTGTCGTTCCTGCACCACGTGACGTGGTCGATCAACTCGATCTGTCACATGATCGGTGACCGGCCGTTCGCGTCGAGGGACAAGGCCGCGAACTTCTGGCCGCTGGCGATCCTGTCGATGGGGGAGTCCTGGCACAACTCGCATCACGCCGACCCGACCTGCGCACGGCACGGTGTGCTGCGCGGCCAGATCGACATCTCCGCCAGGGTGATCTGGATCTTCGAGCGGTTCGGGTGGGTCTCGGACGTCCGGTGGACCAACCCCGCACGGCTGGCCCGGATCACCCTTCCCGAGAACCATGCACTGAGCAGGGAGAAGACTTCATGACCGCTGTCCTGTCGGATGTACATTCTGTCTGTCGCCCACGGGCTCCTGCGATCCTGCCAAGCAGTCCGCAGGCCGTGGCGCTGGTTGTCATGGCACATGTGGAGTCGTCCGGTGTGGCCGTGGTCGCTGTGCGTGGCGAGGTGGATTTGTGCGCCAGTCCGCTGCTGACGGCCGCGCTCCTGGCACCTTTGCGGCGCGCTTGCCTTGCTCACGCCTTGTGCCGTCTGGGTGGGTAGCACCGTGCGTGGTGTCAGGGTCGTCGAAATCCTGTCGGCGATCGAGCGCCGTGGCGGGGAACAGGTAACGCTGCCTGCCAGGTTGTGCGACGAGGGTCTGTCGGCGTTGCCGGTCAGCGGTGTCGGAATCGCGCTGATGACTGTTGACGGGCCCAGCGGGGTGGTGCTCGCGGCCACCGACGAGCGGGCCAGGCAGTTGGAGGAACTGCAGTTCGCGCTCGGTGAGGGGCCTTGCGTCGAAGCGTCCGGCAGCGGTCGTCCGATCCTCGCGTCGGATCTTGTGGCGGCTGGGACGGCTCGCTGGCCGCGGTTCGGCGCGGCCGTGCTGGACGCGGGTGTCCGCGCGATTTTCGCGTTCCCACTGAGGGTCGGTGCCATCCACGTCGGTGTGCTGGATCTCTATCGGGACACCCCTGGACAGCTGACGGCCCTTCAATTCGACGAGGCGCTGGCCTTCGCCGAAGCGGCGACGGTGGTGGTTCTGCACCTGCAGGACTATGACGAGCATGACGGCACGCACGCCCCGCTCGCCGAGCCGATCGACAACCGCGCGGAGGTCCACCAAGCGACGGGGATGATCACGATCCAGTTGGGTATCAGCCTGGCCGAGGCGCTGCTGCGGTTGCGGGCTTACGCGTACGCTACCGAACGGACGGTGTCCGCGGTCGCGGCGGACGTGGTCAATCGCCGCCTGAGCTTCGGTGACAGCGGGTCCGGCGGTACGACGCGGCAGGAACGGCCATGATGAGCAGGGAACAACTCCTGGCCAGCACGTTCGTGGATCTGGCCGACACCCTGGTGGCCGATTTCGACGTCATCGACTTCCTGCACACGCTGGCCGCCCGCAGCGTGCAGCTGCTCGATGCGGATGCCGCAGGGATCATGTTGGCCGACGCACATGGTGACCTGCACGTGATGGCCTCCTCCGCGGAGGAGGCCCGGCTGCTGGAGCTCTACGAACTGCAGAACAACGAGGGTCCCTGCTTGGACTGTTTCCGGTCCGGGCACCCGGTGGCCGAGGAGGACCTGTCCGCGATGCGCACCGCATGGCCGGTGTTCACCCTGCGGTTGCGGCAACTGGGGTATCACTCCGCGGAGGCGCTCCCGATGCGGCTGCGCAACGAGACCATTGGCGCGCTGAACCTGTTCCGGGTCCGGCCGGGCCGGTTGAGCGAGGCGGATCTGGGAATCGGCCAGGCGATGGCGGATGTCGCCACGGTCGGCCTGATCCAGGAACGTGCGATCGCCTCACGTGAGCTGCTGGCCACGCAGTTGCAGACCGCTCTCACCAGTCGTGTGCAGTTGGAACAGGCGAAGGGCATGCTCGCCCAGCGCACCGGCCTGCCGATGGACCAGGCTTTCCAGCTGATGCGCGCTTTTGCCCGCAGCCGCAATCATCGGCTGAGCGACGTCGCCGCACAGATCATCAGCCGCTCGATCGACGATGACCAGCTGCGCCAACGCCCACACCGTCCCTGAAGGCGTACTGTCAACATATCTGCCCCGGACCCCGGCGCGCTTCTGAGCCGACCCAAGGGACTACCCGTGGCACCCGCGCACATCAGTGTCCGCCGGACCGTTCGAAGATGCCGAACCTGGGCGGAGCATCGGGTTGGCCCCCGCCACGTACCGGCTTGACGGGCCGCGAACCGTTGTGATCACCGCCAGGCAGGACCTACGCCTGCTCTCATCAAGGCGGGACACGTGACATCCGGCTGCTGCAGGTGACGGGCCTGGAATGCGAGGAGCCGGGCGCGTTGTCCGCGGTTCGCCAGACCTGGCAACGGATACCGATCCGTCCGCCGTCCATCCGATCGGGTTCGTCCCGGCATATCCATGGAGGGTTTCCGATGACCACCACCCATCCGCCGATCGTTGCCGGCGTGGACGGATCCGCGTCCGGCCAGCAGGCAGTTCTCTGGGGCGCAAGGGAGGCCGCGCGCCGCAAGGCACCCCTCCGGTTGGTACATGCCACTGTGGCGATCGGGGGACACTCGCCGGTGGCGTTGCAGCGGTCGATGTATGACGCCCTGGCCGGTGAGGGTCGTGAGTCGCTGCGGCAGGCCACGGAGTCGGCGCGGGATCTGGCTCCCGGGGTCGACGTGTCGACTGATCTCCGCACTGGTTCACCGGCGCAGGTACTGGTTGCCGAGTCCCAGGCGGCGCGCCTGGTGGTACTGGGTTCTCGCGGACTTGGTGGCTTCACGGGGATGCTTGTCGGGTCTGTGGCGGTCGCGCTGGCCGCGCATGGTCATTGCCCGGTCCTGGTGGTCCGCGGTGAGCACACGACCGAGACGGGTGGCCGGCCGGTGGTCGTGGGGATCGATGGTTCGCCGGCGAGCGAGGCGGCGATCGGGTTCGCCTTCGACCAAGCGTCCTGGCTGGGTGTTCTCCTTGTCGCCTTGCACACGTGGAGCGACACCATACCGGCGTCGACTGTGCCTGAAGCCGTTGCGGAAGAGGAGCAGCGCGTCCTCGCTGAGCGGCTCGCCGGGTGGCAGAAGAAGTACCCCGAGGTGTCGGTGCAGCGCGTGTTCACTCCTGGCCGGCCCGCGCACAGTCTCCTCGTTCAGACGCGAGAGGCCCAGCTTGTCGTGGTCGGTGCACGTGGCCGCGGTGGTGTGAAAGGCATGATGCTCGGATCGACCAGCCAGGCACTGTTGCACCATTCGAGCTGCCCTGTGGCGGTCGTGCGGCCGGAGTCCAGGTACTGAGCATGACGATGACAGTAAGCATGGCCGGCCGCTGGAGCGCGCAAGCGAAGCCGAGCCGCCGGCCGGCCGGGAGTTCCGGGTGCGGCCGAGGTACGCAACCGGCTCGACTACCAGATGAACGATCCGTCCGAGTCACCCGGCCGGGTTTGACGCGGTCGGGCCCAGCGGGCGGTCCGCGCCGCCGTGCCGCCGTCATGGATGCTGATATCTGTCTCATCTTCGCGCGATCGGCCGTCGACCGGGTCGAGACCGAGAGCCTCGAGCAGCAGCAGGCAGTCGGCGGCGTCGTCGGCCACTGAGGCCACCAGGCGAACTGCGCAATACCTTTGTTCAGGGCTCAAACTGAAGCTTTCCTGCGACGCTGTGCGCAGATTGTCACCGTGGATCACGACAGGGACTCCAATGCTGCTGTCGGTCCAGCGTGAGGAGTCGTCGTGAGTGCGTCGACATCGCGGGCGCCGAGTGGGCACAGCGGTGAGCAGGTCGGCGATGCGAGTCCCGGGCACTGCTGCACTGAACGGGTTCGATCCGGTTGCGTCGCTGTCATCACAGCCCCTTAACACGCACTGGCCACGAGTCTGAGTGCCGCCAGGGACCGGGGCGGGAAAGCGTTGAAATTCTTGCGAAGAACGATGCCGTCGCGTGGAGGCATCGGAGTCCCGTCAAGGTTAACCTGCGCGTCAACCTTCTGTCGTCGCGCCGGCCCGAGCACTTCTGGTCCGATGTGGACGAGGACCTGAACACCGGCCCGCTGTTGAGTGACCGGCTCCACAGGTTGATCCACAGCTCGGGTCCGTGTCTGATCTTCTTCATACCCCTGCTCGGCGCGGCCGGGCTCGCCGTCCTGCTGGACGCCAGGTCGGCGGCCATGACGGCCGGGGTCGGATTTCGTGTGGTGGCAAGTACTCGTGCGGCCTGGGGTTCGCGATGATCGTTCGACTCCCGGATCGATCTCGCACAGCCCGTGCCGCGGCCTGAACCGCTTTTCGCCCTGCGCCACCAGTGCGGCCCGCGGGTCCATTTCCGCAACCGCGACCGGTGTACGCGGTCAGCGCACTTTCTCAGGTATGTGGTTGAGGGCATCCAGTACGAGCTCCGCGAGTTCGAACGAGGCCCTGTCGCTGAGCTTCGAGTGGGCTTTCAGGGTGTCCTTGATGAGCGCGACTTTTCGGTCGTACGCGGACACATATTTGGCAGTTGTGGTCATCAGATCTCCTTCATGGTGCGGACACAACTTCGACCGCGTCTGTCAGTCACAGTGGCTGTCGCGGTGCGATAGCGGACTGCGATCTGGTCGTGGCTGGGCCAGGGGTGCGGGCAGTTGGCGCAAGTCGTGTGGATCCGGTCCTCGGCAACCGGTTTCGTTCGGAAGGCAGCCGCTGGAGGAGCACGCCGTTTGCCGGGCCGGACTGTGTTGTCATGAGCGGTGTCCTGTTTTTGGCTGCTCGTCGCGCGAGATGCCATTGCTGGTAAGGATATCTTCACCTGTTGCGACTGTGTCCGAACGGGAGGCGGACCTGAGTACCGCGCGGGCGGCACCACCCGGGGTGGTGGGCGGTACGACCAGCAGCCGGACCTGCTTCAGGTCCGGCCCAGTGAGGCGGCGCGGGTTTGACTGCTGGCGCACGACATATCCTCGGTGATCCACAGCCTACACCCTCAGCTGTTCAGTCCACTGTGGCCGGTGGCCGCCATACCGTGCCGCAGAGTGAATCGTTGCCGGACAAGCACGTTCGTTCGGAAGGTGTGGCGGCCCAGCCGCAGCCCGGTGACATGGCGGCGAACCCGGCGATTCGTTCGGACAGTTCCCGGGCGCCGGCGCTGCCGCGGCGATGATCTGCCGTGCTTCTCAACGGTAGCAACCGGTCCCGGGTTCGTGACGAGCGCACGGTCATCGCCATGTCAATGGCCTGGGCGCCAACCACGGCGGCGTGGTCTGTGTCGTTTTCGATGAGATGACTGGTGGCCAGCGCGATCAGGCTGAACGTCTTGCTGCGGGCCATTTTCGGGCCGTAGCCGTTGGCCGCGGCGGTCAGCGCGGGGATCGCCGAGCGTGCGAAGGACGGGTCCACTGACTGAGCGAGCTCGGTGTGGATGACGCCGGACATCGCCAGGAGATCGTTGGTGTCGAAGAATACCGCCCATCCCGGGGCGTCATCCGGATCTGATCGGCCGAAGTCGTCCATACTCTTGCCGAGAGCTGTGAGTGTGTCGCTGGTCAGCCCCATCCTCGCGGTCACCCAGGCCTCGTTGGCGTGCAGGACCGCGGCCGCCAGTGTTGACGCACCGGCCTGAGCCGCGTGCTGACCGGATTGAAAGTCCGCCAGCGCCATGTCGAGACCGTTGTGGTGCAGGTGGATTCGGCCGCTGCGATACCCGATGGCGGCCACCAGGACATCGTCGCGGGCCAGCCGGGCCAGCCTGAGGGCGTCACCGAGATGCTGGTGGGCACGGTCGACCCGGCCGATGTCGAAGGCGGTCCAGCCGGCCAGAATGTGCAGATCGGCGACAGCGGTGCGGTGCCTGTCGGCCACCGGATCTGTTGTGCGGGCGTCGAGGAGCCGCTGAGCCCAGGCCAGATACCCGGCGATGGCGTCGTGGCAGGCGCCTCCGCCGTGCTGGTGATCCCAGTCCCGGAACGCTTGCGCCGCTGCCTCGATCCGGATCACATCGGTGACCCCCACGTGTCCCGGAACGGATGCCGGGGCATGCGGCAGCGAGGACGTCGCGCTGTAGGACGGCTCGCAGGTGTCCATGGCCGACCTCCTCGGCAGTAGCCGGACAGGAGAGGTGGCCCGCCAGGGACTGGAGCGGGTTGGGGATCGCATCTGGTGAACGATGCGAGGTCTGCGCTTACTTCGACACGTCGTGGCGGGTGTCGACGTGCCCGCCGTCGGCCTCCCAGCGATCCCGGGCGTCGTCGGTTGCTTCACGGGGCGTGGGTAGCAGTGTGCTGGGCCGGATGCCGGCCGCGACCAGGATCGTCGTCGGGCTGTCGGCGTTGTCTCGTCCGGCGGCCGTCATCATCGCGTCATGGGCGGCTGTCTTGGCCGCGTCGGTCGGGATGACCAGCAGCCGGATGCGCCGCCGGTCCAGCGAGACGACACTGACGATGTCCTTGTCCTGGGATCGGAATCCCTCCAGCCGGACGGGGTGACCGTCGAACCGGATCCGGCGCGGCGCGGTCTCCCATGAGCTGAGGGCGTACACCACGCGCCACACCGAGCCGAGCCGGACGGCGAGCACCTTGGCCAGCGCCGGCAGTTCCGCGGTCAGATCCCGGGACCGTGGCCACCAGCCGCCGTCGACATGGCCACCGGTCGATCCGCCGGGCTTGAGACGCAACCGGAGAGGTTGCCGAGCCTGCGGCACAGGCATGATCTGAGTGGGTGAGACCGACATGACGTCAGTGCTCCGTCCCCGGCCGACAGGCGGCCGGTGTGGGATACACCGGGGACGACGCCGGCTTGACTGCCCGCGTGCGAAATGCTCCCGGTATTGGCCCAGGCTACGCCATTGGGTGCGGGTTTGTCGTGGCAGCACCTCCATGGCGTACCGCTGGGGCCGCCGGTGGCGTACCGTCGACGCGGTGCCCTGGACCTCGGCGCGATCTTCAGCCGACCAAGGGAACCCGATGGCATATCTCAGATCGATCTCCGCCGGGCCGTTCGAAGGAATCGCCGAAGCCCACCGGAGCTGTGTGGCCGACATCCTGCGAGCCACCAAGCGGGGCCTGTTCACCCAAGCCGAAGCCGATGTGCTGATCGACCGGGTCCGAGCGCTGAGCATTGCCCTGACTGACCGGTCGTGGCGGCCGGGCGGTGGTCGCGAGATCGCCCGGCGTGCGGCTGTCGCGTCACTGTTCAGTGTGGGCGAAACGGGTCGCGTGCGCGGCGAGGCCGTCGAGCAGCCGGTCGAGGCCCCAGTGGAATCGGGTGGTGTCATTGTCGGTCGGTTCGGCGAGCTGGACCGCGACGGATCCGAGGATGTGCACGTTGAGCAGGTGAGCGACGTCCGCGGGTGCCAGTCCGGCGTCGGCCAGGATGGCCAGCAGGGTCAGGCCGACAGCCTGTGCGATGGGGCCGTTGAGGGAGTCGCCGAGCACCAGGTGCACCGCCCCGGGATGGGCGAGCAACTCCGCTCTCAGCTCGGATGCGAGGACCTGAACGCGATCGCGCCACGGTAGCGCCGGGACCTGGGCGGCCTCGCCGTGCATGGACCACTTTGAGGCGATGCCATGACCGAAACGAGCCCGCCACGCGATCCCAAGCCTTCGGACCTGTCCTAGCCGGTGCGTGTGCGGGCGGCGCTGGACGCACCGGTGTCGCGCTGGCTGTGGCTGGTGAAATGGCTGCTGGTCGTGCCGCACGTGCTGATACTCGTCGTGCTTTGGCTGGTGTTCCTGGTGCTGGGCGTCGTCGCGATGTTCGCGATCCTGTTCACCGGCCGGTACCCGCGGCCGGTCCGCGCTGATGACCGACCGATACCCTCCCTTCCGGTTCGACCCCGGCGGCGGTGAGCCCGGCGGTCCGGTGACCGAGGACCCGCTGCCCATGCCGCATGCGACGCCGTGACGGGACGACTCCCACCCAGCGATGAACGAAAGAACACCGAACGTCGCTCGCGACGCAACGCGTCCTCAGTGGACACGAGGGCTGTCGCGGCCCGGGGTCTACTTGGTGACGGTGACAGGGGCTCCGTTGGATGCCACATCCTGGGCGGGCGGGCTCGAAGGTGCCGCTGCCGCTGCTTCTCTGCTCAGGAAGGAGCCCAGCTCTCCGATGGTGCTCATGAGGGGCGCCGGGAACACGACTGTGGTGTTCTTGTCGACGCCGATCTCCACAAGGCTTTGCAGGTTTCGCAGTTGCAGGGCCAGTGGGTGGGCCATCATGGTGTCCGAGGCCTCGCCCAGCGCGGCGGCGGCCAGCGACTCGCCCTCGGCCGCGATGATCTTGGCGCGCTTCTCCCGTTCCGCTTCGGCTTGCCGTGCCATCGCCCGTTTCATGCTGTCGGGCAGCTGGATGTCCTTGAGTTCGACCAGTGTGACCTCCACGCCCCATTCCACCGTTGCCACGTCGAGGATCTCGCGGATGCTGATGTTGATGGCGTCGGTCTCGGACAGGGTCTCGTCCAGCGTGTGCTGGCCGACGACTTTGCGCAGGGTGGTCTGGGCGATCTGGTTGATGGCGGCGGCGACGTTCTCGATGGCCACCACCGACTTCACGGCGTCGACGACGCGGTAGTAGGCGACGGCCGAGACGTCGATGCTGACGTTGTCCCGGGTGATGATGCCCTGAGACTGGATGGGCATGGTGATGATCCGCAGCGACACCTTCCGCAGGATGTCGATCACCGGAATGATCATCGCGAGGCCGGGCTCCCGCACGCTTCTCACCCGGCCCAACCGGAACAGCACACCCTTCTCGTACTGGGTGACGATTCGCACCGAGAGCGCGAGTCCCACCAGGACCAGACCCCCGATGACGACCCAGAGCACGGTCATGGCTTGGTCCCTTCAGCCGCCAGCGGGTGCCGAAGCGCGCGGTTGCTGTGTGGTTCGGTCCGGGTCTTGGCGTCGTTGATCTGACGGATCAGGCCGTTGCGGACTTCGTTGAGTGCCACCGCCAGTTCTCGTGCGGAGGACGTGGAAACCAGGTGCAGACCGGGAGTGCGGTGGATCCGGCATTCCAGTGTCACCAGCTGGCCGGCGCGGTCGCGGTCCTTGAGGCTGATCTCCAGATCGATCTGTCCCTGGTGGAAGGACCGCAGTCGCGGACCGAGCGCGGCCATGCGCCGGACGATCCAGTCGCGTTCGGACTCGAGAAATCCGGAGGTCACGTGCAGCCGCTCGCCGATCATGTCCGGCTCTCGCGGAACTTCGGTCATCTGTTGTGCCTTTCCAAGCTGTTGGGGAATCCCTCGTCGAGGTGCCCGCACTGTCCTTCGCCGGCCGGTGCCCCCGGCGGAGTTCGGGGGTGAGGTCGGGAGCACCGGTTGCGCGTGCTCTCCGTTCGTGGAGCGCACGGTCGTGGGCCGCCGCACGCCGAGGAGGCGTCACGACAGCGATGGGTGAGTCCTGACAGGACGGTTGACCGCCTGGTCTCACCGGCGACGGGAGCGACGCAGATGCCGGCGGAGCTGCCAGATCCGCAGTGACCCCGCGATCGCGGTCAGCAGCACTCCGGCGACAGCGGCCAGCAGCATGGCGACCGCGAGCGAGACGACGCCGGTCACGCCGAAGTAGGAGACCTCCACCGATTGGGTGTTCTGCAGAATGAAGACCAGCAGCAGCACCAGCAGGACGGCGAAGAGGATGATGCCGACCCAGGTGCTGCCGGTGCGGGTGCGTCGTAGCGGGTTGGTGTCGGGCGCCGGTTCGGGCCGGACGGCGCCGGTGACGGGTCCGTCGGCCGGCGGAGCGGAGTCCGCGGGCGAAGTCTGTGAAGGTACGTGCCTGGTGGCTGACGTATCGGTCATTGGTGCGCCCCCTCTCTTCAATGAGGGGCTCATGCCCACACAGTACGCCGGAAGCCGGAGGGCCGCTCGACTGCCCCGGCAGTCCGTCGCCGGGGACGAACCCGGGCCTGGCGGAGCGGTAAGGGACGGCAGCGAAGTGCCGCGCTCACCGGCGCGAAGCCGCATGACGTCTACAGCGGGCAAGACCGTTGGAGTGAGTCACGGACTCCGGTCCGGCCGGGTTCGTCAGCCCTGCGGCTCGGTGACTTCGACCTCGGCGGGTTTGTCCTCGTCGCCCCGCAGGGAGCGGATGCCCGAGTTGAGCACGGCCAGCAGTGGAACGGCGAGCAGGGCCCCGGGAATGCCGGCCGTCACCAGGCCGACCGCGATGGCCAGCACCACCGCGAGCGGGTGGAGGTTGACGGCCCTGCCCAGCAGCAAGGGTTGCAGTACATGGGCTTCCAGTTGCTGGACGCCGACGACGATGCCCAGCAGCACGAGCGCCGGTATCGGCCCGTTGGCCACCAGGGCGATCAGCACGGCGATCCCACCGGCCAGGATCCCGCCGATGATCGGGATGAACGCGCCGAGGAAGACCAAGGTGGCCAAGGGAATCGCCAGCGGGACACCGAGGATGACCAGGCCGATCCCGGCGCCAACCGCGTCCACTGTGGCCACTGCGATCGTCGCACGCACGTAGCTGACCAGAGCGGCCAGGCTGCGGCGGCCCGCGACATCCACCCGGGTGCGTATCCGATGAGGGGCGCCGCGCAGCAGGAAGGCCCAGATACCGCGTCCGTCGTAGATCAGGAAGATCAACACGAACAGGATCAGGAGCATCTGGGCGAGGACCTCGCCGACGGTCGCGGCTGTGGTGAGGGCTCCGGACGTGATGCCGGTCTGGGTGTTGGTCACGGTCCGGACGAGGTTGTCGAAGAAGGTCCGGACCTGCTCGTCACTCATGTGCAGCGGACCGGTGGTGAGCCAGTTCGCGATGGCGTCGATGCTGTGCGAGAGCTGGATTTGCAGAGCCGGCAGGCCGTTGATGAAGGTGATGATGACGAAGGTGAGCAGTCCGCCGAGCACCGCCAGTCCGCCGATGAGAACCAGAACGGTGGCCAGCCAGCGGGGTACCTTGCGTCTGACCAGGTATCCGACGGCCGGCGCCAGCAAGGCGGCCAGCAGCAGGGCGATCGCGACCGGGATGACCACGGCGGCCAGGTGGCCGACGACGAAGCCGATCACATACAGCGCGGCGGCGACCACCAGCAGCCGCCAGCCCAGGGCCGCGCTCACCTGCAAGGATCTCGGCACAACCGGCGAAGCGCCGGGAAGGTCACGCCGTGCGGCGGTTTCCGGAGTATCCACAGTGGTACCTCTCTCTGCCTGGCTGACGTGCCGCCAGGGTCTGGAGCGGTCCACCAAACGTGGTGCAGTCATGCTAGCCGCGATCGACCGTGTGCACACGGTCGTTGAGGCAGGGTCAGTCCGACCGCTGGGCCGGGGTCGTGTTCGGTGAACATGATGGAGGTGCCCGGCGGGACAACAGTCGTCGCTTGGCCGTCCTCGGCGGGTCGTTTGTCGGTCGTCCCTGACTGGCGCCGTTTGGTGGTCCAGCGGCTGTGAGAGCTGGTCGGTTGATCCACTGTGGATAGAACTGGGCTGATTGGCGAGGAGAACGATGGACCCGGCGGCTCGTGGAGAACATCCTGGAAGTACCTGGCCGGTTTCGCTGTCGCGTTGGGTCGCCTGACGTGACCGACGACCTCGGCATTGCCGCCGTCGGTCCCCGCACGCCGTGGCACCTTGCGGGCACGGCGTGCGGGACCGTTGGCGTTTTTCAGCTTTCGCTGCCGACGTAGAGCAGTCGGTCTGGTGAGTCGCTGAGGCTGGTGACGGTGGCCTTGGTGGAGGCACGGATCAGCGCGTTGGCGACCTGCGCCGGTGTGGCGTCCTGGTGGTCGGACAGGTACATCGCGGCCGCACCGGTCACGTGCGGCGCGGCGAAGGACGTCCCGGTCCAGTTCGAGATGGTGTCCTCGGTCTCGGGCAGGCTCGGGATGTCCTTTCCTGGCGCGAAGATGTCCACGCACTTGCCGTAGTTCGAGCCGGGTTCCCCGGGTTCGGACTCATCCTGCTTGACCCACCTGGCGTCGGTGTCGTCGGAGGCGGCCACGGTGATGGCCTCCGCGATGCGCCCTGGTGATGCCTTGCAGGCGTCGGTGTTGTCGTTGCTGGCGGCGACGATCCAGGTGATCCCGTTGGCGATCGAGTTCTTGATCGCTGTCTCCACGGTGTTGCTACCGCCGAGGGATCCGATGCTGAGGTTGACCACGGCGGGCCGGCTGGCATGCGTGGTGATCCAGTCGATCCCGGCGACCATGGTGCCGTCCGACGGGTAGCTCCCGCAGCCGCCCACCCGCACCGCGACCACGTCGACCGCCTTGGCGACTCCGTAGGTCGTCCCGGCGATCACCCCGGCCACGCCGGTGCCATGGTCCTCTCCGAGGCAGCCTTCGGTGCCTTGGCCGTCGCCCGTCGCGTCATAGCCAGGTTTGAGGCGCTCACCGAACTCCTTGGTGCTCGCCTGGGTGCCGCTGTCCATGACGTAGGCGGTGACCCCTTTGCCATCCCCGTGAGGGGTGTAGCTTCCGTCGAGGGGCAGTCCGCGCTGGTCGATCCGGTCCAGTCCCCACGACACGTCCTGGCGAGGCCGGGACCGCGAGACGGGGGGCCGGGGCACGCGGATGATCCGATCGAGTTCCACCGAGGCGACACGGGGGTCCGCGGCCACTCGGCGGGCCTGGTCGGCGGTCATCGTGACGGCGTAGCCGGACAGGGCACGGTGGAAGCGGTGCGTGACCATCCCGCCGTACTGTCGCGCAAGCTCGTCGCTCACTGTCACCGCTCTGGACCCGGGCTGTTGTCTGAGCACCACGATGTAGCTGCCGGGATGGGACGTGGCGGCGGCCGGGAACGCGAGCAGCGGCAGGGTCAGCGCGGTGGCTACCAGAGCACACGACACGGGGCGTCTCACGGTATGACTCCTTCAGTTGGGAAATGACGACCATCCACGACTGTGCTGCCGGGTGGACTGGCTCGCAGTCCCAGCACGCGATCGGGTGACACGGCGGCGGTCGCCGGCCGTGTGCTGTGCCTGGCTTGTGTCACCCAATGCGGTCTAGTCGGGTATTTCGGGTTGTCGCGGCGGTGGCGGCTGGACACGGTGGCGAGCGTGGGAGGGTCGGTTCACCTCAGGTCGGCCGGCACGCGGTTCGGGTCCGCCGCCGGATCCGGATACCGGGAGGCGTCATGAGCAGTGCCACGATCGAGGACGACCTCTTCGGGAAGCTGTCCGTCGTGATAAACGACAGCTGCGTCACCGTCTGCGGCGACCGGCTGCCGGAGGTGGTGCTGCGCCGCAAGGAGGGCGCAACGATCAACACCTACGTGCCGATCGGCACCAGGGACCCCGCCGGCCTCAGCCTGTCCGTCGACGGCTCGGACGCGCTGATCAGTCCCCGCCCGGGAAAATACAGCCGGCGGTCTTACCGGGTGACCGCCGAATTCGGCGGTGCCCGCTACCTGCTCACCCCGGCCAGCGCCACGACCAGCAGGCTACTTCGCGACGGTCAGCCACTGGGTGACCTGTCCACACCCGAAAGCGGCCAAATCTCCGCCGAGTGGACCGACATCAATGCGGTCGGTCCCACGGACGCCGCGATCGGCTACGCACTGGCCGCATCGTTCGGCGCCGGAGCCAGGCTCTTTGTCTTCGTGATGCTGGAAGGGATAGTGGACGCGGGTCCGGGGTGAACACGTTCACGAACATTCCGGCCGTGGAGTGCGGCTCCCGAAACCGGCCGAACGCACTGTACGGCACAATTCTTTGTCGGTCGGAAACTCCGGGCGACGAGGCTGGTATTCGCGGACAAGGAGCGGGAGGTATCTGGGAACCGAAGACGGCCGGGGTCGAGTCATCCGATCGTGCTCCGTTTCTCCCCGCCTGGGTGTCGGTCGCCCGGCTCATGCTTCGGTGGCCCATCAGGCTGGTAACGGAAGTGCCTGTTCAGGCTTCACTCACAAGAGATGATGTGCGCCCGGCGCACACATTGTGTGAGCCGCTGAATGCTTCGGAACGTGCGGATGGTCGCACATTCCAGGAGGCCCGGAATATCTTCGATGTCGACTGTGCCGGCCGGTAGCCGGCTCCAGTCTGAGAGGGGCGGAAACAGCGATGACGACATCAGCGAATCCCGGGACCGGGACGAACGACCGCCCGGTGGGCACCCTGATCGACGCGGAGCCGCTGGAGATGGCGCTTTGGCCGGAGCACGCCTCGGCCGGATACCGGATCCGGTACCAGGGTGTGGGCTACGACGGCACCGGGCGCACGATCTCCGGCCTGGTGTTCCTACCGGAAGGCGACCCGCCACCCGGCGGCTGGCCTGTGCTGAGTTACGCCCACGGCACCACCGGGCTGTCGAGCAGCACCGCCCCCTCCCAGGTAGGACTGCCCCGCCTCGAACGTGCCCACGTGGCGAGCTGGCTGGCAGCCGGCAAGGTCATCACGGCCACCGACTACGAAGGGCTGGGCGCGCCAGGGCCACATCCTTACCTCAACGGGGAAGCGGTCGCCGACGACGTGATCGACATTGTCCGCGCCGCCCACGGCCTGGACCACCCGTTGAGTCCGCGTTGGCTGGTAGCGGGGTTCTCCCAAGGCGGCCACGCCGCCCTGTTCACCGGTCTGATCGCCACGAGGTACGCTCCGGAACTGGACTTCCGGGGCACCGTCGCGCTGGCCCCGCCGGTGCACCTTCCGGCGATGATCGAACAGCAGACCGCGGACGCCGAGGGCCCGGTCACGGTTTTCCTGCCGTTCCTCCTCGCCGGTCTGCGTGTGTCCCATCCCAGTTTCGACGCCCGCCGTTGCCTGACCGAACAAGGCGGCAGGCTCGTTTCGCTCGCCGAGCAGGGCACCCTGCTCGACGTCCTCAAAGCAACGGCACACGTGACCAACCGGGATATCGGCACAACCCGCCTGGCCAACCGTCCTGGGGTCGGCGAGGTCCTCGATACCTGTCGAGTCCCGGCCGTCCGGTGGGACCGGCCGGTGCTCATCGCGGCAGGCCAGTCCGATGAGGTCTTCCCAGCCGATGTCATCGTGCGGTTCGTGACCGACATCCAGCAGACCGGCAGCGATGTCCGGCTGCTCACCTTTCCGGGCGCGACCCATGTCGACATGCTGGCCGCTGGTACCGCCGACATCCTGGCCTGGGCCGACCAGGCGCTGGCCACACCCATCCCGGGTGCGAGAGCTCCGGTCGACGACCGTGCGAGAACCAGGTTCAACGTGCTGGACGCCACCGGCGACGGCTACCTCACGAGAGACGACTACGAGGCATTCGCCCTGCGCCTGGTGCAGGCATTCGGCGAACCTCCGGGGTCTCCCCGGGCGGTCGCGGTCCGCGAGGGTTACCGGATCCTGTGGCAGGCCCTGGCCGAGCGCTCGGACACCGACGGCGACGGACGCGTGAGCGAGGCCGAGTTCCTGCGGTGGATCGAGACGTGCACGGCCGAAGACCGCATCGACCAGGAGATCATTCCACTGGCCAACGCGGTCATCGATCTGGTGGACGTCGACGGCGACGGGCTGGTGGACCGGGACGAGCTCACCCGGCTGCTCATCGATGCCCAGGTGCCCGCCGACGAGGCGCAACAGATCTTCGACCGGCTCGATCTCGACGGCGATGGACATGTGTCGCCAGACGAGATCATCGAAGCCGTCCGGAGGTTCTGTGTGAACCCGGACCAGGGTGAGCCCGGATACTGGCTGTTCGGCCGGTTCTGAACAGCCTGATTACCGGCATGTGGTGTACCGCGCGCAACGGAATCGATGCGCGGTCGTCCCTCGCTGGTGACGCCAGCCGCGATCAGGCAGCGCACCGCCACGGGGCCGTTGTCCTGCGTTTCTCGTTCCGCCGGGAGCCAGCCCGGGAAACGGCCGAAGCGCGGTTTCGGGACGGCTCCGTCGCGGGTGTCGAAATCGCCGGGCGCCCATCACCATGACTTGCGCAGGAGAGGGAAAGTCCTTTAACGCGACGATGAACCGGTTCATCCGCTCGGGTTGTTCAGGTCACTGGTTCGCGTGATGGCGCTGCCGAAGGCTTCCAACCATAAGCGGGGAAACTACTGTCAGTGGTGGGAGGGTTACGGTGAGAAATGAGAGGTGAAATGAACCGTTCCGTCGAACGAACGAGCTTTCCCATCCGTGGCACGACTTCCGGCCAGGTCATCGTCGCGCCATTCGTCCACCCCGTGCGCGGGCCGGTCCACTGCCCAGCGGCTGCACTGATAGCGGCCAGTTTGCGTGATCACGGTCTCGACGTACGCAGGAGTACCCGCTCGCTGACCGTCGGTCCAGGTCCCGCGGACGGCGTGCTGGTCAACGCGTCGTACCTGGACCGCGGCGGACAGGCAGTCGGATTCGCTGTCGCTGTGCACCTCGCCGACGAAATGGCGATCGCCATCGCCAACGAGGTCGTCCATGGCTGGTCCGACATGTGGCGAACGCGTCGGGTCATGGTCGCCGGCACCGGCTTCACCAGCGACTCGTGCACATGTCCCGGGCCCCTCGGCGGCTACCGCACGCAGGAAGACGAGGTCTCGTGCGCCCACGCCGAGATCATGTCCGCGGAGATCGACCGATTCCGCTGTGACGGCGATCATGTTGTCGTCATCGGCAAACGCGAGGACGTCGCTCAGCCGGCGAACACCAGCGAGACCACCGTCGTCGAGTCCGCCGACGAGGTGGCTGGAATCGAGGCGGATCCCGAACGAATCGGCTACGTGGTGAGCCCCAACGTGGTCGTCGAGGACGCCGCGCTGATCATCGCCGCCCTCCGGGCCCGGTTCCCCCGAATCCGGGGCCAGCACCCGGCGGGGTTCTGTTACGGGCCGTCCGACCGAGCGGCGTCCGTCCGCGCAGTGGCTGCCGCGGCCGGTTCGATGCTCGTGCTCGGCACCGCGGGATCGGCCGACACGACGGAAGTCACGGGACTGGCCGCGTCGGGTGGCACACCGGTCCAAGTCATCGACCATCCGGCTCGTATCAGTCGAGCCTCGCTCCGCGGGGTGGAGTGCATCGGCATCGCGGTGGCTCGTTCGTCGCCGCCGTGGCTCTGTCAGGACGTTGTCGAGATACTGTCGGGGCTGGGTCCCCTGTCGGTCGTGTCGCGGACGGTCTGCAGTGAGACTGTCGGCCTCGACACCCGTTCCGCAACGAACAAAGGCGATCGCGATCCTGCGGTCGTGCCCCTGCCGGCAGGTTCTCCCGGCAGATACTGCGGGTAGGCCTTACGCCCTCGGTAGTGCTGGGTCATCGCGTCCAGGTACGGCCAGTAAAACCACCTCTGAGTCGGCCGGAATGGCCGACGGCTCATCAAAACCTGGGGAGCGGCCGCCGAGCACACGTGTCCTGCGATCAGTGCTGGACCTGATCCCACCACCAGGCGATGCCCGGCGGTGGCGGCAATGACGGAATCACCGGCGGGACCGCGGTGACCTGGATTGTCGGCCGATCATGCTTGCGGTAGCGAGCCGTGCCGATGCTCCAGTCGAGGTTTCCGCGGATCCAGGCGGACAGCCCATGCAGGTAACGCACTGTTGCCCGGCTGACGCGCGGTTTGGTCTCGTCATGGAGTTGGAGGTACAACGCCAGGACACGGTTACGGAGTCCGACCGCGTCGGACAGCGCGGCCTGGGACGTTTCTTGCCGTTCGTGCGCCATCACGTCGATCATGTTGAGTTTGTCCCCCGTACGTTTGTGCTCCTTGTAGTACGAGGCGATGTCGTTGTCCCAGCCGACCACGTCGCAGGCCATCTCGGTCAGCGCACGGACATCCGGCCGGTCGATCTCATCGGCCGGCACCTCGTATCCTTCGGCGATGTCGAGCGTCATGACGCAGACTTCCATGCTGCCGTTGCGGATCCGGGCCACGGCGTACTGGTCGACCGTCGGCACCGCGTCGATGTTCCGGTATGCGGCTTCCCAGACCTGGTAGGCCAAGTAGGCCTTCATCGCCCGGACCCACCGGGCGGTCTGGGCGAAGCTGGCCATACCGTCCAGCCGCTGCCGCAGGTCGGCCAACGCGTATCCGAGTGGGCCGGCTGGTCCCGCCCGGCCCGTTTCGGCGATCCGGGTCATGTCGGCGATGAGGATCGCCATGGTGACGGGGTCGTGGCTGTGGCGGCCCTCGTCGCAACAGGCGTCGTCGAACGCGAACAGCCACATGAGACTGTCCGCAGAGAACTGCGCGCGGCACTGGTCTTCGGCGGTGGTAGCCGTACGGCCCGCCAGCTCGCCTGCTCGCAAGCCACGCAGGCGAACCGTGCCGGACTTCCGCCCGTCGATTCCGAAGCGACTGATCCAGTGAATCGCGTTGCTGTCCCACAGCTTCCAGTCCGGGTGGAGCGCAGGAGCGATGGGGCACCACAGTGCGGGCATGTCGTGATCTGTTGTGTCCATGGATCCTCGGTTCACGGCGGCAGGGACCGGGAGTTGTGCGGCGGAGCCCGCCGCGGACCACCATCAGCCCGGCCGGTCTCTGCGGATGATCCGGATTCGCTGCCCGCGCGGGTTCAGGATCAGTGATATCCGTGTGAGCGGGCGAATCGGTGTGCCCACCGCCTCGATCCGCCACCGCGATGCGATCGCGGCCAGGATCAACGGAGCCTCGATCATGCTGAAGGCGTCGGCAATGCACTTGCGAGCGAGTGCCGACAGGGCCCAGCCCAGAGTTGACGCGACGGTCTCGATGCCGCCCAGGAACAAGGTGACCACCTGATCGGAGATCTCCTGTTCCGACAAGGGCTCCGCGTTCTCGTCACGCGCGGCCAGCAGCATGGACATCAGATCCCCGTGATCAACCCCGGCGGTCCGGTAGTCCGCGGTCAGCTGATCGGTGATCTCGCGAATTCGCCGGCGCGCCCGGTCGTAGCGGACCTTGCCGGGAGTGGGGATCCTGTCCGCCGGCGGCATGAACATGCGCCTGCCGGCACTGGAGATGATCTCGGTCAGCACCATCTGCGCGTCCTCGACCAACGCACGGGACGCGGGTGCGGCGAACATCGTCCGTGCGGCGATCCTGGCGGTGATCGGGTACATCGCCGTGTACGCGTCAAGCACCTGGCCGTCCTGCCAGAGGCTGATCACCGCCTCGGTCTCGGTCGTGATCGTTCTCGCGTAGCCGGGGAATCTCCCGGGATGGAACGCGGGCTGCATGAGCCGGCGCAGCCGTCGGTGCTCGGGCCGTGGGCAGGTCGTCACGCTGTCACCGATGAACTCCCGCAGCCTGTCGACGAACAGTCCACCCTTCTCGAAAACCCGGTCGTTGACCAGTACCTGGTGGGCCAGTTCGGGATGGCTCACCACATACGCCTTGGCCCGGCCCACCCGGAACTGCACCAGATCGCCCTGCCCGGCCGCCTCCGCGGATGCGAAGGTCGCAGTCTCCATGACCCGTCCTTTCACCCACAGCGATGAAGTGCTTGTCCGGACTACTGACGTTCGACAACTACGGGTCCAGTGCCGTACCCGGCATCCCCCGGTCCATGACGAAGATGTTGCATATTCGGCGCTGTTCAACAAGGGGACGGCGGAAGTTGAACAGGACCGGATGTTGTACATCCGCGGCAGCGATGCGTATTCCGTGTGACAAGTCCGTCCGGGTGTACTTGATCCAGATACCCGGTCGTCGGTGCGCTGGCGCGTACCACATCCACCAACGAGGTCAACGCACTCAGGACACCGGCCAGCCTGGGGCAGCTATGAAGACTACGACCACCCGGCGCTGAAGAAGCAGAAGAGAAAGCCGACGATACCGGCGATCGTCCCGCGCGGGAGGCCCCTGTGGACCACATCGCCTATCCTGGTCTGAACGTTCCGTTCGAGGAGCAGATCAGCGCGTTCGTCGATGAGACCGAAGGTCATCTCAGTTCCTGGGCGCGGGGTTCGGGCATGATCGCCGATGAGCAGAACGGTGTGCGGTTCGACTCGATGCTGCTGGGGCGGCTGGCTGCCCGAACCTACCCGATGGCCGATCAGCGCAGCCTGTTCACCTTGGCCGACTGGATGGGCTGGTTCTTCCTGTTCGATGACACCCTCGACGACACCAGCGAGGGTCGCGACATACGGTACGTCCGTCCGATAGTGCGAGCACTTGACCGAATCCTCCACCAGGATCCGATTCGGCTGGAATTCGAAGGGGACAGCCCGGTCTCGCTTGCTCTGGCCGATCTGTGGCGCCGGACCGCGCGCAGCATGCCAGCATCATGGCGAAAGCGGTTCGTGCGGAACATGTCCGCTTATCTGTATGCCTACGTCACCCAGGCGGAAGTCAACACCTCCCGGAGAGCCTTGACCGAAGAGTCGTATGTCCTCCATCGGCTGCGCTCCGGAGCCGGGTTCGCCTCGATCGACCTGATCGAGTTCGCCCAGAACGCCAGCCTGCCGGACGACCTGCATCAGCGACCGGAACTGCAGACTCTGAAGGAAACCACTTCGAACGTCGTGTGCTGGAGCAACGACGTCTTCTCCGCCCCAAAGGAGATCACTCGTGGGGACCTGTGCAACTACGTCGCCGTCCTGCAGCAGCAGACCCAACTGCCGTTTCAGCAATGCGCGAACATGGTCTGCGAACGAATCCTGGATCAGGTGCGGCTGTTCGAGGACACCGAGGCTCTGCTGGCGCGGACGAAGTCCCGGAACACCTGGGGACCGTCCACCACGCGAGCGCTCGGCGGCTACGTCAAAGGCCTGAAAGCATGGATGCGCGGCAACATCGACTGGTCCCTGGAGACCGCGCGGTACCGTCATCGCGCCATCGGCTCGCTGTGATGTCGGGCTCCTGGAACAGTGCGTATTTTCCGGACTGGCACGCGGTCGACGCGACCAGGCCTTTCGTCCGGTCCTGCTGGAAACGCCGTCGCCACGTGCGCAGCGACCTCCCGGATCGGTAAGCGCCCAGCACCTCGCACACCGCCGATACCGGTGAGCACCAACGCCTCGGGCTCCACCCAGTTCCTCGCCTCACCGATGGTCACGGACTCAGGAAGGAGGTCACCAGCGAAGCAAGATCGTCAAACGTCTCCCGACAACGATCAGTCAAGGATGTCCTGAGCCTCTACAGTTCGTCGGTCGCGGACCCGCTCCATCTCACCGAGAACGGGCTTACTGGAGCTACCTCGTCTCTGGTGACCTGACGTGCCGGGGGCTGACGGGGTGGAGGCCGTGGCAAGCATGGAACGAACCGTCGTCGCCCGAACCGACGACGAAGTGTTGACGTGGGCCCGTGCTGTGGTGGATCAGGTTCCGCACTCGGCGGTGGACCGTTTGCGGAGTCGATGCGGCGCAGTGCTGGTGACCACTTCGGTTGGTGGGACGAACAAGGCAGTCCGTTGAATGATTGCGGTGGCAAAGCTTCCAGCCGCCTTTGGCGTTGCTGCAGGCGGCGGATCTGGTTGATGTCGCGGGTGGTCGTGCCCGGAGGCAGGCCCAGGCCGACAAGCTGCTGCTCCGTGCGAGGCACCAGTTGCGACTCCGGACGGAACCTGTTCACCGATCTCGGCCTGGCCTACCTCGGTCCGGTCGACGGACATGACTTCGCTGACAAGCCGGCACCACCCAGGTCCGCGTCGAACGCGAAGGTGAGGAAACCCGCGCCACGCAACGCGTCGATCAACCCCGCAGGCAGTTCGCCGGTGTCGTCGGTGTTCTCGGGATCGATGTGCTCGCGCACAACCGTCTCTGCCTTGGCGACCCACTCGTCGCCGGCCACACGATCCGGGGCGTCCTGCTCTGGGAATCCATTGAGCAGGTTCACATCCAACCGTCCGGTACACAAACTGGTGAGCAGGGTCGACACGTCAACCCGCATCGCTGGGATCCTTCGGTTCGACGGGAAGAACACATCGCGAACAGCGATCGTGCGTCGAGACAAACCGCGCTGACAAGGGATTGCCGGCGATGTCACCCAGCCGAACCTTCTTACGGGTGACGTTTCCCGTCACTCCCGAAGAAAACCTCGCCGCCGAACTACGCACCGTTATTTCATCGTCGCCCACATGATTCGCTTTGTCGACAGCGGCGTCCGGTGCCGACCAAACGTACGAAACGATTGGTATCATCGGGTAGTGACTCTGGGGCAATATCACGGTCTGTCGCGCGATATGCACCCCTCCGGTGGGGGCTCATGTGGTCCAGGACCAACCTGGCGACACTACTCCCTGATCAGGAACTGGGCCGGTGCCTGCTGAGTTCGGTGTTCGATTCGGCGCCGGTGCGGCGATGTGAACGGGTGTCCGGGGTGTTGACTTTGCACAGCGAGGTGGCGCACGTGTGGATCCGTTCGTTGCGTTGGAAGCCGGCCTGTCGGTGTGCGACTCATCGCGCTGATCAATTGACGGTCGAAACTGGTCAGACGTGCCGAACTGCGGCAATGCGCACACCGTGCGATTACGGACCGTACAATTGTGTAGTCTGAATGGGTGTCGGCAGGGTCAGTTGTGGTGCTTGTGCCGGTTGAGATTCACGCAAATGCGTTGGGCTCGTCCTCGAATTGATTGTTAAACTTGCGGAGAGCGTTTCACTAGGTTGCGAGCCACAGGTGGGGCGTGTTGTGGGCGTTCGACGAGTTCCCAACGAGAGTTTGCGTGAGCTGTTGTCGGAAGCGCGGTGGACGGGGGAGGCGCTCGCACGTGCGGTCAACACGGTGGCTGCCGAGGCGGGTGTGACACTGAGGTATCGGCGGTCGTCGGTCTCGCATTGGCTTTCGGGCATACGCCCGCGGCCGCCGGTGCCCGCCTTCGTCGCCGAAGCGCTCAGTCGTCGTCTTGGCCGTACCGTGACGGTGCCGGAAACCGGCTTGGTGAAGACGTCTCCGCCGGTGCGGGCCGCGTGGCACGCGACGGACTGGTGGGACGGTGATCCCGTCGGTCGGCTGCTCGACCTGTCAGAACGTGCCCAGCAGGGCCGGGAGGTGCTGGCGGAATGCGCCTACAGCCTCGCGGCGTTGGAGGTACCTGACTGGGTCCGGTTGACCGCTGAGCTGCCACGCCAGCGGTCGGCATCCCGGGATGGTGGGCGGGTGGGGCGCGGTGAGGTGGACGCGGTGACAACCATGCTCGCGGTCTTCTCGTCCTCGGATTCGATGTTCGGCGGGCGCAGGGGACGGGACGCGTTGATGCGGTATCTCGGTCTGCCGGTGGCGAGCTGGCTTCGGGCCGACGCACGCCCGGCGGTGCGGCGGCATCTGCTCGTCGCTGTCGCCCGGCTGACCTACCTCTGCGGCTTCATGAACTTCGACGAACAGCTGCACGGCATCGCCCAGCGGTATTACTCGACCAGCCTGATGCTCGCCGCGGAGGGCGGGGATGTGGCCGGTCACGCGCTCGCGTTGCGAGCGCTGAGCGTGCAAGCCCGCACACTGGGGCACTACCGGCAGGCCGTTCATCTCGCTGAGGCAGCCGTGCGGAGCGCGGCGCGGCGAGTGAACCCGCAGACTCGCGCCTTTCTGCTCGGGCAGCTCGCTGTCGCTCATGCCGCCGCGGGCGACCGGTACGACGCCGTGATCAACCTCGGTCTCGCCGAAAGCGAACTCGAGCAGGCGGACGTGCTCCCGCGATTGGTGGGTGCGTTCCACGGTGGTTCCCTGGCGCATCAACGCGCCGTGGTGGCTGCCTGCGCGGGCGACCGCCGGGGGGCGATCACGGCGCTGGAAGCGGCGTCGCGCCAACGGCCGGCGACCGAGCGGCGGTCCAGGGCGATCGTTCTCGCTCGGTTGGCCGAACTGCAGGCCGCGAGCGGTCAGCTGGAACTCGCCTGCCGTACGTGGACGCAGTTCCTCGCGGACTGCCCCCAGCTGTACTCGGCCCGGATCGACTCGGCACTGGCCAACCTGCGCGCTCTGACCCGTCCGCACCAGCGGAACGCATCGGTGCGCAGGCTCCACGAGATCGCAGCCACCCTGTCACACCGGCGCGATCAAGCCGCCTCGGGGATCAACCTGGACGCGATGGCGAGGTGAACGGGCAACGACCTGACCCGGAAGACATCCGCGGCGGTTCGGTTCACGAACCGTCCGCGGCGTGGCGCACGCCCCAGGGCAGCCCGAAGTGGATGGTTTCGCGGGTGACCTCGCGTTCGTGCACGGTCACGGTGCCCAGACCGCTCAGTGCCGCCACCACATCGTCGACCAGACCTGGCGGAGCGGAGGCTCCGGCGGTAAGACCGAGGGTGGTCACCCCATGCAGCCAACCGGGCTGGATGTCGCCGGCGCGGTCGATCAAGTGAGCGGGGGTGCCCTGCCGGCGGGACAGCTCGACCAGGCGGACGGAGTTGGACGAGTTCGCGGATCCGACGACCAGGACCAGGTCCGCAAGGGAGACGATCGCCTTGAGGGAGTTCTGGCGGTTGGTGGTGGCGTAGCAGATGTCGCCGGTCGGTGGTTCGCGCAGGGCGGGGAACCGCTGCCGGAGCGCGTCGACAACGTCCGCGGTCTCGTCCACGGCGAGGGTGGTCTGGGTGAGGTAGGACACCCGCTGTGGGTCGGCCACCCTCAACTGCCGGACATCGGCCGCGGACTCGACCAGGACAGTGGCGTCCGGGGCCTCGCCCAGGGTGCCTTCCACTTCCTCGTGGCCGGCGTGGCCGATGACTACCACGGTGTCGCCGCGGGCGGCGAACCGGCGGGCTTCCGAATGGACCTTGGTGACCAGTGGGCAGGTGCCATCGAGGACGTCCAGGTTCCGTTCGGCGGCTTGCGCGCGTACGGCAGGGGACACGCCGTGGGCGGAGAAGACCACGACGGACCCGTCGGGCACTTCGTCGAGCTCTTCGACGAAAATGGCGCCACGGTGGGTGAGGTCTTCGACGACGTGTCTGTTGTGGACGATCTGTTTGCGGACGTAGACCGGTGGGGTGTGGGTGAGCAGCGCCTGCTCGACGATCGCGATGGCCCGGTCGACGCCCGCGCAGAAGGAGCGAGGACTTGCCAGCAGGATCGTGCGTGCGGTCGCTACCGCCGTCCACGCCGCCAGAGCCGCCTGAGCCGACTCCCTTGCCGCCAGGTCCGACGACAACGTGGCGACGCCGAGGCCGGCCTCGGTACGTCCGTCGCGGTCGATCAGCTTGTGATGGGCGACAAGGCCTTTTGTACCAAGGAAAAGCGGCCCGGTGACCGCCGTAACGCCACGGCGGCGCAGCTCGCCGGTGAGTAGGGGTGCGGCAGGGCACGCCACTTGGTCGCCGCCCGCTGTGCGCAGAGTATCGGCGACAAGGACGCCGCCAGCGGGCAGAAGGCCGGCACTGCTGTCCATTGTGGCCTCCTCAGACGTGGTCAGCGGTCCCGGTGACCGATCAGATGAGCCAGCATCAGCAGTTCGCCGGCCGCATCGGGTTTGCAGCGTGCCGCCGTGAGCTGCTGCTCGGCGGCGATCAGTTCGCTGTCGGCGGTTCGCCGTGCCCAGTCCCGGCCGCCCGCCGTCTCGACGAGCATCGCCAGGTGCCCGATTTCGTCCGGGCGAGGTCGCTCTGCCCGGGCGTAGTACCCGGCGAGCTCGTCCCCGGCCTGGGTGCCGGACGCAACGGCCGCGGCGACCGGCAGTGACTTCTTCCCGACCAGCAGGTCGTTGCCCGCGGGCTTGCCGGTGGCCTGCGGAGAGCCCCAGATCCCGAGCAGGTCGTCGATCAGCTGGAAGACCATGCCGAGGTGCCGACCGAACTGGGACAGTCTCGTGACCTGACCGGCTGTCGCGCCGCCCATGAGCGCGCCCAACGCACATGCGCCGCTCAGCAGGGCACCGGTCTTGTCCGCGGCCATCGCGACGCAGTCCGCCAGATCGACCGCGGCGCGGTTTTCGAAGGCGATGTCGGCGCTCTGCCCTCGGCACAGCGCCAGCACATAGCCACTCAACCAACGCACCGCCTCCGCCGCATGGACGCCGCCGTCCTTGGCGAGAACCTGGCAGGCCAGCGCGAGCATCGCGTCGCCCACCAGGATGGCCTGCGGCACGCCGAAAGCCGCCCACGTGGTCGGGCGGTGCCTGCGCACGGTGTCGCCGTCCATGATGTCGTCGTGCACCAGGGAGAAGTTGTGCACCAACTCGACGGCCACCGCGGCGGGTACCGCATGCTCAGCCGTACCGCCCACCGCGCGGGCCGCGAGCAGCACCAGGGCCGGGCGGATAGCCTTGCCGCCGTCGCCATGGGCGGGAACACCGTCCTTGTCCCACCAGCCCAGGTGATATCCGACGCCCAGACGCAACTCGGACGGCATGGTCTCCACCGCGGCCCGCAATCCCGGGTCGGTCAGCGACCGGCTCCATGCCAGCAGGTCAAGGACGGAACTGCCTGTGGCGGCAACAGAAGTGCTCGTCATGGCACCTGCTCCTAGCACGACGACCGGACAGCCCTCTCACCTGCGTACCATCCACGAAGCCGGACTTCAGCCCGTTGCCGGGACGGCGATGTACAACGTAACGGCGTGTTCAACTCGGAAACGGGTGTCATCCCTGATGAGGTCCTGATCCGGGAAGCCGAACAGGCACGCACCACGCAACGGGTGGACACCGACGATCTGGACGCGCTTCTGCCAATGCTCGTCGCTGGTATGTGGCAAGTCCAATTCGGTGGGCCGATCTCACGTTCGTGCTGATGGCGTGGAATCGGATGCGCTCATCGCGCGCAAACCGGCATCAGCGGCGACGGCGTCCGGCGATGTTCACGATAGCGCCCAGCCGGCGCAGAACGGCGGTGGGTGGTTCCGGGGCGGCGCCGGGAACTCGGAGCGGATTCACCGGTTTGTAGGACGCCGGCCAGGATTTGATGGGGGTCAACACGCTGGGTATTTATTCTCCGAGAGCGGCACTGCCGCGTTGGGCTGGCGGCGCGACATTCAGTCAACCGATTGTGTGACGGCGGGGTTTTGCGCGAGCGGAAACGACGGCAACGGCGGCGTGCGTACATTGTGGACGCTGGTAGCCTCTGCCCTCATGGACGCCACACCTCCCGTCGACTTGTACCCCGGACAGCCAGTGCGGGTGACCGGCAGAGGACATCTCAGCCGGTGCGGCACCATCGCATTCTTCACCGATGACGACGAATCAAGGGCATCGGAGGTGTGGGTGGATTTCGGTGACGGAGTGGTCATGCCCGTTATCCGCTGCATGATCGAGCCCATCGCGCTGGCGGCCGAGGGCGGAATTGTCGATCCGGTGGCGAGAGCGCTTGAGGCTTTGCGGACCTCTCGGCCGTCATCGCGATGGGGATCCTCGGGGTAGGACAAGGGGCGACGCCTGGTAGGGCACCGCAACGAGGCTGCGTCGAGGAGGCCGACGACAAGGGTGTCGTCGCCGTGTCGTGGACACGATGTGATCTGTGCGGTGGCCAGCTGGAACCTTGGGCATCATCGTTCGGTGGAACTGTTGGCGGAAGCCACTTCTGGTGGCTTGGCTGGTGTCGCTTGGTGGCTTTTGTCGACCTCCTAAGACGAGGAGGGCATCCTGAGCGTGTTCGTTCTGTTGATTACAGCCCAGTTCTTCTCCGGGCGATCTCCAAAGCCGTGCCGGTGTGGTGGTGAGCTGCCGGGCGCTGGTGGGTTGCGAGCCTGCCGGCAGGGACCCTGCCGGCGGCACCCAGTACGCGGCCTCCACCATCACCGTGGTGCCCATCCTGTCGTGGCCAGCTCGCGCTCGTGCAACCTGCCATAAAGTTAAACTGTGTGATCTTTCGCAGGTCTACCACGCCACTATTTGGCTGTGCTGGGATCTCCTGGGTGACAGGCGAGGACCTCACAACATCGACCGTTCCTCTGCGCCGCAGCTCTTGCCCATGTCCGCACAACTGGTTCTCGTCGAGCAGCCGCGACCACCGCTGATGACAACAAGGAAATGCCGTGCCTCTGTCGACTTCCGCCCATGCTTATGATCGATCCAGCACGGGACCGTTCCGGCACATCCCCGTGTTTGACATGCCTTACCCACCCGAGTCACCGAACAAGTCCCTTCCCGAGGCTGCAAACAACTTGCGAGAATGGTTACGGGGCCACCAGATCGCCACCTCGCCGGAGGCATGGGCGCAAGTGCGCCGTACGCGTCCGGACCTCATGGCGGCGCGGTACTACCCAAACGTCGACACCGCTTCCTTGATCCGTCACACGTGCTGGATCGCGTGGGCGTTCATCGTCGACGACGAACTCGACGACGGCCCGGCAGGCCGGGATCCGCAACGTTGCCGCGATGCCATCAATGAGCTCATCGACACCGCCAACGGGGAGAAGCCCAGAGGGCCCTATTCCGTCGCGTTGGACGAGCTGTGGAAGGCCACAACACAGGACCGTTCACGGGAGTGGCGGCAAATCCATTTCGCAGACTTCTGTGATTGGCTGTGGACTTACCACACCGAAGCCGTTCGGCGAGCTTCCGGTGAACGGATCGGCCTGGTGGACTACATCCCGTTTCGGTGCAAGTCGATCGCCATGCTGTTCTACGGTGCCGACCACGCCGAGGCCGCCTTGGGAATAGAACTGCCCCCCTATATACGCCGTCTGCCCGCGCTTGACAACATCCGGCATCTCGCCTCCGAGCACATCGGCCTGCTGAACGACATCTTCTCCATTACCAAGGACCGTGTCCTCGGCAACAGCAATGCCGTGCACATCGTCATGGCTGAGCAGAGCTGTGACCTGGCCACAGCGATTCGCCACGTCAACGCGCTTCTGACGGACAAGATCAACGCCATCGTCGACGAAGAAGCGGCTCTGGCCGTTCAACTCGCCGCTGCGGGCACCGAGGAAGAGACCACGTCGCAGCTGGCAACCTGTCTCAAAGCCTACAAGTCGGTGGTCCGGGGAAATCACGATTGGCATTTCGAAGTCGGCCGTTACACCGCTCCGGAAGCAATCCGTGACGGCGTCGCGCTCTACACCGAGGACCTGTTCGCCGACCGGACACACTGAGAGGACTGCGCCCGGACCACTGCATGCTGACCGAGGAGTCTTCGCTATGGCCATATCTGCCGTTCCAGGTGCCAGTCCTGTCATTGGCCACCTCGTTCCCCTCATGCGCAACCCTGTGGCGTTCATGAGCGGACTAGCTCAACACGGCGACCTGGTGACTATCAAGTTTGGCTTGAAAACCGCGTACGTGCCGTGCACCCCTGAGCTGATCAGAGATATGCTGTTCGACCTCGACACTTTTGAGAAGACGGGCCCGCTGTTCGAACAACTCAGCCGACTGTTCGGGCATGGGCTGGCGTTGTGTCCTAACGATGACCACCGGCGCCAGCGGCGGCTGATCCAGCCTGCTTTCCACAAACACAATCTGCCCGCATACTTCAGTAGTGCTGTGGAGGCGACAACCGAGGTGATCGCGTCCTGGCGGGACAACGGTGTCCTCAACGTATTCGCAGAAACCCGCGCACTCGCGGCGGAGGTTCTCGCCGCGACGATCTTCGTCGGCACGACAGTCGCACGCCAGGCTCTGCACGCCTTCAACAAGCAGCTAGCCGACATCCTCGACCAAATCCTGTGGCAGATGCTCCTACCTCGGCCCTTCGGTCGGCTCCCGCTACCTGGAAACAGGAGGTTCCAGCAGGCCAGAAAGAACTTCAAGACGATCCTCGATGAAGCCGTGGACGCCTACCTGGCCGAGCCCTCAAGCGAAACCACCAGCCTGCTGTATCACCTCACGCAGCCGCTCACTACCGGTGAGAAACTCACCAAAGAGGAACTCGTCGACCAACTCGGAACGTTCTTTCTCGCCGGAACAGAGACCACAGCCACCACTCTCTCCTGGACCCTTCACCTGCTCAGCCAGAACCCGCAATACAAAGAAGCCCTCTACGCAGAGGTTGACGACCGTCTGGCAGGGCGAAGGCCTGCCTATGACGATCTTGCCCAGCTGCCTGTCACTACCGCTGTGATCACCGAAACCCTCCGACTCTATCCGGTCACTGCCTTTCTCACGCGCGTCGCAAGAAAACCGGTTTCCCTGGGCAAACACAATATCCCTGCCGGCGCGACTGTCATCTTCAGTCCATGTATCGTTCAACACCGCGCCGCATTCTTCCCCGAACCCGAGAAGTTCGACCCCTACCGTTGGGTCAGCCCTGCCCCGCTCCCCAAAGGAGCGCTCATCCCATTCGGCGCAGGACCGCGGAAGTGCATAGGCGACAGCTTCGCTATGAACAATGCTGTTCTTTTCCTCGCCACAATCGCCACCCACTGGGAATTCGAGGACAGCTCCACGAAGTGTGTCCGGCCTGGATTCAATGTTTCGCCCTACCCGCAACACTTTCGCATCCGTCTTCATGCTCGCGATCCGCGGCGACGCAGAACGTAGATCGCGGCTTGTCCCCAAAGAGCGAGAACTGTAACGCGAATGGCGTTTCAGCTCTTGTTGTCAGTAGGTTTCAGCGTCGGCCAGCGGTCGCTGAAGGTGGTGAAGAACATGTCCAATTCGGGTTTCGCGGGACGTGAGGCGCTGTGATTTGAGTGGAGGTGGAAGAGCGAGCGGAGATCCATGTGTTCGGCTCCCGCGGGTCATCAATGGGTGCTGGACGCGGGTATCGAGGCGCGGCCGACTCGATCGACCACGTTGTCCCTGGTGGATTCGGGTGCGTCGACGATCGAAGACAAGCGTGTGCGGCACCGCCAGGCGGGTCCGGTTTATCAATTCCGTCACGCGAAACTGCAAGACCGCCTCGCTCATTCCTACGCCTCACGAACCTGACAGAAGAAAGCGGTAGCTCTACTGGACCCGACGATCCTGAGCAGGCCGAATCCGACCATCACGCTCGTCATCACAACCACTGGTCCTTCCTGAGCCGTAGGCGAAACCCGTCCGCACTGACGAAGGTGTTGCACCTTCAGCTGTGTTGCATCGCGGTGCTGTACAACGAGGGCCGGGCGGAGTTGAACACCACCAGACGTTGTACATCCGCGGAAGCCATGCGTGTTCCGTGTGTCAGTCGGTACCGGTGTACTTGATCCGGACGCCTGAACACTCGTGCCCTGCATGGAAGGCAGTCGAGCCTGGGACAGGACCGTTTGCTGGAGATGACGGACGAATGGACCGCACCACTGCGCTGGCACAGACCCGTCACACCGCTTGGCCGATCGTCGGTGCGACTGCGCATGCCACGGACGTGCCGATGAGGTCCCGTGCGCAGGCCGTAGGCCATGACGACCAAGACCCGAAGACAGTCCCGGAAACCACTTACGCGATCTCTTGCTGCGTGCTTTCGCCAGCGATGGAGAGTGCGACCGCGAAGTATGTCGGAGCCGGAGCACCGTTATGACCTATCCACTTCTGCGGCGGATCAGCGATCCGCGGCACCTCAAGGCGTTGTCGCACGGACAACTGGCCATGGTGGCTCAGGAGATTCGCGCGTTCCTGATCGAGAACGTCACCCGGACCGGCGGTCACCTCGGCCCGAACCTCGGCGTGGTCGAACTCACCCTGGCCTTGCACCGAGTCTTCGACTCGCCGACGGACAGCATCATCTTCGACACTGGCCACCAGTGCTATGTCCACAAGATCCTCACCGGGCGCCGGGATCTTTTCCGGACCCTCCGCGGCACCGGCGGGCTCGCCGGGTACCCACAAAGGTCGGAGTCCCGGCATGACCACGTCGAGAACTCACACGCGTCGACGGCACTGTCCTATCTGGACGGTCTGGTGAAGGCCAGGCAACTGTTGGGGGAGACGGATCGGGCTGTGGTCGCGGTTGTTGGTGATGGTGCCCTCACCGGGGGCATGGCGTGGGAGGCGTTGAACAACCTCGGAGCCGCTGCTCGCCCCGCCATCGTCGTACTCAATGACAACGGCCGCTCTTATGCCCCCACGGTCGGTGGCCTCGCCGACCACCTGACGGCTCTCCGCGACGAAATCGCGTCGAAGAACCTGTTCCGCGCTTTTGGACTTCACTATCTCGGCCCGGTCGACGGGCACAACCTGCCTGCGCTGGAGAAAACGTTACGTCAAGCGCGGAACCTGCGTCGCCCGGTGGTCGTGCACTGCGTCACAGAGAAAGGCCGCGGTTATGCACCCGCAGAGGCCGACGAGAACGACCGGATGCACGGCATCGGCGTGATCGACCCGACGACCGGCAGTGCCCCAACCCCCTCAGCCGCTAGCTGGACAGGCCTGTTCGGCAAGGAGATCGCGCGACTGGGCGCCGAACACCCGGAAATCGTTTGTATCACTGCCGCCATGCTCCGTCCGGTCGGCTTGCATGCGTTCGCACAACGGTTTCCCAACCGCGTCTTCGATGTCGGTATCGCCGAGCAACACGCCGTCACTTCGGCCGCCGGCCTTGCCATGGGCGGGCTGCATCCGGTCGTCTGCGTCTACGCCACCTTCATCAACCGCGCGATCGACCAGGTCCTCATGGACGTCGCGCTGCACCGGCTGCCGGTGACGTTCGTCCTCGACCGCGCTGGAATCACCGGGCCTGATGGCCCAAGTCATCACGGCATGTGGGACATCGCACTGCTCAGCCAGATTCCGGGCATGCGCATCGCGTCACCTCGTGACACCGCCGAACTCGCCGCGCAACTACGCGAGGCACTCACTACCGACGATGGCCCCACAGCGCTGCGGTTCCCCAAAGCCTCAGCAGGACCAGACATCCCGGCTCGCAACCGTATGGATGGCATCGACATCCTCCACCGCAGCGAACGTCGTCCCCTCGATCTGCTCATCGTGGCAGCGGGAACCACCGCAATCCCGGCACTGCGAGCCGCGTCCATTGTAGAAAGGCACGGTTATGGCGTGACCGTGGTAGACCCACGTTGGTTGCTGCCAGTGAACCCTACCCTGGTCCACCTCAGCGATCGGCACCATCTCGTGGTCACCGTAGAGGACGGCGTGCGGACCGGAGGCATGGGTATAGCGCTGGCACAGGCGTGCGTTGACGCAAGGGGCCGCACCCCGGTTCTCAACATGGGGATTCCCAGGTCGTTTGTGCATCACGGCAGTCGCGCGGACGTCCTTGCGCGCTGCGGCCTCGACGGGGAGTCGATCGCACGATTCGCCCTGACAGCGCTCACCACTACCAGAAGTGCTGTCTCGGAAGGGAGATCGCGATGAGCCGGGTAGATTTGGGGATGCTGTCGCTTCCGCCGCCCGTCCTGTCCGAGCGGCGAAAGACCCGTCAGCTCATGGTGGGCTCGGTTGGTGTGGGCAGTGAGTTCCCGGTCTCGGTGCAGTCGATGACCACCACGGTGACCGCGGACGTGAACGCGACGCTGCAGCAGATCGCGGAGCTGACCGCGGCCGGGTGTGACATCGTGCGGGTTGCCTGCCCGTCGCAGGACGACGCCGAGGCGCTGCCGGCGATCGCGCGCAAGTCGCAGATCCCGGTGATCGCCGACATCCATTTCCAGCCCAAGTA